>DXDX01000017.1 GCA_019115265.1 Candidatus Flavonifractor merdigallinarum | reverse complement strand
CTACGCGGGTGGCGCCCGATTTCTTTTCGCGGAAAAGAAACCGGGGAAAGAAAAGGCGGAGAGGGGAACTTCTCGTTCCCCTCTCCACTCCCCTCCAAAAGGGCGGCCTTTTTATGGGGCCGCCCCATTTTTGGGCGGTAACTTTCAGTCTTTGCGGTCGCCTGTCTTGCATGGCAGTACAACACTGCCCTCATAGGTAGAAAGCTTGGTTCAAATGACACCGAACCTGGGAAATACCACCGCAGCAGAAATTTAGCCCGGTTGCGCATTGGGGGAGTGCAGAGGGGGTTGCCCCCTCTGCGCTTTCTTTCCCACCGAGTAGGCGGCCCGCGCGGCGAGCGCAAAAAACGCTGCTATCTTCGGACATCCCAGTGCAGGAGGCTCCACACCGAAAGCCCCAGCAGCATCAGGAGCACCAATACCCAGTAGGGCCAATCGTTCAGCAGGGCGGCCCAGGCAATCTGCTCCCGGCAGAGGAGGGCGGCCATGTAAATCCCCCACAGGGCCCAGCCTCCCTTCCGTCCAAAGCGGAGGATGGCGGTACCGCCCAGAAAGCCGGTAGCCACACCCAGCGTAGCAGCCACTATGATATACGAGACGCCCAACTCATAGAGGGGGTCCCCCATCACCTCCAGCCCTGGAACGAGCATGGGCAGAATGTTGTACACATACCAGTGGTCCACCAGCACCAGCGCGGTGGAGAGTACCGCCAGCACCGCCCAAATGGCCAGGAGGTACACCACCACCCCGCCCAGGGCTCGGCGGCGGGGAATGCTGAAGGACACCGCCAGAGGAAACGCATAGAGGAGCGCGGAAATTCCGCCCGACAGCCCCAGTAGGGCGCAGGCCAGGAGCAAAAAGATGGGCAGAAAGGCAAAGGTGCTCTCCGCGCCCAGCAGCACTGCGGCGGTATTGACGGTCACGCCCAGCAGAAAAATCCCTAGGGGCACCAAGGTATAGAGACAGAAATCCTCCCGGTCACAGCGTAAAATCCTTGTCATGGTATCACCTCACAACGGCCTGACGGGTCTGTGTGGCCTCTACAACGAGGCACAGTCCCCCCAGAAAGACGGACACCAGCAGGAGAATGGCGGGCAAATCGCCCCACAGCCAGGCGTCCTCCACCACCTGGACCAGGACGCCCAGACAGATGAGGGCCACCAGGGCCACACCATAGCACACCATCCCCAGCGCCGGGCTGATGCGCCGGAGCAGCCCGGCCGCCGCCATGCACTCCCCCACCGCCAGCGTGGCAACCGGCAGATAGGGCAGAGCCTGAACCGGCATAAAGGGAATCACCCAGTCCCACCCCATCCACTGGGGCAGGAAGAGAAAGAAAGCGGTCAGCAGTGAGACCATCAGACTGGTGAGGAACAGCATGAACTGATTCCCCCAAAAGAAGGCCCGGCGGGTGCAGCCCATGGAGAGGGCGATATTGAGGTAGCTCACACTGCTGGTATACTGGAAGATGCCCAGAAAAAGTGCCGGCACCAGCGGAAAGAGGTAGTAATAGGTGGACAACACGCCATCCTGCAAATTCCCGCCCAGGGCGGCATAGGCGGTCATCCCCACCGCGTAGACGGCAAAGACTCCCAGGCCCGGCAGGTGCAGCCCCACCAAAAAGCGCAGCACACGTCCCATGGTACAGACCTCCTTACGGCTGGGGGTGTTCCTGGCCGCAGAGGGCCACAAACACATTCTGGAGATTCAGCGGGGCCACATCCACGTCAAAGGCGGAGAGCTTTTCCAGTTCCTCTTCTCCGCCCCGCACTGTTGCGGTGCGCCGCCGCCCCAAGTCCTGACGGCTGACCACCGTCAGCCCCGCACAGGCCCGGTCCACCTCTTCGGCCAGACCGGAGACATAGCGGAACTGGTCCACCAGCTCGTCCACTGGGGCGTGCTCCACAATCTTTCCCCCATCCAGGAAGAGCACTTCTTCAAAGACAGAGGCAGCCTCTTCAATGATGTGGGTGGACACCACAAAGGTCCGCTCGCTCCGGCCAAATTCCTCCAGCAGCAGCCGGTAGAAGTGCTCCCGCATCACTACATCCAGCCCGGCCACCGGCTCATCCAGTATGGTAATGGGGGCGCGGCTGGCGAGGGCGATGAGGATGGTCACCATGGAGCGCTGCCCCCGGGAGAGGGCGTAAATTTTTTTCTTCTCATCCAGGCCGAACTCCGCCATCAGGGCTTTGGCGTATTCCCTGTCCCAGTGGGGAAAGAAGGTGGCCCCCGCCTCCAGATAGTGGCGGATTTTCTGCCCGTTCCGGCTGCCCATCACGGTGTCGGGCAGCTCCCGGGAGAAACAGATCTGTTCCAGCGCCCGGCGGTTTTCCCACACCTTCTCCCCGCCGCAGGTCACGGTCCCCGACTGGAAGGTGTTCTGGCCGGTCAGGCAGCCCAGCAGCGTGGTCTTACCCGATCCATTGCGCCCGATGAGGCCGTAAATTTTCCCCGGCAGCAGCTCCACATCCAAATCCCGCAGCACATGATTGGAGCCATAGGACTTGTTCAGGCCCTCTGCTTTTAAGGTCAGGTTGTTCATTTGTCCGCTCCTTCCTCCATGGCCTTCTCCACCAGCGCCAGCAGCTCCCCCCTGCTCAACCCGAGGGACTGCCCCTCCCGGACCATGGGGGCCACATAGCGCTGCACAAAGGCCGCCCGCCGCTTGTCCTTTACCTTCTCCGCCGCCCCCGGCGAGACGAACATTCCCAGCCCCCGGCGCTTGTAGAGAATGCCCTCCCCCGCCAGAAGGTTGAGGCCCTTTCCCGCCGTGGCCGGGTTGATGTTGTACACCCGGGCCAGCTCATTGGTGGAGGGCACCTGCTCCTCCTCCCGGTACACCCCCCGCAGAATGTCGTCCTCAATCATGGCGGCAATTTGCAGATAAATCAGGGACTGGTCATTCAGGGTCCCCCGCATGGCTCCGCCTCCTTGTTCACTGGTTCATTACTTGTGTAATTAACCATAGCACCAGGGGTGGAATTTGTCAAGGGGCGTATGTCAATTTGGACTCAGAGCTGTCCAGACTGAAATCGACTTCACCTGAACATTGCTTTTCCGTGCAAAAGTCGCTATACTAAACAAGAACATAAACTTGCCCCTGGCAAGGACGGAGGTGCCAACCGCAATGGCGAAAATTCAGATGAAAACCCCCCTGGTGGAGATGGACGGAGACGAGATGACCCGTATTCTGTGGCAGGATATCAAGGACATCCTCCTCACCCCCTATGTGGATCTCAAGACCGAATACTACGATTTGGGCCTGCCGGAGCGGGACAAGACCGGCGACCAGGTGACGGTGGACGCCGCCGAGGCCACCAAAAAATACGGTGTGTCGGTGAAATGCGCCACCATTACCCCCAACGCCCAGCGCATGGAGGAGTATCACCTCCATGAGATGTGGAAGTCCCCCAACGGCACCATCCGGGCCATTCTGGACGGCACCGTGTTCCGCGCCCCTATTATGGTAAAGGGCATCTCCCCGGTGGTGAAGAACTGGAAAAAGCCCATCACCGTCGCCCGTCACGCCTACGGCGATGTGTACAAGGCCACCGAATACCGGGTCCCCGGCCCCGGCAAGGCGGAGCTGGTGTTCCACGGGGAGGACGGTGTGGAGCTGTGCCAGACCATCTACGACTTTGAGTGCGCCGGTGTGCTCCAGGGGCAGTACAACAAGGATACCTCCATCCGCTCCTTTGCCCGCTCCTGCTTCCAGTACGCCATTGACACCAAGCAGGATCTGTGGTTTGCCACCAAGGACACCATCTCCAAGAAGTATGACCACACCTTCAAGGACATCTTCCAGGAGATTTTCGACGCGGAGTACCAGCAGCAGTTCCAGGAGCTGGGCATTCAGTACTTCTATACCCTCATTGACGATGCGGTGGCCCGCGTCATCCGCAGCGAGGGCGGCTATATCTGGGCCTGCAAGAACTACGACGGCGATGTGATGAGCGACATGGTCTCCACCGCCTTCGGCTCTCTGGCCATGATGACCTCCGTGCTGGTCTCCCCCGAGGGGAATTATGAGTACGAGGCCGCCCATGGCACTGTCACCCGCCACTACTACAAGCACCTGAAGGGGGAGAGCACCTCCACCAACCCCATGGCCACCATCTTTGCCTGGAGCGGCGCGCTGCGCAAGCGGGGCGAGCTGGACGGTCTGGAGGATCTGGTGCGCTTTGCCGACGCCCTGGAGGCCGCCAGCATCGCCGTCATTGAGGGCGGCACCATGACCCGGGACTTGGCTGGTCTGTGGGAGGGTGAGACCCCCGCCCACGCGGTGGACAGCCGCGCCTTCTTGGAGGCCATCCGGGCTGAGCTGGACACCCGTCTGTAAGCGAGGAGGTACGCATGAAACTGGCCGAGGCCCTGCTGCTGCGGGGCGAATACCAGACTAAACTGGAGAATCTGGAGGATCGCATCCGCGCCAACCTGAAAATCCAGGAGGGGGACACCCCCACAGAAAATCCCCAGCTGCTTCTCCAGACGGCCCGGGAGACCAGTCAGGCCCTGTGCAGTCTGGTGGCACGCATCAACCGCACTAATCATACCCTCTTTTTGGAGGAGGGCGTCTCTCTGGCGGACGCGCTGGCCCGGCGGGATATGCTCCGCAGCCAGCGGCAGCTCCTCTCCCGTCTGGCCCAGGAGGCCGCCCAGCGGGACTACCGCCTCACACACAGCGAGGTGCGCATGGTCATTACGCTGGATTTGGGCACCTTGCAGCGGGAGATTGACCAGCTCTCCAAGGAGTTCCGGGAGCTGGACACCCGCATCCAGGGGTTAAACTGGACCTGCGATCTGTTGGAATAATCCCCTCGGACGGTAGCCCCGGTATGCGGGAGCGGGCGTGACTATTTTGTTGGGGGGCGGAGGGCAGCCCGGCGGTTCGAGTCCGCATGTGACATTGTAAGCCCGAGTTTCTCACCATTTACCACTTCGTTCTTCGGGAACATCACCACTTACTACCACACGCCGGCCTAAATCCGGGGCGAGGGCGGGAACGGGGAAATGTTAGAACACAATAAAAACTGGTCGGGCACTTTGCCCAGCCAGGCTGGAGGGTTCTGCGCTCACCGCGCAGGCCGCTTACTCAGCGGGAGCACCGCTTTCTTTGCAAAGAAAGCGGTGGGAAAGAAAGCGCAGAGGGGGCGCTGCCCCCTCTGCACTCCCCCCAATGCGCAACCGGGCTAAAGGTCTGCTACGGTGGGATTGCGCCAGCCCGGTGCCATTTAAACCAAGCTTTCCGCCTATGAGGAAAGCGTTGTACTGCCTTGCAAGACAGGTAACCGCAAAGACTGAAAGTTACCGCCAAAAAATGGGGCGGCCCCATTAAAAGGCCGCCCTTTTGGAGGGGAGTGGAGAGGGGAACGAGAAGTTCCCCTCTCCGCCTTTTCTTTTCCCGGTTTCTTTTCCGCGAAAAGAAATCGGGCGCTGTCCGCGTAGGACGCCCGCGCGGCGAGCGCAAAACCTCCCCGCCTTGGGCGGGCAACCCTGCATCAGGACAGCTGGAACTGCCCGGTATAGAGCCGATAATACCGCCCCTTCTGGTCGAGAAGCTGCTGATGGTCGCCCTTTTCCTCAATCTCGCCGTGTTCAATAACCACAATGCAGTTGGAATTGCGCACGGTGGAGAGGCGGTGGGCGATGACGAACACCGTGCGGCCCTCCATCAGGGCGTCCATGCCCTGCTCAATATGCCGCTCGGTGCGGGTATCAATGGAGGAGGTGGCCTCATCCAGAATCATCACCGGCGGGTCGGCTACCGCGGCCCGGGCGATGGCCAGCAGCTGCCGCTGGCCCTGGGAGAGGTTGGCGCCGTCGCCGGTGACCATGGTCTGATACCCCTCCGGCAGGCGGCGGATAAAGGAGTGGGCGTTGGCGCTCTTGGCGGCGGCAATGCACTCCTCGTCGGTGGCATCCAGACGGCCATAGCGGATGTTGTCCATAATGGTGCCGGTAAAGAGATGGGTATCCTGGAGCACCGCACCCAGAGAGCGGCGCAGATCGTCCTTTCGGATGGCCTTCACATCAATGCCGTCGTAGGTGATAAGGCCCCCCTCAATCTCATAAAAGCGGTTAATGAGGTTGGTGATGGTGGTCTTGCCTGCGCCGGTGGAGCCCACAAAGGCGATTTTCTGTCCCGGGTTTGCGTAGACAGACACGTTTTTCAAAATCCGCTTGCCGGGGACATAGGAGAAGTCCACATGGCTGAAGCGCACCGCGCCCTTGAGCTCCGTGAGGCAGTAGTCCTCGCTAGGGACGCTGCGCACCGCGCCCCGGACGGGATGGAGGGCGGGCTGTCCGTCTGCGTCGGGGTACTTCCAGGCCCAGCGGTCGCCGTTGGGGTTTTCCACCGCCCCGCCGTCGTCCGTCAGCGTCACCCGCACCAGCTCCATGCCCGCACTGCGGGGCACTTTCCAGGCCCAGGTACGGGGCCGTCCGGCGCCCGTATAGGGGGCGAGGGAACCATCGTCCTGTTTCTCCGCCCCCACCAGGGTCACCTGCCCTTCGTCTACTTCGGGGGCGGTGTCCATTACCTCAAAAATGCGCTCCGCGCCCGCCAGGGCGGAGAGCAGGGTGGTCATCTGCTGGGAAATCTGGTTTAACGGCTGCCCCACCTGCTTGGAGTAGTTCAGATACACCACCAGACCGCCCAAATCAAATCCCTGAATCACCGAGAGCAGACCGCCAAAGGCGGCGGTGAGGGCATAGCTGATGTTCATGAGGTTGCCCGACACCGGCATAATCATGGTGGAATAGAAGTTGGCCTTCTGGGCCGCGTCCCGGTAGGCCTCGTTGAGCTTGCGGAACTGCTCCTTGGCCGCCTCCTCATGGGTAAAGGCCTTGACCACCTTCAGCCCCTCGATGACCTCCTGGATATCGCCGTTGACCGCGCCCAGGGTGGCCTGCTGCTGCTGATAAAAGCGGCGGCTGCGGCCCCCCAGCTTGCGGAAGAGGTTCATGGTGACCACCAGAAGAATGGCGGTGACCAGGAAGAGCTTCCAGTTGATGAAGAGCATCATACACACCAGCCCCACAAACATGAGCACACTGGAGCATAGGGAGACGACGCTCTGCTCCAGGGCCAGCTGGACATTGTCCGCGTCGTTGGTAAAGCGGCTCATCAGCTCGCCGTGGGGGTGCTGGTCAAAGTAGGAGAGGGGGAGATTCTGAAGCTTGTCAAAGAGGTCCCGGCGCAGGCGGTTCACCCCCCGCTGGGCCAGGCGCACCATGGTGGCCGACTGGCCATAGGTGGCCAGACAGCCAATGAGGTAGATGCCCACCAGCATTAAAACGGATTTGGCCAGGCCGGCAAAGTCGGTACAGCCCTTGTAGATAAAGTCGTTGATGATGCCCCGCATCATATAGGAGCCGCCGATGTTGCTCCCCACCGAGAGGATGAGGCAGCCCAGCACCGCCAGCAGCGGCAGCTTACTGCGGGTGAGGTAGCCCACCAGGCGGGCAATGGTCTTGCCCAGATTCTTAGGCTTTTGGTATCCCCCGCGGGGGTGACGATTGGGTCCCGGCATTACTCTCCCACCCCTTCCTGCTGAGACTGGTAAATTTCCTGATAGATGGCGCTGCTTTTCAGCAGCTCCTCATGGGTGCCCCGGGCGGCGATGTGGTCGTCGTCCAGAATGAGAATCTCGTCGGCGTGCTCCACCGAGGAGATACGCTGGGCGATGAGGAGAACGGTGGTGTCCTTCAAATTCTTCTGGAAGGAGTCCCGAATGGCCGCCTCCGTGGCGCTGTCCACGGCGGAGGTGGAGTCATCCAGAATGAGCACCGCGGGCTTGCGCAGCATGGCCCGGGCAATACACAGGCGCTGCTTCTGTCCACCGGAGACATTCACGCCCCCCTGGGACAGATTGGTGTCAAAGCCGTCGGGGAGGGCCATAATAAAGTCATAGGCTTGGGCGTCCTTGGCGGCCTGTATCATCTCCTCCTCGGTGGCGTTGGGGTCGCCCCAGAGGAGATTTTCCCGCACTGTGCCGGTAAAGAGGACGTTATTCTGGAGCACCATGCCAATGCGGCCCCGCAGCTCCTCCAGCGGATAGTCCCGCACATCCACCCCGTCCAGCAGCACCGCGCCGCCGGTCACATCGTAAAACCGGGGGATAAGGTTGACCAGGGTGGACTTGCCGGTGCCGGTGCCGCCCACAATGGCCACAAACTGGCCGGGCTTTACTGTAAAACTGATGTGGGAGAGCACGTCGTCCCCGCTGCCGGTGGCCACATACTTGAAGGACACATCGCGGAACTCCACCTCGCCCCTGGGGGCGGGAAGGGTACGGGCCGCGGCGTCCGGCCGGTCCTCCACCGAGGGCTCAGTGTTGAGCACCTCGTTGATACGGTGGGCGCACGCCTGGGAGCGGGAGAGCTGGAGGAGGGACATGGCCACCATCATGACGCTCATCAAAATCTGCACAATGTAGTTGATAAACGCCTGGAGGCTGCCCAAATCAAAGGTGCCCCCCATGACCATCCGCCCGCCGAAGTAGAGCACCGCCACTGTGGCGCCGTTGAGGGCCAGCATCATCACCGGCAAAATGGCGATGACCCGCAGGCCCACCGCCAAAGCCGCGTCGGTGAGTTCGTCGTTGGAGCGGCGGAATTTGTCCCGCTCGTGATTTTCCCGCACAAAGGCCTTAACCACCCGGATGGCCACCAGATTTTCCTGGAGGGTATTGTTCAGGCGATCAATGCGGGTCTGCATCGTCTCAAAGAGCTTGATGCACACCTTCATCAAAAGGGCAATGACAAGGGACATCAGGGGAATGACCACCACCAGTACCAGCGCCAGTGGGGCATTGAGGGTGAGGCTGATGATCAGCGCGGCCACCAGCATCACCGGCGCCCGCACCAGCATCCGCAGACCCATGGCCAGCATCATGGTCATGGCGTTCACATCGTTGGTCATACGGGTGATGAGGGAGGCGGAGGAGAAGCGGTCAATGTCGGCAAAGGAGAATTCCTGCACCTTGTCAAAGAGACACTGGCGCAGATTGCCGCCAAAGCCCTGACTGGCCAGGGCGGCATACTTGGAGGCCAGCACGCCGCACACCATGGCCACGGCGGCCAGCAGCAGCATCAGGCCCCCCAGCTGGAAGATGTAGACTACATCTCCCTGGGGGATGGCCTTGTCCACAATCTCGGACATGACCAGGGGGAGCAGAAGCTCGCAGATCACCTCCAGAATGATGAGGATGGGGGCTTTCAGCGCCTGGCGCTTATAGCCCTGGAGGTGGGTGAGAAAGAGTTGAAGCAACGAAACCAATCCTGCCTTTCCATCAAGAGACGGGGGAGCGTCTCAGGATTTTTTCAGATTTTCCAGCATTCTTTGAAACAGTGCCTTGATCTGTTGGCGCTCTTCCGCCGTCAGACCCTGACTCATGCGCTGGTTCACCCGCTGGAAGCATCCGGCGCAGGCCTCCACCGCCTGCTGTCCCCGCTCGGTGAGGCACACCCGGTTGCGCCGGGCGTCCTGGGGCTCCGGCTCCCGGTGGATGTACCCCCGCTTTTCCAGCGACTTGAGCGACGTGGTCACCGCCGCCGGCGATACCCCCAGGCGCTGGGCCAATTCCCGCTGGGTCAGCCCCTGGCCATTTGCGGCACTGCGTAAAATACACAGCAGCAGAGGGTGGCTCACTTCCTGGA
>DXDX01000145.1 GCA_019115265.1 Candidatus Flavonifractor merdigallinarum | reverse complement strand
AATATTGCGGTGGCGGCGCACAACAGGGGCACCAACAACCATTTTGGGAAGATCCATACCCTGGAGCTGGGGGATGAGATCACCCTGACCACCAAGCTGGGGACCCGCACCCGCCCGGGGACTTACGTTAGTAGAGGTGGACTATCAATAAAAAAGAGGGCGAAGGCCGGTACCAAAACAGGTACCGGCCTTCGCCCTTTGTCAGAAAAAAGTAGAGAGGGTATGTAAAATTAGACTTCCTGCTCGTCCTTCTCCTTGGGCAGGAGGAGGCTCAGCAGCAGCGCCACCACAAATACACCCGCCACGGCGTTGCCGTTGAAGATGTCGCCCACGGCGGCGGGGAAGGCGGCGAAGAAGTTGCCATCGGTCTGGGTGAGGCCCACGCCGATGCAGAAAGAGAGGGAGACGATAATCATAGTGCGGTCGTTGAAGGCGCAGTCCTTGAGCATCTTCACGCCTTCATAGAGGATGGAGCCGAACATCATGACCGTACAGCCGCCCAGCACCGACTGGGGCAGGGAGTTGAAGAAGGCGCCCAGCGGCGGGAAGAGGGAGGCCAGAATCATAATGAGCGCGCCCATGAGGATGGTAAAGCGGTTGATGACGCCGGTCATGGTGACCAGGCCCACATTCTGGCTGAAAGAGGTGAGGGGCAGGCAGCCGAAGCAGCCGGAGATGGAGCTGGAGAAGCCGTCCACCGCCAGAGAGCCCTGGAGCTCCTCAATCTTCAAATCCCGGCCCAGCGCGCCCTTACAGACAGCGGTGGTGGCGCCAGTAGTCTCCGCGGCGGAGACGAGGAACACGATGGCAATGGTGAAGAACGCGCCCACATCAAAGACGGGCATGTGGCTGGTGAAGAACACCGGCATGGGCAGGCTGAAGAAGCCAATCTCGCCCACCGTCTTGCCAATGCCGGAGAAGTCCACCATGGGGGCAATCCCGGCGGCGGTGAAGATGGCGGCCAGCACATAGCCAAACACCAGGCCCACCAGAATGTTCAGGTTCTTATAGACGCCCTTGAGGAAGTAGCGGGAGACCAGACACACAATCAGGGTGAAGAAGCCCACCACCAGATGATACCA
The DNA here is from genome assembly GCA_019115265.1 of Candidatus Flavonifractor merdigallinarum. Taxonomy (GTDB): domain Bacteria; phylum Bacillota; class Clostridia; order Oscillospirales; family Oscillospiraceae; genus Pseudoflavonifractor_A; species Pseudoflavonifractor_A merdigallinarum. The sequence goes on along the minus strand of DXDX01000145.1, from coordinate 7,642 downwards.
GGCGCCAAAGTCGGTGACGCCGCTGCCGCCGCCCCAGGAGTTCATACCCACCGACAGCAGAGAGAGGCCGATGGCGATGACCACGCAAGCGGAGACCACCGGGGTGAGGAAGCGCTTCCAGTACTTGGCGCTCAGGCCCACAATGCCCTCAAAAATACCGCCTAAGATGACCGCGCCGACCATGCCTTCATAGCCCAAATTCGGGTTGGTACAGATCATCAGAAGGCTGCCCAGGAAGGTAAAGCTGACGCCCATGACGATGGGCAGTTTGGAGCCAATCTTCCACACGGGGTAGAGCTGTAAGATAGTGCCGATACCGGCGGCAAACATGGCGCACTGGAGCAGCTTGGTAATCTCCACGGCGCTCAGGTGGGTGTCGGTGCCCCGCACCAGTGCCGCGCTGCACACAATGAGCACCGGGGCCAGATTGGAGACAAACATGGCCAGCACATGCTGCAAGCCAAAGGGGATGGCCTTGGACAGGGGGACCCGCCCGTTGAGCCGATAGATGTTCTCTGCGCTGACTGTCTTGACGATCGCTTCCTTGTTTTCCATCGTTCACACCTCTCATTACCACAATGTATCAATAATTATTTTTCTTACAAATACATATTTTTTTGCCTGAAACGGTGTAAAAATCCCCTCCGGTCTGACAGTGGAATGTGGGGTGGGGTGGAAGATTCAGAGTGACCGGAGGGGATTGGGGCTTGGATGGGATGGCGTTTGGAAGGGGGAGTTAGACCGCGTCGGCCTCGGCGTACTTGCCCAGGCGGCGCAGCATGGTCTTTTTCACGGCCCGGAAGATGTTCTCGTAGCCGGTGCAGCGGCACAGGTGGCCGGAGAGCATCTTGCGGATTTCGTCGTCGGAGAACTCCCGGCGGGCGTTGAGCAGCTCTGTGGCGCTCATAATAAAGCCGGGGGTGCAGAAGCCGCACTGGACCGCAGCCTCATCAATGAAGGCCTGCTGGATGTCGGAGATTTCGCCGTTGGGTCCGGCCAGACCTTCCAGGGTGAGGATGTCCTTGCCGTCGGCCCAGACGGCCAGATAGATGCAGGAGTTGAACGCCTCGCCGTTGATGAGCACATTGCAGGCGCCGCACTCGCCCACCTCGCAGCCCTTTTTCACGCTGGTGAGGCGGAAGTCGTTGCGCAGCATGTCGGTGAGAGAGGCCCGCACATCCACCATCTGCTCCACGGGCTTGCCGTTGATGGTGCACTGGACCAGCTTATACTGCTTACTCATGGATTTCACCTCCCGAGAGACGAATGGACTCTGTCAGGCCCCGCTCGGCCAGGACCACGGCGATGTGCTCCCGGAAGTCCTTGGCGGCCCGCCAGCTGTCCCGGGGGTGGATGTCCTCCAGTACCGCCTGGGCGAAGGTTTTGATTGCTTCCTTTGTGGTGGGCTGGCCCTTGGCCTTGGCCTCAGCGGTGGAAGCCCGCATGGGGATGGGCCCGGCCACGCCGTAGGCGATACGCACATCCTCCATCGTTTTCTTGTCTGCCGACAGCTTCACATTCACCGAGCAGCCGGTGGTGGCGATGTCCATAGCGTTGCGCATGGCGTACTTGATATAGTGGCCCTGGTAGCCCTCATAGGCGGCCTTGGGGATGAGAATGGCGGTCTGGAGCTCGCCGGGGCGCAGATCCACTTTACCCGCCTTGATATAGAACTCCTGAATGGGAATCCGCCGCACCCCGTCGGGGCCGGTAATTTCAATGATGGCGTCCCAGGCGAAGAGGGTGGAGGCGGAGTCGGCGGAGGTGACGCCGTTGCAGGTGTTGCCGCCGATGGTGCCGATGTTGCGGATCTGGGGGCCGCCCACCATATCCACCGCCTCCCCCAGTACGTTGATGTGCTTCTGGATGATGGGGTCTTTGGTAATGTGGGAGAAGCTGGTGAGAGAGCCAATGCGGATGGCCCCGTCCTCCTCGTAGGAGACGCCGCGCATCTCGTCCAGCATGTAGATGCTCACCAGCTCTTTGCCGGCCCGCTTGCCCTCCCGCATCTGCACCAGCACGTCGCTGCCGCCGGCGATGATCTGGGCCTCGGGGTGCTCGGTGAGAAGCTGTACCGCGTGGGGGACACTCTCCGCTTCGTAGAGTGCTTTGATGTCATACATAGTGCCTCGCCTCCTTAAATCAGGCCTTCTTCGTGGAATCTGCGGAACAGAATGTGGGGATTCACCGGCGCGTCGTCCACCGCCACACCGGTGGCGTGGTAGATGGCGTTGCGGATGGCGGGGGCCACCGAGCAGGTGGGGGGCTCGCCCAGGGCCTTGGTGCCAAAGGCACTGGTGGGCTCGGCGTTCTCCACAAAGTAGGCCCGCAGGCGGGGGTGGTCCATAAAGGTGGACAGCTTGTAGTCCAGCAGGTTGTTGTTCAGGGGCTTGCCGGTCTTTTCGTCAAAGAGGAGCTTTTCCGAGAGGCCAAAGCCGATGCCCATGCTCATGCCGCCGTGGACCTGGGCCTCCGCAAGAGCGGGGTTGATGATGGTGCCGGCGTCGTGGACGTTCACCAGGTCCAGCAGCGTCACCTTGCACAGGGGAATGTCCACCTCCACCTCGGCAAAGGTGCAGCCGAAGGAGTAGGCGTTGGACTTAATCTGGGCGGTGCTCTCGGCGGTGATGTGCTGGCTATGGGTGAGGCTGTACAGGGCCTCAGTGGCCAGATCGCCCAGGGTCATCAGCTCCCGCTTGTCGGTGATACGGACGATTTTGCCGTCGATGATGTCCAGGTTATAGGGGGGCATCCGGGTCAGCTCGTGGGCGTAGTTCAAAATCCGCTCCTTGAGGAGGAGGCCGGTCTGCCGGATGGAGAATCCGGCGGTGTAGGTCTGCCGGGAGGCATAAGCGCCGGTGCCAAAGGGGGTCACGTCGGTGTCCTGGCAGGAGACTACATGGACGGCGTCCAGCGGCACGCCCACAATGTCCGCCGCCATCTGGGTATAGGCGGTGTCAGCGCCCTGTCCGATCTCCGTCTCGCCCAGCTGCACCTGGAGGGAGCCGTCCTGGTTGAGCACCATCCGGCAGGAGGAAGTCTCCAGAGAGATGGGCCACACCGCGGTGTTGTACCAAAACACCGCCATGCCAATGCCCCGGCGCACGTCGCCGGTCTGGTTCTGGTACTCCTGATACTTGCGCCGGAAGTCGGTGACCTCCATGCCCTTGTCCATGCACTGGTTGAAGGTGTCGGTGTACAGCTCGTTTTTGGAGAAGGGGTCGGTGAAGCCCACCGGCATCAGGTTTTTGCGGCGGAACTCGATGGGGTCCAGCCCCAGTTTGGCGCACACATCTTCGGTGTGGCACTCCACCGCCCACATGGCCTGGGGGATGCCGTAGCCGCGCATAGCGCCGGCCACCGACTTGTTGGTGAACACCGTGTAGGAATCGCACTCCACGTTGTCACAGGGGTAGAGCTGGGGGAAGCAGCCCATTCCCTTGGCCACGATGCTGTGGCCGTGGGAGGCGTAGGCGCCCTGGTCGGAGAAGGCCTCCAGCTTGCGGGCGGCGTAGGTGCCGTCAGGGCGCACCCAGGAGATGATATGGCTGCGGATGGAGTGGCGCACGCGGGTGGAGACGAAAGTCTCTTCCCGGGGCACATCCAGCTTGATGAGGTGGCCGCCCAGCTGCATGCACAGCCAGGCGCACAGGGGCTCGTAGAGCACGTCCTGCTTGTTGCCGAAGCCGCCGCCGATGTAGGGCTTGATGACCTGAATCTTGCCCCAGGGAATGCCCAGAGCCTGCCCCACCACCCGGCGGACAATGTGGGGAATCTGGGTGGAGGTGACCACTTTAATGCGGTCCCCCGTCATCTCAGCGTAGCAGATGAAGTTCTCAATGTGACAGTGCTGCACGGTGGGGGTCTCATACCAGCCCTCCACCTTGGTGAGGCCGGGCTCCTGGATGGCCTTTTCGTAGTCGCCCTTGCGGATGGAGGTGTGCTTGAGGATATTGTTGGGGTAGTTCTCATGGAGCTGGGGCGCGCCATCCTTCATGGCCTCCTGGACATCCAGCACAAAGGGGTACTCCTCATACTCCACCTTCAGGGCCCGCAGGGCCTGGTCGGCGGCCACCTCGTTTTCCGCCACCACGGCGGCGATGTCGTCCCCGTAGAACCGCACCCGGTCGGTGAGGACCAGGCGGTCGGCCACGTCCTGGTGGCTCTCATCGGTGGACCAGGGATGTCCGGCGGTGGGGAAGTAGTGCTTCTCCGTCAAATCAAAGCAGGTAAAGACTTTGACCACGCCGGGGATGGCCTCCGCCGCGGAGGTGTCAATGGACACCACCCGGCCATTGGGAATGGTGGCGTGCATAATTCGGGCAACGTATGCGCTCTTGTCACACAAATCGTCGGTGTACCGGGTGCGTCCGGTCACCTTATCGTAGGCGTCCACACGGGTGACTTTCTTTCCTACATACATGGTGGATTCCTCCTATTCGTTGGATTGGGACGGGGCGGAGCTCAGCCGTTGACGTAGTGCTCCATATAGGCTTTCATCTGCTGGTATCCCGCCAGGGGGATAACCACCTTGCCCCGGTGGATTTGGAGGAGGGAGAGCTCCTCCAGACGTTTGATGCTGCGGTTGAGGGTTTTGGTGGAAAAGCCGATTTCCTCGGCCATCTGGGTGCGGGTCTGTTTGAGCTCCAGCGACTGGGGCAGGGGCTGCTTCTGTTCAAAGAGGCGGATGAGGTGGACCATCAGGCGGTCCTTGCCCTCCATAAAGAGGTACTTGCGGGCCTCCGCCGTCTGTGTAATGAGACGGTGCATGTTCTCCTGGGTGCGGAGAAAGAGGGCGTCCACATCCATGCGCATCCAGTCCATATAGGCGTCCGCCGGAATGGTGAGCACCTGGCAGCGGGTAGCGGCCACAATACTGATGCGGTACTGGGGCAGCCCGGCAAAGCGCTCAATTTCCCCGAAGAAGTCCCCCGGACCAAAGTCTTTGAAGGGGTAGGAGCGCTCGTGTGTGGGCCACTCCACGCCGGTGACCTTGCCGGAGAGGATGAGGAAGATGTGGGTGCAGTCGGAGCCGGCCTTGATAAAGGTCCGCCCGGCCTCCACCTCCACCAGAGACATATAATACTTCACTTCCTCCGTGCAGTTGCGAAAGAGCAGTTCCATATACCGCCGCTTGTCCGGGGGCAGCGCTTTGAACATATCCACAAGATTCCATCTCCTTGTCAAGGGCGGATTCCACCAATAGCCGCAGGCCAAGGGGTCTATCTCTTGTTGTGACTATTATATCGGGTAAATCACACAAAAGAAAAGGCCACATGTCCCTTTTTTCTGGTACTTTTCAAGTATAACACATTGCACAATTTTATGAAATAGTTTTCGTGATTTTGACAGAGTTCAATTTGCCTGTGAGGGGAATTTCACAAAAGAGCCGCCGCGGTATCCCAAGGGAGGCCGCAGCGGCTCTTTGAGCGGTTGACAGGTTACATTGGGGTGGGGCAGGTGTTCAGGCCGCCCAAATGCAGTACCGGGTCAGAAGGGCGGCCACCTCCGCCCGGGTGGCCAGACCGCCGGGGGAGAGGGTGTTGGCGCTGGTGCCGGAGAGGAGCCCCTCCGCCGTGGCCCAGGACATGGCCTCCTCGGCAAAGGAGCTGACCTGGCCCTGGTCCTGATAGCGGGAGAGGGAACCCCGAGCGGAGACATCCTGACCAGAGCTCTGGTCATACCGGTAGAGCATGGTCACCAGCTGCTCCCGGGTGATGGGATTGTTGGGGGCAGCGCCGTCCGAGATGCCGCGGTTGACCGCCCAAACCTGTCCCATCTGATACCAGGTGGGGCCGCCATCGGTGTTCACCCCGTCATACCGGGCCAGAACCGTCCAGAACATAGCCCGATCCATGAGGGTGTCCGGGCTGAAGGTGGAAGCGCTGGTGCCGGTAAACAGCTCGCGGCTGGCAGTAAATTGGATGCCGTCCGAGCCCCAGTAGTTGGTGGGCACATCGGCATAAGTCCGGCTCTTGTCCACCAGCTTGACCGTCTCCCCATCCCGCAGGGAGACCACCATGCCGTTTTCCACAGGCAGAGCGGTTTTGAGGACATGCTCGGTGCCGTCAGGCTGGACCAGCACCGCCACAGTGCCCATGGTCAGGTTTTTGGTGGGAATCTCCACCTTGACCGTGCCGCTGCCCTCCGGCAGACGGACCGTCACCAGGGGAGCCTTGCTGGGATTGGAGTTAGGGGTGAGGGGAGAGATGGGGAGCGGGGCGCTCTCCTTCCGGGCGGCGTCCACGGCGGACTGGGACAAAGTGGTCTCGACCTCCGTGCGGCCGGACTGGTTCACCGTGGTGGCAGTAGTACCGTCTGTCCGGCTGACGGTGGTGGTGCTGGTGCCGTCCTTCTGGGTCTGGATGACCTCCTTGGAGCCGTCCTTCCAGGTGGTGGTGACCGTGGTGGAGCCGTTGGGCTTTTTCACTGTGGTAGTGGTGGAGCCGTCCGGGTTTTTCTGTACGGTGCTATTGGAGACGGGAGAGTCATCCCGGTCGTTCGAGCTGCTGGAGCCGCCGCCGGAGCCGCTGCCAGACCCGCCGCCGGGATTGTACACCGTCCAGTTGGCGGTGAGGGTGACCGCGTTCTTCGGCATGTCAAAGGTAACGGTGGAATTGGCGGGATTGGAGAGGGTCACGCCGCTGGCGCTCCAATTTGTAAAGGTATAGCCCGCTTTACTTCCAGCGGTGACGGTGACCTTTTCTCCCGCCTTGTACTGCCCGGCTCCGGTAGCCCCGTCGCCGCCATTAACGGTGACGGTGAACTGGTCGGGGATAACAGGCGCATCCGGCTCAAAGTTGGCGGTGAGGGTGACATCATTGCCGGGCATGTCAAAGGTAACGGTGGGCTTAGTGGAATCGGTGAGGGAAATGCCCTCGGCGGTCCAGTTTTTGAAGGTATAACCCGCCTTGGTTCCAGCGGTGACGGTAACTTTCTCTCCCTCTTTGTATTGCCCGGCGCCAGTAGCCCCGTCGCCGCCGTTGACGGTGACGGTGAACTGGTCGGGGACGACAGGCGCATCCGGCTCAAAGTTGGCGGTGAGGGTGACATCGTTGTCGGGCATGTCAAAGGTAACAGTGGAATTGTTGGAGTTGGAGAGGGAAATGCCCTCGGCGGTCCAGTTTTTGAAGGTATGGTCCGCTTTGGTTCCGGCGGTTACGGTGACTTTTTCTCCCTCTTTGTACTGCCCGGCGCCGGTAGCCCCGTCGCCGCCGTTGACGGTGACGGTGTACTGGGTAGGAGTATCAGGAACACCGGAGACGGTGACAGTATAAGTGACGGGATAGCCAAAAACGGAAGTGGTGAAGAGGTAGTCTCCATTTTCCAGTTTATCATCCGGTGAGACACGGTTGCCATTATTAGGCGAGCGGCTTATGCTCCATGTGTAAGGGGGAATGGTTGGTACATCGGTTGGAGATCCGGTGACGCCATAATACTGGACCGTCAGGGTGGGCATGGTTCCAACCGTCCCCTGAATCAAGTCTGCGACTGTTTTTGCTCCACTGGCCTGATAGGTTCCTGAAGAAGAGACGGTAGGCTGAATTACCAGATGGACAAACAGAAGGTAAGGTGCACTAGAAGAGGTGTAGCTGTTTGCTGTATATTGGGGCTGGGCTCCTCCAATGGGGCTGGAGAGAGG
>DXDX01000144.1 GCA_019115265.1 Candidatus Flavonifractor merdigallinarum | reverse complement strand
AAATGGTGGAGGCCAACAACGGCATGACCGGCTTCCACATCCACGTGGCCGAGGGTATGAACGACGTGTACGACTCGTTGCAGAATTACGGCTGCCGCCCCATCAACCGCCTCCTCTATAACGGTATTCTGGGCGAAAAGACCATGCTGGGCCACTGCATCCACGTCTCCCCCGCCGAGATGGACATCATCAAGGAGACGGATACCATGGTGTGCCACAACCCCGAGTCCAACATGGGCAACGCCGTGGGCTGCTCCCCCGTCCTCCAGCTCTACAACCGGGGCATTCTCATCGGCCTGGGCACCGACGCCTACACCCACGACATGTTGGAGAGCCTGAAGGTCCTCCTGCCCATGCAGCGCCACAACGTCTGTATGCCCAACGTGGGCTGGTGCGAGGCCACCGGGATGCTCTTCCAGAACAACGCCAAGATCTGCTCCCGCTACTTCAAGAAGCCGCTGGGCATCCTGGCCGAGGGCGCCGCGGCCGACGTAATTGTCATGGACTACAAGCCCTTCACCCCCTTCTCCGACGCCAACATTGACGGCCACATGCTCTTCGGCATGATGGGCAAGAACTGCCGCACCACCATCATCAACGGCAAGGTGCTCTACAAGGACCGCGAGTTCGTGGGCATTGACGAGGACAAGATCAACGCCTGGTGCATGGAGCAGTCCAAGAAGCTGTGGGGCGAGCTGAACCACTGCACGTACTAAAGACAACGTAGGTTGAGCTTGTCCTCACCAAGCGTTTTGCCGCAGGCAAAACCTTGATGCCGGGGCGATTCACTCGCCCCGCGCAGATCCAAAGACCGGGGTGCCCCGCCCGGCCATGCCGGGTGGGGACAAGATCAACGCCTGGTGCATGGAGCAGTCCAAGAAGCTGTGGGGTGAGCTGAACCACTGCACGTACTAAAAACAAAACCGGAGGGCGGCCCTCTCTTTGGGGCCGCCCCCGATAGCCCCTTTCAAGCCCCCCTTTGTATACGATTTTGAGTGAAAATAGATATCAGGAGGTCATACTTATGAGCGATATTATGCGCCCCATGCCGTTCTCCCATCTGATGAACTGGATTCTGAGCGAGTACAAGGCTCAGGGCTCCATTTTCGGCGTGTCCAAGCTGGTCAAGCACACCAATGGCCAGGCTCTGCCCATCTTCAAGGAGAAGATCGAGTCCCCCTACGGCCCCGCCGCCGGCCCCCACACCCAGCTGGCCCAAAATATTGTGGCCGCCTACGCCGCCGGCAGCCGCTTCTTTGAGGTCAAGACCGTTCAGGTCATGGACGGCGAGGAGCTCTCCAAGTGCGTCAACAAGCCCTGCATCACCGCCGGAGACGAGTGCTACAACTGCGAGTGGTCCACCGAGCTCTATGTGCCTCAGGCCTTTGCCGAGTATGTGAAGGCGTGGTTTGCCTGTAAGCTGCTGGCCAAGGAGCTGGGCCTGGGCGACCCCGACGGCTTTGTGTTCAACATGAGCGTGGGCTATGACCTCAAGGGCATCCAGAGCGAGAAGGTGGATAAGTACATTGAGGGCATGAAGGACGCCTCCCAGACCGAGGTGTGGAAGGAGTGCATGGACTGGGCGCTCAGCAACCTGGACCGCTTCCAGAACGTGGACGAGGCCTATGTGAAGGCTATCTCCCCCAAGGTGTCTGACTCCATCACCGAGTCCACCCTCCACGGCTGTCCCCCCGATGAGATTGAGCGCATCGCCACCTACCTCATTACCGAGAAGAACCTGAACACTTATATCAAGTGCAACCCCACCCTCCTGGGCTATGAGTTTGCCCGCAAGACTCTGGACGGCCTGGGCTTTGACTACATCGCCTTTGACGATCACCACTTTGTGGAGGACCTCCAGTGGGCTGACGCCATCCCCATGTTCAACCGCCTTTTGAAGCTCACCGCGGAGCGGGGCCTGGAGTTTGGTGTGAAGATCACCAACACCTTCCCTGTGGACGTGAAGGCCGGGGAGCTGCCCAGCGAGGAGATGTACATGTCCGGCCGCTCCCTGTACCCCCTGTCCCTGTCTCTGGCCGGGATGCTCACCAAGGAGTTTAACGGCAAGCTGCGCATCTCCTACTCTGGTGGCGCGGACTTCCACTCCATCGGCAAGCTCTTTGACGCTGGTATCTGGCCCATCACCATGGCCACCACTGTCCTCAAGCCCGGCGGCTATCAGCGCATGAGCCAGATTGGCGCGCAGCTGATGGACTGCGGCAATGCCGCCTGGAGCGGTGTGGACACCGCCAAGATGGAGGCGCTGGTGAAGGAGTTCGTCACCGACGCCCACTTCCAGAAGCCCATGAAGCCCCTCCCCAACCGCAAGATGGACAGGAAGGTGCCTCTCATCGACTGCTTCGAGGCCCCCTGCCGCAGCGGCTGCCCCATCTGCCAAGACATCCCCGCCTACCTCATGCGGGTCAACGCCGGCAAGTTTGAGGAGGCTCTGGAGATCATCACCTACCGCAACGCCCTCCCCTTCATTACCGGTACTATCTGCTCCCACCGCTGCCAGGACAAGTGCATGCGCAACGCCTACGACGAGAGCGTGTACATCCGCACCCAGAAGCTGAAGGCCGCCGAGGGTGGGTTTGACGCCCTGCTTCCCAAGCTGAAGCCCGGCGCTCCTGTCTCCGGCAAGAAAGTCGCCGTCATCGGCGGCGGCCCCGCCGGTATGTCCGCCGCCTACTTCCTGGGCCGCTCCGGTGTGGACGTCACCATCTTTGAGCGCAAGGACTCCCTGGGCGGCATCGTCCGCCACGTCATCCCCGCCTTCCGCATCAGCGACGAGGCCATCGACAACGATGTGAAGCTGATGAACGCCATGGGCGTGAAGGTGGAGCTGAACCACGAGGTCAAGAACGTGCAGGAGCTCTTCGACCAGGGCTACACCCACGTCATTCTGGCCACCGGCGCCTGGCACAAGGGCAGCGCCGGCCTGGAGTATGGCGAGGAAATGAACGTCATCGAGTTCCTGGAGAAGGCCAAGAAGGCCCCCGAGAGCCTGAACCTGGGCAAGAACGTGGTGGTCATCGGCGGCGGCAACACCGCCATGGACGCCGCCCGCGCCGCCAAGCGCATTCCCGGCGTGGAGAAGGTCTCCCTGGTCTACCGCCGCACCAAACGCTACATGCCCGCCGACCAGGAGGAACTGGAGTTTGCCCTGGAGGACGGGGTGGAGTTCTGCGAGCTGCTGGCCCCTGTGGGGGTGAAGGACGGCGTCCTCACCTGCCATCAGATGGAGCTGGGCGCCCCCGACGCCTCCGGCCGCCGCTCCCCCGTGGACACCGGCAAGGTGGTGGAGGTCCCCGCCTGCACCGTCATCACCGCCGTGGGCGAGAAGGTGGACACCGACCTCTACACCGCCAACGGTCTAGCGGTGGACAACCGCGGCAAGGCCGTGGTGAACGCCGACACCCTGGAGTCCAGCGTGAAGAACGTCTTTGTCATCGGTGACGGCCAGAAGGGCCCCGGCACCGTAGTGGAGGCCATTGCCGGCGCCACCAAGGCCGCCAAGGCCATCCAGGACTTCGACACTGAGAAGTATGTGGAGAAGAACGTGAACCCCGACTATCAAGCGCCTCTGGGCAAGCGCGGCGACCTGTGCGACGACTGCAAGAACTGCTCCGAGATTCGCTGCCTGGGCTGCGCCACCGTGTGCGAGACCTGTACCGAGGTCTGCCCCAACCGGGCCAACGTGGCCGTCTGGGTCCCCGGCAAGCGGATGCGTCAGATCATCCATGTGGACGGCATGTGCAACGAGTGCGGCAACTGCGGCACCTTCTGCCCCTATGACTCCCGTCCCTACAAGGACAAGTTTACCCTCTTCTGGAGCGAGGAGGACTTCGCCAACAGCGAGAACGAGGGCTTCCTCCGCCTGGAGAACGGCATGACCCGGGTGCGCCTGGGCGGCCAGGTGAGGGAGTACAACGTGGACGACGCCAACTGTGGCCTCTATGAGGACCTGCGCAAGCTCATCTGCGCCGTGTACACCAACTACACCTACCTGCTGAAGTAAATATCGTCTGCCCGCCTCTCCCTGCGGCGCCGCGCAAAGCCTCGGCTCACTGCCTGAGGCTTTGCGCGTGTGCCGTGGGGTATGGGCGTTCCATCCCTCCTGAATTTGCGGGGAGAGCGGCCCTTTCCGCCGTATCTCCCAGGAAAGGACGAACCCAAATGGCAACTACCTCTCTGACAAAGGTCGCCGTGGTCTGCTGCACCGGCGGCGACCGCGCCAAACGCCGCACAGAGGCCAGCACCCTGGGTCTGGACTGCCGCCGGGCGGCGGAGGCCTTCTCCGAGGGCCTTCTGGAGTGCACCCAGGGCTGTCTGGGCCTGGGCACCTGCGTGGATGTCTGCCCCCTGGAGGCCATCCACATCGGCCCCCACGGCGCGGCCCTGGTGGACCGGGAGCGCTGCGTGGGCTGCGGCGTGTGTGTGCAGGCCTGCCCCCGGAAGGTCATCCGCCTGGTGGACGCCTCCACCACCATTCTGCCCCGCTGTTCCAATCAGGATGCCGGCCCCGCTGCCCGCAAGGTGTGCGAGGTGAGCTGCATCACCTGCCGGATTTGTGAGAAGAACTGCCCCGCCGACGCCATCTCCATGGTGGACAACCACGCCATGATTGACCCGGAGAAGTGCGTCTCCTGCGGTATGTGCGCTGTCAAGTGCCCCCGGGGCGTGATTGTGGACGCCGACGGCATTTTTACCGTCTCTGACTTTTCATACTAAGAAAGAGGAACCACAGATGAGCGAGAGCTATACCTTTATCGTCAATGGAATTTCCCGCACCACCGAAGAGGATAAGCCCCTTCTGCGCTATCTGCGTGACGACCTGCATCTCTTCTCGGTCAAGGACGGGTGCAGCGAGGGCGCCTGCGGCACCTGTACCATCGTGGTGGGCGGCAAAGCGGTGAAGTCCTGCGTCCTCACCACCAAAAAGGCGGTGGGCAAGACCATCCTCACCGTGGAGGGACTGCCGGAATTTGAGCAGGAGGCGTTTGTGTACGCCTTCGGCAAGGTGGGCGCGGTGCAGTGCGGCTTCTGTATCCCCGGTATGGTGATGGCGGGCAAGGCCCTCCTGGACCAGAACCCCAACCCCACTGAGGAGGACATCAAAAAGGCCATCCGGGGCAATATCTGCCGCTGTACCGGCTACAAGAAGATCATTGAGGGCATTGCCCTCACCGCCGCCATTCTCCGGGGGGAGGAGAAAATCGACCCCGAGCTGGAGAAGGGCGACATCTACGGCGTGGGTGACCGGGCCTTCCGCACCGATGTGCGGGGCAAGGTGCTGGGCACCGGCGCCTACTGCGACGACCTCTATCTGGACGGCATGGTCCACGCCTCCGCCGTCCGCTCCCAGTACCCCCGGGCCAAGGTGCTGGACATCGACGCTTCCAAGGCGCTGGAACTGCCCGGCGTGCTGGCGGTCCTCACCGCCGAGGATGTGCCAAACAACAAGGTGGGCCATTTGCAGCAGGACTGGGACGTGATGATTGCCAAGGGGGCCATCACCCGCTGCGTGGGCGACGCCATCTGTCTGGTGGTGGCGGAAGATGAGAAAACTCTGGAGAAGGCCAAGAAGCTCATTAAAATCAGCTATGAGCCTCTGGAGCCGGTGCGCAACACCCATGAGGCGATGGCGGAAAACGCCCCCCTGGTCCACTCCAAGGGCAACCTCTGCCAGCAGCGCCATGTGACCCGCGGCGACGCCAAGACCGCTCTGGCCAACTCCAAGTATGTGGTCACCCAGAGCTACACCACCCCCTTCACCGAGCACGCCTTCCTGGAGCCGGAGTGCGCGGTGGCCTTTCCCTACAAGGACGGAGTGAAGGTGTACACCTCCGACCAGGGCGTCTATGACACCCGGAAGGAAATCTCCATTATGCTGGGCTGGGAACCCGAGCGCATTGTGGTGGAAAATAAGTTCGTGGGCGGCGGCTTTGGCGGCAAGGAGGACGTGTCGGTGCAGCATCTGGCGGTGCTGGCTGCCCTCAAGGTAAACCGCCCCGTGAAAGCCAAGCTCACCCGCCAAGAGTCTATTAACTTCCACCCCAAGCGCCACTATATGGAGGGCACCTTCACGCTGGGCTGTGATGAAAACGGTATCTTCACCGGCCTGGACTGTGAAATCTACTTCGACACCGGCGCTTACGCCTCCCTGTGCGGGCCGGTGCTGGAGCGGGCCTGTACCCACTCGGTGGGCCCCTACTGCTACCAGAATACCGACATCCGGGGCTTTGGCTACTACACCAACAACCCGCCCGCCGGCGCCTTCCGCGGCTTCGGCGTGTGCCAGAGTGAGTTCGCCCTGGAGAGTAACATCAACCTGCTGGCGGAGAAGGTGGGTATCTCCCCCTGGGAGATCCGCTACCGCAACGCCATCGAGCCGGGCAAGGTGCTGCCCAACGGCCAGATTGCCGACTGCTCCACCGCTCTCAAGGAGACTCTGCTGGCGGTCAAGGATGTGTACGAGGCCAATATGGACCACGCGGGCATCGCCTGCGCCATGAAGAACGCCGGTGTGGGCGTGGGCCTGCCCGACAAGGGCCGGGCCAAGCTGGTGGTGCGGGACGGTATGGTGGAGCTCTACTCCGCCGCCTCCGACATCGGCCAGGGCTGCGCCACAGTGTTCCTCCAGGTCCTCTCCCAGGCCACCGGGCTGCCCCGTGTGCTGCTGCGCAACATGGGCGCCAACTCGGAGGTCGCTCCCGACTCCGGCACCACCTCCGGCTCCCGCCAGACCCTCATTACCGGCGAGGCGGTGCGTATGGCCGCCGTGGATTTGAAGAAGGACATGGACGCGGTAAACGGCGATTTGGCCCAGCTGGAGGGCAAGGAGTACTTTGCCGAGTTCTTTGACCCCACCGACAAGCTGGGCGCGGACGTGCCCAACCCCAAGAGCCATGTGGCCTACGGCTTTGCCACCCATGTGGTCATTCTGGACGACGAGGGCCGCGTGAAAGAAGTCTATGCCGCTCACGACTCCGGCAAGGTGGTCAACCCCACCTCCATTCAGGGCCAGATTGAAGGCGGCGTGCTGATGGGCCTGGGCTACGCCCTCACCGAGGATTTCCCCCTTAAGGACTGCGTGCCCCAGGCAAAATACGGCACGCTGGGCCTCATGCGTGCCAACCAGATTCCCGACATCCACGCCATCTATGTGGAGAAGGAGGAGCTGCTCCCCTTCGCCTACGGCGCTAAGGGCATCGGCGAAATCGCCACCATCCCCACCGCTCCGGCGGCTCAGGGGGCCTACTACGCCCGGGATCACATCCTGCGCACCAAACTGCCCATGGAGGATACCTTCTACCGCAAGAAGAAGTAAAGAAGAGACAAAACGGCCCCGGAATGCCGACTGGCATTCCGGGGCCTTGCATTACTCCCCGCGCAAAAAGGCGTCCGCCGCCTGGATGGCCTGGGCCAGCGGGTCCCCGGCGGTATCCAGCCAGAGCACATCCCGGTCCTTCTGAAACCACACCATCTGGCGCTTGGCAAAGCGCTTGATGGCCCGGCCCAGCTCATCGATGAGGGCCTCTTTGGAGGGGAGCTTTCCCGTGAGGTACCAGAGAATATAGCGGTACTCCAGTCCCAGCCCCTCCAGAAAGGCGTCCGTGGCCCCCTCTTCCCGCAGGCGGGCCACCTCCTCCACCATCCCGTCGTCCAGCCGCCGCAGGAGGCGCTCGTCAATCCGGCGGCACAGCTCCTCCCGGGGGTAGGTCATCCCCAGTTGGAGCACCTGATAGCGGGGGGCGCGGGGGGCCTCGGTGAGGTCCTCCCCGGAGAGAATCTTTTCCATAGTGCGCACCAGGCGGTGGCGGTTGTTCTCCTCCCCGCCGGAGAGGGTGCGCCCGGTTTTCTCCTGAAACATGGCGTACAGCTCACTGGCGCTCTTCTGCTCCAGCTCCGCCCGCAGGGCGGGGTTGGGCTGGCTGTCCCGGAAGGTATACCCCTCCGCCACCGCCCGGACATACAGCCCCGTGCCCCCCACCAGCAGCGGCACCTTGCCCCGGGCCAGAATATCGTCAATGGCGGCGTAGGCGTCCCTTTGGAACTGGGCCACCGAATAGCTCTCATTGGGCTCCACCACGTCCAGAAGGTGGTGGGGGACACCTCCCATCTCCGCTTCCGTCACCTTGCCGGTGCCCAAATCCAGACCGCGGTAGACCTGCCGGGAGTCGGCGGAGACAATCTCCCCCCCTACATGCCGGGCCAGCTCCACCCCCAGCCCGCTCTTCCCGCAGGCGGTGGTGCCCAAAATGACAATCAGCTTTGGCAGCGCCATCTGTTCCACTCCTTTTCTCTCTGTCCCAACCGACAGAGCATATGGCATTCTATTGTATCACACCGCCCCCAAAGGGGCAACGCCCCGCCGGCGCGGGGTTGACGGAGTGCAGGAGAACTTTTATAATGGATTCGATCCCCCCATTTTTGCACAAACCGCCAATAAAGTTAATTTCTTCGACATTTTTCCGCGTTTTGAACCCCTTTTTCCCAGAGGAAACATAGACCCACAGACCACAAAGACAGGAGTGAGCACATTGAAACGAGAACTCGACGAGATTCGCGCCATGCTGCACAGCTTGGATGACCTGCGCACCGATGGCGGCGCCCTGGCCGCCCGCCTGGGGGAGCTGGAGACCGCCTTCCGCCGGGAGGACTGGCTGAACCAGGAGGAGGTGGAGGACCTGACCGCCGAGCTGCGGCGGTTTACCGCCTCCCAGCGGGCGTTCCTCTCCTGGACGGAGCACGCTCTGGGCCGTGCCGGCGCCAACATGGGGGAGCTCCATACTCTGCTGGACCAGCGGGAGGACGACTTGGACGCGCGGGAGCGCCTGCTCCAGCCCTGCCAGACCTTCCTGCGTTTACAGAGCAACGAGGAGACTTTGAAAATCACCCTCGCCGCCCGGCAGGAGGTGCTGCGCCAGGCAATAGACCAGCAAGAGGACCTGGAGCTGTGGTCCCGGGGCTGTTCTGATTTGCTGGAGCAGCTCACCGCCCGAAATTATAACCGCATCGGTTCCCTGATGGAACAGTACAGCGCAATCTTCGACTTCTCTCTGGTGGCCGGCGTGTACAGCGGCGTAATTTTCCTGCCGGAAAGCTCAGAGGAGGAAGAACCCCCCGCCGCTGTGCCGGACGTAGAGGACGCACCCACCGAACCGGCTGAAGAGGTCCCAGCACCTGCGGAAGTCAATTTATCGGTACCACCGGCGGAGGGTCCGCCATCCCCTCAGGAGGAGCCGGAAGCCCCGTCCGCAGAGCTCTCCACCCCGGTGGAAGCTTCATCTGAGGAAGCCCCCGCCCCGGTGGAGGAGCCCTTCTGGCCCGGCACCACGTTCCCGGAAAAAGACATCACCCTCTCCTTTGCCACACAGCGCCGGTTTGAGGCCCCCGGTGGGAAAAAACTCCAGGATTTTTTCCAGCGCCCCGACTTCCGGGAGCTCTACTTCAAGCTCTCCCGCCAGATTCTCTTCTCGCAGGCGGAGCACGACCGCAGCCCGGACTGCCTGGACACCACCCTCCGGCAGGCCGTGCGGGAGGGGTATCTGACCGAAATCCGCACCAATGACGGCCGCTGTTACTATCAGGCCTCTCCCAAACTCCTCTCCGGCATGAAAAAGCAGAGTGTCCACCGCTGTCTCCAGCGCCGGTTCTTGCCCACACAGTTGGACGCCCTGGACGAGCAGGCTCTGACCTGGCAGTTCCTGGAGCAGGTGGACGCCGTCTACGCAGTACTGAGTCCCCTCTATGACGACAAGCGGCTCAAACGCTGGTACGCCCAGACCCACGCTCAGGTGTCCCAGCAGCTGTGGTATCAGCTCCATATCGTCTTTGAGTGCGACGATGAACCCCAGCTCAACTGCTGGCTCATTGCCCTCATGGACCCCGGCCCCGCCCGCCGCGCCGCCTTTTTGGAGGAGGTGGAGACGCTGTTGCGGGAGAGCGACGAGGAGGTCTGGGCGGTGGTGCCCACCCAGGCGGAAATCGCCCAGTGGCGGGACTTCTGCACCGAGCGCAATCTGACCGTCCCCTTCTGGGCGTCGCTGGACCAGCCGGGACAGCTTATCTCCCCCCAGGGAGAGGTGGTCCCCCTGCCCCAGTTCTTCCTGACCCTCCAGGAGGAGCCGCCCGCAGACCAGGCCCCCGCACACGAAGAAGTCCCTGTTGATAAACCCGTGGTAGAGGTCGAAGAGATTCCTGTGGACAAGCCTGCGGCGGAAGTGGAAGAACTCCCCACGGACGAGCCTGTGGTGGAAGTTGAAGAACTCCCCACGGACGAGCCTGTGGCGGAGGTCGAAGAAGTCCCCACTGATGAACCCGTGGTGGACGTGGAGGAACTCCCCGCAGATGAGCCTGTGGTGGACGTGGAAGAACTCTCCGCTGACGAGCCTGTGGTGGACATGGAAGAACTCTCCGCCGACGAGCCGGTGGTGGAAGTCGAAGAACTCCCCGCTGACGAACCTGTGGCGGAGGTCGAAGAAGTCCCCGCTGATGAACCTGTGGCAGAGGTGGAAGAAGTCTCCACTGACGAACCTGTGGCAGAGGTGGAAGAGATTCCTGTAGCCGCGCCAGTGACGAATGTAGAAGAAGGCTCCATTGACGAACCTGTGGCGGCGGTGGAAGAAGTTCCTGCGGATGAGGCTGTGGAAGTGGTGGAAGAAGCGCCGCTAAACGAGCTGGATCTGGAGGTGAGCGCACCCCGCCAGGGCCTCTTTACTCTGGATGTGGATTTGGACGCCCTGTGGCGTCAGGCGGCGGAGTGGCTGGCCGGAGAGAGCTTCCAGGCGGGCCTGTGCCTGCTGCGGGTCCTGCGGAGACTGGACCGCCGCATGGCCCCCCGCTATCTCCAGTACGCCTATGCCCTGGATGACCCGGCGGAGCAGTGCCACTATCTCCCCGACCGGCTCACCCGGGTCTATGGGGAAAACGGCTCTGACAGCCTGGAGGGGAACGCCCTGAGCTGTCTCACCCTGAGCGCCAATCTCCGCATGGCCTTTACTGCCGAGGTGCGGCAGAACTGGTATCAGGCCGCCGACGCCCTCCAGACCATGGCCGCCGCACCCCTCCTGGAAAAACTCCCCGCCGCCCGCTCGGCCCTGGAGCTGCTGGTGCGCACCCTGCGGGAGCGCCGCCAAGGCTTTGAGCCCCAGCTCATCCGCCAGTGTCAGATGTGGGGGGACACCAACCAGAAGATGGAGGAGCTCTCCCAGACCGCGCGGGACATCCGGGGCGGCAAGTACGCCGAGACCGGCTTCCACGCCAATCGCCTCAAAGGGCTCTTTGACGCCCTCTTCGGCATCCACAGCGACTTGATGGAGTGCCTCAACATTGTGGCGGAAAAGGACACCGGCAAACGCAGCCGGGTCCAGGAGCTGTGCGCTCCCCTGCTGGACGCGGAGGGCCGCCCCCACCAGGCCGCCTGTCTCAAGCGCATCGACGACACCTGGGATAACCAGCCCTCCCGCTTCAAACAGCGGGAGTCCCTGATGGGCAAGGCCCGCAATCTGGCCATCAGCCGCTTCCGCACCTGTCTGGAGGTGTGCGCCCAGTGGCTGGAGTGCTCCGAGGCCGCCGGCATTGACCAGAAGGAGGCCGAGCAGATTCTGCTGGAGCGGGACCGCCTGCTGGAGCACTTCCGTACCGCCCGGCGGGAGCTGGAAGAATTCTCTGCCGGTGTGGAGACGGTGACATACAGCGCCGCAGTGGTGCTGGGCTTTACTCTGGAGGAGCTCATCCGCTCTCTGGAGGGGGAGCCGGTGGACCGGAGCGAGTTCTATGTGGACTTCCTGCGCACCGGACAGGTGGAGCTGGACGACTCCCTCCTCCCGGTGGTCGAGTCCCCGGCCTACATCCTCCCCGGCTACGAGCCCTGGACGCGCCTGGCCGAGCACCAGCGCCGCATGAGCGCCCAGGAGGGCACCGACTGGGACAGCGTGGTGGCGCGCATCTGGAGCGGGGAGCGCACCGCGCCCGACTGCTACAACTTCGGCACCGCCCAGTGCATTGAGCAGTACGCCGTCCGGCACAACCTCCACCTCAGCCTCCTGGAGCGGGCGGATATGGCCGCGGACATCTGCAAAGTCACCGGCCTGGTGGACGACGAGGAATTGCAGTTCCGCGCCCGGCTGGAGCTGGCGGCCACCTATGGCCAGATTGAGGACCACGCCTGTAAGGAGCGCCTCTCCAACGCCGTCACCGAGGCGCTGCGCCCCCACTACCAGGAGAGCAGCAACTGGGGCTTCTACCTGCGCACCATGGACGCCTGTCTGGCGGCGGTGCAGCGGGAGGCGGAGCGTCTGGAGCCCCGCTACCGCTATGAGTTCGACCAGCTCAAGCAGAAAAATCCTCCCTGTCCCATGTTCGACAAGATCGAGCAGCTTCTCCAGGAGAAAATGTTCAGCGTGGCCCACGACTACATGCAGCTGGTGTCCAAGGAGAACATCACCGTTCCCCCGGAGAGCCATGTGCTCCAGAAGGCCCCGGAAAACGACCAGCTCTACCGCTTCCTCCACGACCAGTACACCCACCTCTTCCGCCTGTGTACCGAGGATGGCAGCCATGGCCGCACCCTGGAGCACATCTACAACCGCTTTGCCGGCGACGCCAACCAGGACAAGAACAGCACCAAGCGCAGCGCCCGGCAGATGATTTGCAGCTGGCCCAAGAGCAACAACACCACCCCCGAGATGATGCAGGACCTGCTGCGCCACCTGTCCTTCCCGGTGCAGCAGGTCACCCGGAGCAAGGAGGCCAACACCTT
Source organism: Candidatus Flavonifractor merdigallinarum (assembly GCA_019115265.1). Classification (GTDB taxonomy): domain Bacteria; phylum Bacillota; class Clostridia; order Oscillospirales; family Oscillospiraceae; genus Pseudoflavonifractor_A; species Pseudoflavonifractor_A merdigallinarum. The sequence continues at coordinate 4,258 of DXDX01000144.1, read as the reverse complement.
CCACGCCGAGATGGCCCCCGCCGCCTCCCATGTCTTTAACCACCCCCACCCCATCGCCGCCTTCGGCACCCAGCTCTCTCAGACGGGGCTGGATGTCCGAATCCTCTCGGGCCGCAAGACGGCGGAGGAGCTGGTGGACCTCATCAACGGCCTGGGCCGCACCGACACCCCCACCCTGTTCCTGCTGGACTACGCCCTCCCTCTGCCGGAGCGCCGCGTGATGGCCAGCAAGCTCAAGCGGGAGAGCGCCCACCTGTCCACCTGTCTGGTGCTGGACCGGGTGCTGGCCCTCTTCCTCACCGGCTTCTCCGACGCGGAGCGGGGCAAGGTATTCCTCCAGTGCGCCCTGCCCTTCCACTTCTACAACCCCTATGTGAAGGGGGACACCCCCATTCCCCCCGAGATGTTCATGGGCCGCAAGGCCCAGCTGGAGGAGATTCTGCGCAACGGCGGAGCCAACATCATCTACGGCGGGCGTCAGCTGGGCAAGACCGCCCTGCTGCGCCGGGCCGCCGACTTGGTGGACGACCGGGAGAAGGGCGACTGGGCGGTGTACACCGACGTGCTGTGCCGGTGCAACTATCAGGAGTCCCTGAAAAACCTCTACGCCCGCCTGATGGCGGAGAATTTCCTCAAGGCGGAGGCGGACCCCGCCGACTGGGAGGAGCTATGTGAGCGCATCCGGGCCCGGATGGACGACCCCCAGCGCCCGGTAAACCGCTTCCTCCTGCTGATGGATGAGGCGGACGAGTTCCTGGCCTCCACCGCCGCGTGCAGCTACCGCCCGGTGGAGTGCCTCCAGCAGCTCCAGACCGCCACCCAGGGCCGTTTCAAGTATGTGCTGGCCGGTCTCCACAACGTCATGCGCTTCTCCCGGGAAGCCACCCGCAACAACAGCGTTCTGGGCAAGCTGGGCTCCCTCACCATCAAGCCCCTCACCTATCAGGAGGCCAGCCAGCTGCTGGAGGAGCCGCTGTACTACCTGGGCTTCCGCCTGGACGCCGGTCAGACGGTGCTCCTCTCCCAGATTCTCCTCAGCACCAATTACTATCCCGGCCTCATCCACTTCTACTGCGCCCAGCTGGTGGAGTCCCTGTGCAGCGGGATGGGCAATTCCGACACCTGCCCGCCCTATGTGCTGGATGAGAACCAGATTCGGGTGCTCCTCCAGAAAAAGGACTTTACCAGCCAGATTCGGGACAAGTTCTTCATCACCCTGGATGTGGAGGAGGACAAGCGGTATTACCGCATTCTGGCCAACGCCCTGGCCTACTGCTACTACGAGTACCCCGAAAAGACCGTCCAGGGCTACACCTTCCAGGACATTCTGGGGGCGTGTCAGGACTTCTCCATCACCTCCATTACCAACCTGGATGCCTCCAGTGTGCAGCTGCTCCTCTCCGAGATGGAAGAGCTCAACATTCTGGTGTGCACCAATGGCCACTACACCTTCAACGGCGCCAACTTCCGCCATATGATGGGGGACTACGACACCGTCTTTAACGAGCTGGACCACACGGACGGGGAGGTGCAGTGAGATGGGCCTCTCCATCCCCTATGACCAGCTCTGGTGGCACTGGGTCCACGGGCCCAGCCGCCTGTGCCGGGAGCTCATCCGGGCCATTCCGGGCCGGGGCTGCATCTTTCTCCACCACAGCGCCCCGCTGCCCTGGGCGGAGACCTTCCGCACCCTGGTGCTGGAGGAGGCGGAGAGCCGGGCGGGCTCCCTGCGGGTCATCCAGCCGGTAGACTGCTCCGGCCAGACCCTGTCCGAGTCGGATTTTCTGGCCCGGTTCGCCCCCGCCTGTGCCCAGGGCTTTCTCTCCACCACCGCCCTGCCCGCCTATCTGGATAAGCGGGGGGCGCTGGATGGACAGATTGTCTGGCTCTACGGCCTGGAGGAGGGGGACCAGGCGGCCTGGGCGGCCCGCCTGGGAGAGTTTGCCGCCCTGCCCGCCGCCGGGCGGTGCGCGGTAGTGCTGGAGCTGACCGGAAAGCGCATCCAGCGCAAAAAGGTCCTCACCCTCTCCGCCGACGAGCTGCTCCGCCCCTTTGATGTCACCCAGTTCTGCACCATGGCGGTGGGCGAGGGGGGCGAGTCCTCCGGCCTTATGGACTACCTCACCTGTCTCTGTACCGAGCTCACCGGCGTCAACCCAGAGCGCCTTCCCCCGCTGCTGCGCGTCCGCTCCGCCCTGCTGGAGGACCCAGTGGGGACGGTGGCCGACCTCTTCGGCCTCTCCGAGGGGGAGGCGGTGCGCCACGTCCGCCGGGCCCAGTATAAGCTGCTGCTCCCCCTGCTGGAGGATCTGCGCGTCTCTTTGCTCACCGAGCTCTCGGAGGTGTGCGCCCCCATTCTCCCCTTTGAGGATGAATTTGGAAATCAGTGCCATACCGCCTGCGACATGGAGCTGCGCCACCTCATCCACTTCCACAACCGGGGGGACATCACCGTTCCCCCGGAGCTGTGGGAAGAAGTGCGTCTGGCCTATGACGCGCGCAACCTCCTCATGCACCAGATGAAGCCGCTGGACTTTGCCCGGCTGCGGGAGCTTCTCTCCGCCGCCGCCCGGCGCCAGCCCTGAGCGGATGCGCCCCCTTTGGCCCTCTGCCGTATCCCACAGACGGAAACGGCGGGCCGAAGGGGGCGCAACCATGGAAAATAGTTAATATTTTTCTTTACAGAAGGGTAAAATTGTGATATAGTAATACGGCACTTTGAGTGTGCAAGCCCAAGACTTAGTCGGGGGAGACCGGCCCGCTTGCAGGCGGGGTGTTCACCCGCCCCCAACTCAGTTTTCGGGCAGATTAACGAAAGGTGGAACTTTCCCATGATCCGTAAGGACGAAAAGACGGCCGTGATTGAGGCCAACCGCACCCATGAGACCGACACTGGCTCCCCTGAGGTCCAGATCGCCATCCTCACCGCCCGCATTCAGGAGCTGACCGAGCACCTGAAGGTGCACATCCACGACAACCACAGCCGTCGTGGCCTGCTGAAGATGGTCGGTAAGCGCCGCAAGATGCTGGACTATCTGGCTGCCAAGGACATTGAGCGCTACCGCGCCATCATTGCCAAGCTCGGTATCCGCAAATAATTGTTTGCTAGAGGGGTGGTGTGGGTTTCCGCGCCACCCTTTCTTCCCATTTTTTGTATTCTAACATTCGTGCACAGGGCCGGAACGCTTTTTTAGCAGTTGAACCTGGGCCTGAACCGGATTCGGACCCGGCTTCAAGTGCTAAAAGGCCGACGGGCTCTGCTGTGCGACAGGAAAAGGAGGATTTCCATGTCTACTATTATCAAGCACAGAGCATTCCCCAACTACAAGACCTACTCCATGGATCTGGCGGGCCGTCCGCTGACCATTGAGATTGGCAAGGTGGCCGAGCTGGCCAACGCCGCCTGTATGGTCAAGTACGGTGAGACCACCGTTATGGTGGCCGTCACCGTCTCCCCCCGCCCCCGGGACGGGGTGGACTTCTTCCCCCTGAGCGTGGACTTTGAGGAGAAGCTGTACGCCGTGGGCCGCATCCCCGGCTCCTTTATGCGCCGGGAGGGCCGCCCCTCTCTGCCCGCCGTGCTGGCCAGCCGCCTCATTGACCGGCCCATCCGCCCCCTCTTCCCCAGCGACTTCCGCAACGACGTGTGCGTCACCTGCACCGTTATGAGCGTGGATTATGACTGCTCCCCCGAGGTGGCCGCCATGATTGGCACCTCCGTGTGCCTCTCCTACTCTGAGATTCCCTGGGCGGGCCCCATCGGCTGCCTGGAGGTGGGCTATTGCGACGGCGAGATCGTCCTCAACCCCAACCAGGAGCAGCGCAAGATCTCTCTGATGGATGTCACCGTGGCCGCCACCGACGGAAAGGTGGTCATGATTGAGGCCGGCGCCAAGGAGATCCCCGACGAGATTATGTACGAGGGCATCGTGAAGGCCCACGAGGAGATCCGCAAGCAGGTGGCCTTCATCAACCAGATTGTGGCCGAAATTGGCAAGCCCAAGATGGAGTATGAGCACGCCGACTTCGACCAGGAGCTCTTTGACAAGATTGTGGCCGCCACCATGGACGAGGCCAAGGCCGCCATGGACACCGACGACAAGAACGTCCGGGAGGAGCGCTGGAACGCCCTCATCGACCACTGGCATGAGCTCTTCCTGGAGGAGTACCCCGAGATGGACAAGTATCTCGAGGAGATCACCTACAAGTTCCAGAAGAAGATCGTCAAGGCCTGGCTGCTGGAGGGCCACCGTGTGGA
>DXDX01000143.1 GCA_019115265.1 Candidatus Flavonifractor merdigallinarum | reverse complement strand
ACAACAGCAGAACTGCCGCCGTCTGGGATCTCTACATCAAATTGTACCTCGGCACAGTCAATTTTTCCATCTGCGGTTTTGGCGCTGCGCTTCCCGGTCTGTGTGGCAGGGAGGTTATTGACCAAAGCACTATAGTCCGCTTGTGGCTCACATCGAATCCAAATAGTTGCATGGCTCCAATGAATACCAGTTAAATCAAATGCAACCGTGGTGATAGCTGCTGGGTCTGCATCCCACGGCAACACAACATTACCCAGCTGCATGGTGAGTCTGCCTCCCAAAGAGGCAATCTTATCTTGGTTATCAAGTCCGTCCAAGATGAGATTTTTAATGTTGGGATAGGCGTGATTTTCCGCATAGTCCTTGATCGCACAGTCAAACAGCGGATAGAGCACACAGGGTAAACTCCGATATAAACCCAAAAGCATTTGTTCGGTCCGTCCTAGTGTTTTATCCAATTTCTGAAAATCCTCATTAAAATCCTCCCGCAAAAACTGGTCCTCCGGCACCCACTGGTGCAGGCCATAGTTTGGTGTGTATGTCGCCATGTTCATTCCTCCTTCCCCACACCGCCGCCGCCCCCCTGCGCAGGGACGGCGGTGTCTCTCTGCGGCCAGTTCCCATTGCCTTTTGACGGGGTTAGACGTATACTGATGAGTGGCCACCATCTTAAAGCCATCTTAAAGAAATTCCAGTGGCAATCTCAAACACGCCGTACTATCCTTATATATATGAAGGAGGACCTCTGCCATGTACCACATCCTCATCTGTGACGATGACCCGGATATTGTCTCCGCGCTGGAGATCTACCTCTCCAGCGAAGGGTACCAGGTGTTTACCGCCTCCGACGGCCTGGAGGCGCTGGAGGTGGTGGCCCGGGAGGACATCCACCTCATTTTGATGGACGTAATGATGCCCCGCCTGGACGGCATCCGCGCCACCGCCAAGCTCCGGGAGAGCACCAACATCCCCATTATCCTCCTCACCGCCAAGAGCGAGGACAGCGACAAAATTCTGGGGCTCAACATCGGCGCGGACGACTACATCACCAAGCCCTTCAACCCCATTGAGGTCATCGCCCGGGTGAAGAGCCAGCTGCGCCGCTACACCACCCTAGGCGGCCGGGGCCAGCACGCCGGTGAGCGGGAGGGGGTGTACACCGACGGCGGTATCACGGTGGACGACGGGGCCAAGTCGGTGACGGTGGACGGGGAGCCGGTCTCCCTCACCCCCATTGAGTACAACATTCTCCTGCTCCTCATCCGCAACCAGGGCCGGGTCTACTCCACCAGCCAAATCTATGAACTGGTGTGGAACGACCCCTCTCTGGGCTCGGAAAATACGGTGGCGGTCCATATCCGGCACCTCCGGGAGAAGGTGGAAATTGACCCGGCCAACCCTCGCTATATTAAGGTGGTGTGGGGGCTGGGCTACAAGATGGAAAAACTCTGATTGCAGGAGGAATCTGCTATGAATCTGCCCGCTCGCTCCAAGCGCCTGGGCGCGGTGGCGCTGTGCCTGGTGTGCGGCACGCTGGCCTTCTGGTCCAGTTTGATGCTGATGTCCCAGTGGGACGACCTCTGGTCCGGCGGTGACTTCTATCAGAGCGGCAGCCTCTGGTACGCAATGACACAGTATCAGTGGACGGTGCAGCAGTACGCAGATTTGAAGCTGGGCAAGCTCTGGGGAGAATCACAGGACTATTTGCAGCAGCTCCAGACCCAGCAGCTGGAAGAGAGCTTGTCGGCGGAAAACACCAACTACCGCTACCAGCTGCGCACCGACGCGGGCACCCTCTTGTACAGCAATCTGGAGGAGGACCGGCCCTTCTCCTCCCTGGCCGGGCAGCAAACCGGGAGCTTTACTCTCATTCACGGTACGCAGCTCCAGGAGCAGGATGTACAGAGCTGGAATGGAGAATGTTACCTTCTCCAGGTGTGGACCGGGGAGGAGTATATGGATCTCTCGCCCCTGAATCCCACCGATGTGGCCACTGCCCAGACCTACGGCTACACGCCGTCAACGGACTTGGAGGAACACTGGGACTGGACCCCTGAGACCGACAGCCGTGTCCAGACCGCCAATCTGGTCCTGGAGAGCGGCGTCACCGACCCCCTCACTGTGGAGGACCTCATCTGGTCCGCCCGAAAGAGCTACGACGATATTCAGCGCTGGCTGGCCCCTCTGACGCTGGTGTGTCTCTCCACCCTCGCCGCCACGCTGGTTTCCCTGGTGTGGCTGTGCCGCCAGAAGCGCCTCACCGGCCTGAGCTGGCAGGACCGCATCCCATACGACCTCTATCTGGTGGTAAATGTGTTTTTGTTGTGTGTCCTCCTGGCCGCCGGGGACCCCATCAGCAGCACCATTGTCCGCATCGGCTACACCATGCGTCTGGTGGTGGGGCTGGAAGTGCTGTCTCTGGCCGGGGCTGCCCTGATTCTGTCCACCATCCTGACCACCGTGGCCCGGCACCGGCATCATACCCTGTGGCGCAACACCCTCCTGTGGTGGCTCTGGCGCCACCTGTCTGCGTTTCTGCGCCATGTTGGAGAGCACTGGCCCATCACCCGCCGGACCGTCTTGTTTTTCCTCCTCTACCTGTTGGGGACCTGGGCCACCAGCAGCGCATCTATCCTCATCCCCTTTTATCAGGGGGCGGTGCTCTGGGGGCTGTGCCGCTGGACCCGCCAGTGGAACGCCATCCGCGCCGCCACACAGGCCATGGTGCACGGCGGCGACTCAGTGCCACTCCAAACGGCCAATATGTACCCCGATTTGCGCCAGCACGCCCAGCAGCTCAACGATTTGAGCGCCTCCATCGCGCTGGCTGTGGAGGAGCGGCTGAAAAGCGAGCGCTTCAAGGCAGAGCTCATCACTAATGTCTCCCACGACCTCAAGACGCCGCTGACCTCCATTCTCAACTATGTGGATTTGCTGAAAAAGACGGAAATCCAGGACCCCAAGGCCTGGGAGTACCTGGACGTGCTGGACCGCAAGGCCCAGCGTCTGAAAAAGCTCACGGAGGACTTGGTGGAGGCCTCCAAAGCCTCCTCCGGGGTGCTCCCCGTCCATCTGGAGCCGCTGGACTTCGCCCAGCTGGTGCAGCAGGCCTCCGGGGAGTATGAGGACCGCTTCCAAAAGGTGGGGCTGACGGTGGTGCTGGACCCGCCGGCGGGCGACTGCAACATTCTGGCCGACGGGCGGCACCTGTGGCGGGTGGTGGACAACCTCTTGGGCAACTGCTGTAAATACGCCCTGCGGGACACCCGGGTATATCTGAATCTGACCGCCTGGGAGGGGCAGGTGCGTCTGACGGTGAAAAATGTCTCCCGCGCCCCCCTCAATGTCTCCCCGGAACAGCTGATGGAGCGCTTTGTGCGGGGGGACACCGCCCGCAGCAGCGAGGGGTCCGGCCTGGGCCTGTCCATTGCCCGAAGTCTGACGGAATTACAGGGCGGGACCTTTCAGCTGGAGATTGACGGCGACCTCTTTAAAGCTATGGTCTCCCTGCCGGCCCTGCCCGCAGAGCCCACCCCGGTACTCCCGGCGGGGAACGAGAGCGAATTGGAGAAGGAATGAATATATGTGTCTGTGTCGTACCCGCTACCCCATTCTTTTGATTCACGGCACCGGCTTCCGGGACCGGAAGCATCTGGGCTACTGGGGGCGCATCCCCAAGGCACTGGAGGAGCACGGCGCCCAGGTTTTCTTTGGCGGCCAGGACAGCTGGGGCAGTGTGGAGCAAAATGGGATGGTCCTCAAACGGCGTGTGGAGGAAATTCTGGCCCAGACAGGCAGCGAAAAAGTCCACCTTATTGCCCACTCCAAGGGCGGTTTAGAGGCCCGATACCTGGTCTCCTCTCTGGGCATGGCGCCCTATGTGGCCTCGGTGACGCTGATTGCCACACCCAATCGCGGCTCTAAGACCATGGACGCCATCGTGCGCCTGCCCAAGTGGGCCCTGGGTCTGGCGGGATGGTTTATCAACCGCTGGTGCCGTCTCCTGGGGGACCGAGACCCGAATTTCTGCTCGGCCTGCACCCAGTTCACCACCGCCTGGGCGAAGGCGTTTAATGAGGCGAACCCAGACGCCCCCGGCGTACTCTATCGCAGCTATGCCGGCGCCATGCGCTCCTTCCGCAGCGACTGCTTCATGTGGTGGCAGAATCTCGTGGTGGGCTGGATGGACGGGGAAAACGATGGGCTTGTCTCGGTGGAATCTGCCGCCTGGACGGGCTTTCGGGGCGTCTGGCGCGGGGTAGGGGGGCGCGGGGTATCCCATATGGATGAAGTGGATGCTCGCCGTCGCCCTTTGCGCTACCGGGGGGAGTGCCATGATATTGTGGACGCCTATCTCCACATGGTGGAGGAGCTAAACAAGCTGGGTCTGTAAGCGCTTAAAACTGCTCTGACGCTGCTTCCAGCCACTGCATAAAACAAACTGGCCGAGGGGTGAAACACCCCTCGGCCATAGACACGTTTTCCCGAAAACGGCCTCTTACAGGCCGAAATCTACTCTCTCTTATCCCTTCACATTGGCGGTATTCTGGCTCGAAACATGGCCGCCAAGCACAAACACCACATATCGAATGAGGGTATAGACCACCAGAATGGTGGCAATCCCCGTCTCAATCCCCACCAGAATATGTAGCCCGGGAATGGCTTTCCCAATGGACATTGTATACGCCATCATCATCTTCATCCCCAGCGCCGAAATGACGAACGGGAAGGTAAAGGCGGCATAGCTGGGAAAGAAGGGCATCTTCAGGTAGCGCGGCAGTTTCACCAGCACCACCACATAGAGCGCCAGAGACAGCAGCGCGAGAAACGCGGCGAGAGGCCACACTTTTTGGGGAAAGGACTGCATATACCCCGCAAGGCACAGGCTGGCGGGGGCGGTGTAGATGCAGAAGAGGGGCTGCGCCGGGGGCGGCACCTCTCGGAGCTTGCAGTAGCGCCAGGTCACCAGGCCCAGCAAGAGCAGCAGCATGACAAAGCCAAACCAGAACGCCGCCTGGCCCACTGCCAGCGCGCCAAAGGCGGGGGCGGTCACACTGGCCACCACAATTCCCACATAGACAATAAAATAGCTGGCGAACACATTGGCAAGTGCCAGCTTTCGCATAAATCTGACGGTAAAATAGACTATCAGCACAATGTGGAGGATAAGGCCCGCATACCAGATCCCCACGGCGGCAGAGCCAATCAGGAGCTTTGCGTACCCCGCCAACAGCATCAGGTGCATGGACGTGGTGCAAAAAACGCTGGCAAAGATGGGATTTTGCATATCTTTCCGGTACTGCGCGGGGTCGGCCGCTATTTTCAGCACCACCAGCAACAGCAAAAGCGCCGATACCCCGCCGCACACATACCGCACCCCGGCGGAATAGCTCTCCAGGAGATTGCCCAGTGCGGCCATCCCCAGCGCCACTCCGGTCACGGGCAAGGGCAGTTTCTTGAGCATATGATTTCTCCCCTCAGCCGCCCTTATGCAACCTCATCCAGATTTTTCAGCCCGCACTCACGGATGATGATCTCCGCCACCTTCCAGGCGCACATACCGGTAAAGCGGATGCACTGCTCCTTGTGCTCCCCCTTGCCCATATCAAATTCCTTGGTCAGCACCCGGCAGCACACCGACCGCTTTCCATTCTCCGTCCGGAACCAGTCGTGGAGCTCATGGGTCAGCTCCATGCACTTGACCACCTTGGGGTCCTGGGGCCCGCCCTGTTCCGTCCGACCAAAGAGCATTCCCAGCGCCAGAATGCCGCCGTTAAGCGCCCCGCACATGCAGCCGGAGCGCCCTGCGCCCACCGACATGCCGGAGGCCATGGCAATCACTTCCTTGGGCACATCCAGCTCAAAGTTATCCCGAATGGAGGCCATGACCGCCTCACAGCAGAAGAACCCGCCTCGATAATACTCCTCCGCGTCCTTCTTCACCTTCTCAGGGCTGACTTCCTGTTTGAGCTTCAACATTGTATGCTTCCTCCTTGCGGCGTTTTGATCACAGGCCTGTTCTGTGGGAGGTAGTATAACATAACAAATAGCAAAGAATAAAATAGAGATTACCAATCTGTATCTGTTGGAAAGGAGGTGAATCTCTATTTTATGTATATTTTCGACAAAAGAATAGAGCAAAAAGAGGGGGATTTCCGCCCTCTTTTGTCAGGATATCTGAACTTCTGTTCCGATTATGTAGAGGGGTATCAACCAATTGGAGAGAGCCTTCCCCGTTTTTACTCCCTCAGCGCACAATGCGCCCCGCCGTAATCTCCCCCATCCAGTTTTGTACATGGCGGCAGAAGAGCGCCGTCTCCCGGCTGATGTACTCGCCGCTCCGGGTGAGCATACACACCTTCCACTGGTAGTCTCCATCGGAAAAGGGGACCATCACCGTGTTGGCAGGTTTCATGTCCTGAAAAATGAAATCCACCGTCACCGTGACCCCTTTGTTCTGGGCGCAGAGCTTATGGCACAGGCTGAATCCGCTGGTCTCAAATACAATATTGGGTGTAAAGCCCGCCTTCTGGCATTTCTCTTGGATAAGGCGGTGGATTTTAAACTCACTGGACTCGATGTACAGCCGCTCGCCCTTCAAATCCTGGATGGTGACGGACTCCCGGCGGCTCAGCGGGTGCTCCCGGTTGACCAGGAGCTTAATGGGAAAGCGCTCCAGCTCCACCACATCGTAGAGCCCCTCCCGGAAGGGCGCGATGGAGAAGGCGATGGTCCCCTCCTTTTTGAGGAAGCGCCGCTCCACCTCGCAGTCAGGAAACTCCCGATAGGAAAAGGTGATGTCTGGATACTGCTCCCGGAAGGCCAGAATACACTCCGGTGTCAGCAGGCGGAGAATCCCGTAGGCGGAGAGGAGGTCAATCTCCCCCCGAATCCGGTTTTCAATGTTGCGGATCTCCTGCCGCAAGTTGGAGTAGGCCCCGGTAATTTCGCCGGCATGGCGCAGCAGCGCCTCGCCGCTCTCCGTCAGCTGGATGCCCTGCTTGGTGCGGAGCAGCAGGGTGGTGTGCAGCTCGGCCTCCATCCCCTGTACCATCCTGCTCAGCCCCTGAGGCGACAGATACAGCAGTTTTGCCGCCTTTGTCATACTCTGTTCCCGACAGATTACCTGAAAATAGTCCAAATCCCGAATATTCATCCGCGCACCTCCCGTTCGGTGTCATCAGTATATCAGATTTTACGCCCCAAGCCCCTGAAAACAACCAAAAAATTTCTGGCTTTGATAAAACCTCGCAGGCCGTTTTTGTGACCTGATACAAAGGACGGGAAACATCCACCACAAGGAGGAAATGTATGATGAAATGCAAATGGTTCCAAAGTATTCTATGTCTGCTTCTGTCCGCCGCGCTGTGCTGCGGCCTGACCTGTCTGCCAGTCCTGGCCGCGGATATCCAGGACAGCAACATTCCATGTCCCAAGTGCGGGCAGTACGCCATGGTGGGGGAGATTCGTGAGCCCACCTGTACCCGGTCGGGCGGCTACTACCTCACCTGCCAGAACTGCGGCATGCAGATGATCCGCGCCGGTACCCCGTACTATAACGCACTCAACAAGCCCGCGCTGGGCCACAACTATGTGAATGGCGTGTGTACCCGCTGCGGCGCGTCTGACCCCAACTATCAGACGCCGCCCAGTGTCACCCCCAGTGTCACCCCCACGCCCACACCCACTGTCACCCCCACCCCCAGTGTTTCACCCACGCCCAGCACAACCCCTACCTCCCGTCCGGTATCCACACCTACCCCCAGCTCCACCCCTACTTCCAAGCCCAGTACTTCCCCAACCCCTCAGCCCAGCCCGAGCGTCCAGCCGAACCACACCCACAAGTGGCAGTATGACACCATCGCTGCCACCTGTACGCAGGAGGGGCAGAGTATCCGCACCTGTACCATCTGCGGCACCACCGAGGTATTGCGCACCACTTCCAAGGCCAACCACCGCTGGACCTATCAGTCCACGGAGCCCACCTGCACGGAGGAGGGGAAGAGCACCCGCACCTGCTCAGTGTGCGGCACGGTAGAGGTCCTGGCCACCACACCCAAGCTGGAGCACAAGTACACCAGCACCATCACCCAGCAGGCCACCACTCAGCAGCCCGGCGTGCGCACCTACACCTGTACCCTGTGCGGCGACACCTATACGGAGGCCATCCCCAAGCTGGGCAGCACCACCGAGTCCCCCATCCAGAAGGACCCCAACGCCAAGGCGACCGCCTCCCGCAATCTGGGCGCCAACGCATACTCTTTTTACAGCGCTGTCCCCATGAAGTCCTACCTCTATGCACGCAGTGACGGCGGCGTCACCCGGGTGGAAGCGGTGGATGGCCGTGTGGTGATTGAGGCCTATGACCAGAATTTCCAGCTTCTGACCTCTTCTACCGTCTCCATGGAATTGCCCCTCTTCGGCGGTTTCTACGCCGGCAGCGGCTACAATTTCCTTGTCTTTGGCCAGGAAAACACCAGCGACTCCTCCAGCAAGGAGGTCCTCCGGGTGGTGAAGTACTCCAAGGACTGGGAGCGCCTGGGACAGGCCAGTGTCACCGGCGCCAACACCCACATTCCCTTTGAAGCCGGTTCCCTCCGCTGCACGGAGTACAACGGCATGCTCTATGTTCACACCTGCCACACCATGTTTGCCTCCTCGGACGGATTGAACCACCAGGCCAATTTGATTTTCAGCGTCCGGGAGTCGGATATGGACATTACCGACAGCCAGTATGCGGTGAGCAGCCTCTATGGGGGCTATGTGTCCCACTCCTTTAACCAATTTGTAGCGGTGGACCAGGCGGGCCGTCTGGTCACGGTAAACCACGGCGACGCCATCCCCCGCGGCCTCATTGTACAGCAGTACGATTTGCCCGCCGGCGGGGACACCTTTGTCAATCTGAAAGTGCGGTCGGTTCAGGCCATGGACTTTGTCAAGAGCAGCCGGAACTACAACTACACCGGCGCCTGGGTGGGGGGACTGGAGATCTCCTCCGACCGCTATCTGGTGGCCCTCTCCTCGGTAAAACAGCTGGAGGATGTGGAGCTCTACAAGACCCACAATGTGATGCTGGCGGTCACCACACAGGACATTCCCCAGTCCTACCAGGCCCAGACGGGGCTCACCGACCTCATCCAGCTGACCGATTACACCGAGGGCGGCAGTTCCAGCGCCGGTGTTCCCCAGATGGTCAAGCTCTCCAACAACCGCTTCCTCATTCTGTGGGACCTCTACAAGCGGAATTCCTACGGCTCTTATGCCAGCAACAACACCATTGGCTATGCCTTCGTGGACGGCCACGGCCAAATCCAAGGTCAAATCCGCACTGCCAGTGCCGCGCTCTCCGACTGCCAGCCCATTCTGCTGGGGGAGCAGGTGGTGTGGTACACCACCAATGACTCTCTGCCCACGTTCTATACCATTGATGTCTCCTCCGGGACGCTGAGCAGCTCCGGGGGCGCCCAATCCTCCAACAACCCCGGCGTCGGTGCCTTCTCTGATGTGCCCAGCAGCCACTGGGCCTACTCCTACATCACCCAAGCCAGCCAGAAGGGCTTTGTGGTGGGGCGGCCGGACGGCACCTTCCTCCCCGAGGCCAATGTCACCGCCGCGGAGTTCTGCACCATGCTCTCCCAGGGCTTTTACGCCGGATCGCTGAGCGCCGCTCCCGCCGCCACCCAGACCTGGTGGGCCGCCTATGTCCAGACGGCCAAGGACCAGGGCCTGCTCCAGGGCACCCGCACCCTCCAGCAGTACAACGCCAACGGGGGACGGTACGGCGCCGAGGCGGAGGCCCCCCTCACCCGCTATGAGATGGCCCTGATGATGTACAATTTTATCCAGGCCAAGGGAATCACCCTTCCCACACAGAGCGCCATTACCGCCGCACAGAACAGCATCCAGGACTGGAAGAGCATCCCTGCCCAGTACCAGACCGCGGTAGCCACCTGTTACGCGCTGGAGCTTCTCCACGGCCGGGACACCGGGGCCTTTGACGGTACCGCCGATATGACCCGCGCCCAGGCCTGCGTAGTCCTTCTGGGATTGGACAGTCAGACAGAATGAGAACGTTTTCATTTAGAATAGTAGCAAATTAGCGTGTAAAAGACCAATTCGTATCCTTTTGTGGAGAAAGACGGAATTTTTTCAAATAACACTTAACTACTCATAAAAACTGCCGATAATATGGTTGAGTTGGTCTATGCTCGTTTTACGTTATCGGTAATGGCTCTGGTTACGAAGAAGAGTACAGCCTGCACAACCTTGAGGAAGTTGGTGGTATTGTGAAACTCGGTATTGTTCAGAAACTGTTGTTGTGTATTTTGGTGCCTCTGGTCTTAATCTTGGGCATCATTGGCACCATACTAGGATTCTGGATCCGAGGTACGGTTACCGACATGATGACTGAAAACCTGACCGCTCAGGCTCAGGCCAGCGCCCAGCAGGTGGAAGCCTATATCAAACAATACTTTGGTGTGGTGGACGGTCTGCTCCAGTCCCGCCCCATCATCAATGTAGCCAGCGATCAGGCCAAGCAGACTGTGGACGCCTCGGCGTCCTTTCAGGATCTGCTGACCGAGATGCGCACGACACAGGCCAAATATCAGGATACCGTTCTGAATGTCTGGTACACCGACCTGGGCACGATGGAGATGGTCATTCACGATAACAGCCGCTATACATCCGCCGATGTGGACTTTGACGCCCGGGAGTGGTGCATCAAGTGCCGGGAGCAAAAGGACACCATTCTCACCAGCTCCTATGTGGATGTGGCAACCGGACAGACCGTGGTCACCGTGGCCGGGCCTGTCCTGGTCAACAATAATGTGGCCGGTGTCATTGCCCTGGATGTCAGCCTGGATATTCTCAACAATTCGCTGTCCAACATTGTCATCGGGGAAACTGGCTACATCACTCTCTTTGACTCCGCCAACGTCATTGTCTACCACCCGGATTCCACCGTTGTGGGCTCTACCATAGATGACGCTGTCTACTCCAGCAATATGGAGCAGGTCCTCCTCAACCGCGAGGCTGTGAAGGGTATGGCCTACACCCGCCAGGGGAACGCCTATTACGGCAGCACTGTCTATCTGGAGGATCTGGACTATCAGGTGCTGGGCATCATGCCCAAGGCGGAATATGACAGCCATGTCGCCGACGCGGTCCGCCTGGTCATCCTCAGCTTCGTGCTGTGTGCCATCATCCTGGCGGCGATCGTGGTGGTGCTGGCCATCTCCATTATCCGTCCGCTGAAAGAACTCACGAAAGTGGCGGAAAAGCTGGCCGACGGCAATTTGGACGTGGAGTATACGGCCAAAGGCCGGGACGAGGTGGCTCACCTGGGCATGTCCATTGAGCGCATTGTGGAGCGGCTCAAGACCTATATTCAGTACATTGACGAAGTGTCCGCAGTGCTGGACCAGATGGGCCAGGGCGACCTGGTATTCCAGCTGGAGCACGACTATCAGGGCGAATTTGCCAAGCTGAAGGAGGGGCTTCTGCACATCCAGCACAACATGTCCGACACCCTCTCCAGCATTGCACAGTCCGCCATTCAGGTCAACATGGGCGCCGAGCAGATTGCCAGCGGTGCACAGGCTCTGGCGCAGGGCGCCACCGAGCAGGCCTCCTCGGTGCAGGATCTGTCCGATACCGTGCGTGAACTGGGCGACAAGGTCAGCGCCGGCGCGGAAAAGGCCGGTATGGTCATCAGCCGTCTCAATCAGGTGAAAGACCAGGTGAACGCCAGCAACGGCCAGATGCAGAATATGCTGGCCGCGATGGGAGACATCAGCCGCCACTCCAGCGACATCGGCAAGATCATCAAGACCATTGACAATATCGCCTTCCAAACCAATATTCTGGCCCTGAATGCGGCGGTAGAGGCCGCCCGGGCCGGCGCAGCCGGAAAGGGCTTTGCGGTGGTGGCCGACGAGGTGCGGAGCCTGGCCGGCAAGAGCGCCGCCGCAGCCAAGGAGACCAACGACCTCATTGCCCGCTCGGTACAGGCGGTACAGCAGGGCGAGGAAATTGCCCGCTCCACGGCCGAGGCTCTGGCCGCCGCGGCCAGCAGCTCGGACGAGGTGGTCAGCGCCGTTCAGAAGGTCACCGAGGGCTATCAGGACCAGGCCAACCACCTGCGGGACATTTCCAACGGTGTGGACCAGATCTCCACGGTGGTCCAGACCAACTCTGCCACCGCCGAAGAGAGCGCCGCCGCCAGCCAGGAGCTGGCCGGGCAGGCCTCCTCCATGCAGAGTCAGATCGCGCTCTTCCATCTCGCTGCCGCTGCCGACGAAAACAAGTGGCAGGGCTACCAGGAAGAGGACAGCAGCGACTATGAGCCCGCATCGGTGGGGGCTCCCATGTCCTCCATGTCTATGTCCATGCCCATGGACAGCTCCAAGTATTAATCTCCATACCAAAATGAAATGCCCCGGAGCGCTTCCGCGCTCCGGGGCATTTTTTACAGGGAAACCGCGTTACTGGAGCAGGTCCAGCGTACAGGTCTTGGCAATGCTCTTGCGGATTTCCGCCCGCAGGGGGAGAACCGAAGAGGGGGAGACGGACAGCTCGTCAATGCCAATGGCCAGGAAGGTGGGCAGCAGAGAGATATCTGCGCCCAGCTCGCCGCAGATACCAATCCAGATACCGGCGGCATGGGCGGCGTCGGCGGCCTGCTTCAGCGCCCGCAGCACGGCGGGGTGGTGGGGGTCAAAGAACTTGCCCAGGTCGTTGCACTGCCGGTCACAGGCCAGAGTGTACTGGGTCAGGTCGTTGGTACCCACCGAGAAAAAGTCCACCAGGGGAGCGAGGTCTGGGGCCATAAAGACGGAGGCGGGAGTCTCCACCATAATGCCGATTTCGGTGTCCGGGTTAAAGGGCACGCCCTCCTGCGTCAGCTCCTGCATAACGCTCTGGCAGGCGCGCTTACACTCCTTGACCTCCCAGACAGAGGTAATCATGGGGAACATAATGGCCACCTTGCCATAGGCGGAGGCCCGGTACAGCGCCCGCAGCTGGGTGCGAAACACCTCCGGCCGGTTCAGGCAGATGCGGATGGCCCGCAGGCCCATGGCCGGGTTCTCCTCCTTGGTGAGGTGGAAGTAGTCCACCTGCTTGTCTGCGCCAATGTCCAGGGTGCGGATGATAACCCGCTTACCGTTCATGGCAGAGGCCACCGCCTTGTAGGCCTCAAACTGCTCATCCTCGGTGGGATAGTCGCTGGCGGCCAGATAGAGGAACTCGGAGCGGAAGAGGCCAATGCCCTGGCCGTCGTTGGCCAGCACCGCCGCCACATCCTCCGGGGAGCCAATGTTGCAGTAGAGCTTGATGTGCCGGCCATCCAGGGTCACGTCCTCCTGCCCCTTCATGGTCTGCATGAGCTCCTTCATCTCCTGCTGCTTCTGGTGCTTTTCTTTCAGCACATTGAGCGTGAGCTCATCCGGGTCCAGGACCACCTGTCCGGTCTCGCCGTCAATGTAAGCCAGGCGGCCGTTGTACTCCTCCTTGAGGGAGTCGCCCGCGCCGCACACGGCGGGAATGCCCATGGTGCGGGCCAGAATGGCGGTGTGGCTGTTGCCGGAGCCACCCATAGTGACAAAACCCAGAATCTTGCTCTTGTCCAGCTGCAAGGTCTCAGAGGGGGCCAGGTCGTCCGCGGCAAGAATCACCGGCTCCTCCGAGTCGATGCCGCCCTCCACAACCCCCATGAGGTTATTGAGGATGCGGCGGGTCACATCCTTCACGTCGGCAGCACGGGCCTGCATATAGGCGTCATCCACCGCGGCAAACATGGCAGCAAACTGCTCGCCGGCCTTTTCCACGGCGTATTCGGCGTTGCAGTGCTCCTCCTCCAGCGTCTCCAGGATGCTGCCCACATAGTCCTCGTCCTCCACAAACATGGCGTGGGTCTCAAAGAGGACGGCGGACTCGTCGCCCGCCTCTTCCCGGCACTTTTCCGCCAGGGCCTCCAGCTGGGCGATGGATTTGCTCTGTGCCTGGCTCAGGCGCTCCTTTTCCTTGTCCAGATTGGCGTTCTCCACCTTGACCACCGCTGTGTTGGGCCGCTGGAAAAAATAGAGATTGCCCTTTTCCACACCTTTGGATACGCCCTGTCCTTGGATTAAGATCATGTTACATACCCCCCTAAAAAATAGAGGCACCTGCCCGGGTAGTGTGCCAGAGCAGGTGCCTGAATCAACAGCTTACAGATTTTCCTCCAGGAACTGCTTCATGGCGGCGGCGGCCTCGCTCTCCTTCTCGCCCTCCACAGTGACGGTGATCTCATTGCCCTTCTTTACCGCAAGGGCCATGAGCTTCATGAGCTGAGAGGCCTTGACGGTCTTGCCATCCTTGGTGATGGAGACAACAGTGGGCTCAAAGCTCTTGGCCAGCTTGGCCAGCAGACCGGCGGGACGGGCGTGGATACCCAGTTCATCCTGAATGGTATAGGTAAACGTAACCATGGTCATTCTCCTCCTATTTGTACGATAACTTTACAGCAGGCCGGCGTCCTGAAGGGCCTTCTCAATCTCAGCGGCGGACATCACGTTGCGCAGGGGGATCACCACGGTGCCGGCCTTCTTGGCGTCGTCAAAGTTCTTCTCGAAGGTGCGGGCGCAGAAGAGCACATCGTAGTTGCGGGCGGCGGACTTTCCCTCGGACACGGGGCAGTGGCGCAGCTCGGCGGGCTTGACGCCGTACTTCTTGAGCACCTTGTCGATGGCCTTCTCCATCATCAGGGAGGAGCCAGCGCCGTTGGCGCAGCAGGCAAGCAGTTTCTTGTTATCCAAAGCAGCCATAGTTGTTCATTCTCCTTTTTTGATAGTTCCGCGGGTGTCAGTTCCGCGGTTTGGGGGGTGATACCAGTGGAAGCGTCCGGCTCGGGACGCTGTGCGCAGTCAAGCGCTCAGGGGGCGGACAGCCCGGGGGCCGCCCGCCCCCCTGAATTGCAGTGGTGTGGTTGGAACTTAGAGATTCTCCTCGGTCACGATGCCCTTATACTCCTTGTAGGCCTCGTAGTCCTCGGTGATGAGATAATAGCCCTTCTTGTCCAGACGGTACTCGATCTGGGGGATGGCCAGCAGCACAATCACGACCAGAGCCACGCCCACATAGCCCAGATACTTCATCACAACGGTGAAGGCAGGCCACACCGTCGCCCAGTCGAACATGCCCAGGTATCCGCCGTAGTCAGCCAAGCCAACCCAGCCGGCGATAAAGGCCGAGCCAAAGACCTGGATGAGACCAGAGATGAAGGGAATGACGAGACAGGCCTTCAGTCCGCCCTTCTCGTTGGCCACCAGACCAATGGTGGCGTTGTCGAAGAACACGGGCACGAAGCCGCAGATGATGATGGTGGGGGAGCCGGTCACAATCAGGACAACAATGGCGATCAGCTGGCCCACCAGGCCGGCCAGGAAGCCGAAGGTCACAGCATTGGCGTCGCCGAAGCCGTAGCAGACGGCGCAGTCCACACCGGGGATGGAGGAGGGCAGGAGCTTGTCCGCAATGCCCTGGAAGGAGGCGGTCAGCTCGGTGACGAAGGTACGCACGCCCAGCTGCAGGATGGCCAGATACACGGCAAAGTTCAGGGAGGTGGTCAGGCAGTACATCACAAAGTTGTCCGCCTCAGTTGTAGCGCCGGAGGCCACAAAGAAGTCCTTGCCGATAACGGCCATAATGGTGCCAAAGAAGATGGTCATCAGGATGGCCGTACAGACCATGTTCTCATTGAAGATGGAGAAGAAGCCGGGCATCTCCATCTCGCCCACCTTCTTGATCTCCTTCTTGCGCTTGCCGCTGTTGGTGCCGAAGAACTTGTCCGCGGCCCAGTAGCCCAGGCGGATGCCGAACATCTGCTGATGGGCAATGGCGAAGCCGGCGCCGTCGCTCAGCTCCTGCATGGGCTTGACGGTCAGGTTGGAACCCACCGCCCAGTAGGCGCCCAGCACGACGGACATGACGATGAGCATGGGCACGTCAGTGCTGTAACCCAGCAGGCCGGGCAGAGCAAACATGATGAGCCAGTAGGCAGTGGCCGCCTGCTGCACCTGGACGTGACCGGTGGTGAACAGGGTGCGGCACTTGGTGATCTTGTTGAGGCGAACCAGAAGGATATTGACGATGAAGGCAATGAGCAGCAGGGTCATGGCCTGGGAGAAGCCCTTACCAAAGACCTCTTCCACGCCGGCAGTCACGGCGTTTTGGCCATAATAGGGGTCGATCACACAGGCGGTCAGATTGAAGCGCTCCCGCAGTCCGGCCAGGATGGGGCGGAAGGTATTGGACAGACCGCTGGAACCGACGTTCAGGATCAGCATACCGATAATGGCTTTCAGGGTACCACCCAGTATATCATACCACTTTTTCCCCATCAGTGCATAGCCCAACAGGGTCAAAAAGCCGATCATATAGGGAGCCTGACGCAGGATATAAGTGGCGAAGAACTCCCAGATGGCCTTCAGGATATCCAGAACGATCACTTGAACTCCTCACTTTCTGATGTAATATGGTGCGGGAAAGCCGGTTTTCCCGCTGCACGCGTCTCTTTCAAACAAAATCAGGAGGATTAGAAATCCTCTTCACAGGGGAAGTTTTTCTCCGCAGCCAGGATATCCTCGGGGGTGTTGGCCTCCATAAGGGCGTCCAGCAGCGGCTCATTGGTGAAGATTCCCATCAGGGAGGCGATGTTATCGGTGTGCTCGTCGGGGTTGCAGGAGGCCAGAGTGAAGAAGAGGCGGGCCACCTTCCGCTCGCCGTCCTCATCCACACCGAAGTCCACATCCTCTTTCACCCGCATGAAGCCTACGGAGGTCTTGTGGACGCCGGAGGCGTCCTGCTGGGAGTGGGGCATGGCCACATAGTGGTCAAAGACCACATAGGGGCCATACTCCTCAATGCAGGCGACAATCTGCTTGTAGTAGTCCTCGTCCACATAACCGGTCTTGACCAGAGACTCGGTGCTCAGCTTGACGGCCTCCTGCCAGGAGGGGACGCTGTCCACAAACTTATAGTGGCCGCGCTCCACAATTTTCTGCAAGACACTTGCCATAATCGTTCCTCTTTTCTCACCTGCGGCAGTGCGCAGGGCAGTGAATCATGGAATACAACGGAAGACAGCGGCGCCAGAACCCGTGAGTGGAATTCTGGCACCGCTCTTGGTTACGATACCAGCTTACAGGCAGGAGCGATAGGGGATGTTCTGGGGATGCTCGAAGCAGTCCTCAAAGCCCCGGCGGTGATGGTAGTAGATCTTGTCCTTATCCTGAGGATAGACATACTTGCCGCCCACCTGCCAGAAGAAGGGATGGAACTTGTACTCGTTGCGGTCCTTCTTGAAATCGTACAGGAGCTTGATCTCCTCGCAGTCGGCCTGGAAGTTGGTCCACACATCCCAGTGGATGGGCACGACCACCTTGCAGCGCAGGTTCTCCGCCATGCGCAGGATGTCGGTGGAGGTCATCTTGTCCTGCATACCGATGGGGTTCTCGCCAAAGGAGCCGAAGGCCACGTCAATGTCGTAGTCCTTGCCGTGCTTGGCGAAATAAATGGAGAAGTGGGAGTCACCGGAGTGGTAGATGTTGCCGCCGGGGGTCTTGACCAGGTAGTTGACCGCCTTCTCGTCCATGTCGGTGGGGCACTTGCCGGTCAGCTCCTCGCGGTCAGGGCCGGTGGAATCGGTGGTGACGATGCAGGTGCGGTCAAAGCTGTCCAGAGCCACAATCTCGATGTCCTTAATCTTGATGGTGTCGCCGGGCTTGACGGTGATGCAGCGGTCCTCGGGCACGCCCCACTTGACCCAGGTCTCCACCGACTTCTTGGGGCCGATGAAGGGGACGGGGATCACGTTGCCCTTGTCGTCGGTGGTGGTCATGCCGCTCTGAAGCACATGGGCGGCCCACTCGGCGGACATGTGGTCCTGATGGTAGTGGGTGGCCAGAACGGCGTCCACCTGCTTGAAGGCAAACGGGTCAATGACAAAGGGCACGTTGCGCAGGTTGGGCTGCATCATCCGCCCGCCGCACATGTTGGCCATCTGGTGGCCCACCTTCATCTTGCCGTCGCCGTGGGTCCGCTTGCCGTTGCCGCACCACAGGTCAATGGTGATGTTGGCGCCGCCGGGAGTCTTGAACCACACGCCGGTGCAGCCCAGCCACCACATGGCCACATTGCCAGGGGCCACCACTTCATTCTCGATGTCCTCTACCAGCCAGGTACCCCACTCCGGGAAGGTAGACATGATCCACTTCTCGCGGGTCATTTCAGAGATCTTGCTCATGTTGATCCTCCTTCGATCCACTGGTTTTCCTTTTGGTCAAGCGCATTGCTTTCTGCACTGTTATTATGCCAAAAGTCCTGATCGTTTTCAAGCGACTTTTATGTTCATTTTCATATTTTATGTTCAAGTTTTGTTTGTTCAAGTTCGTTTTGCATGTTTTGACCACAACCTTTCCCTCCTAATAAAGAATAAATCTTTCTCATTTTTAGGTAAAGTCACAATTTTTATTTGCTAATCCGTGGTTAGCTTTGGGATCGTTTCGTCAAATTGTCGATTTTTCTTCTCAATTGGAAACCGAAAAGTTTTTCAAGAAATGTTCAAAGTGTATTGCAAAACGAAAGTTAATCCGCTATAATCAAATCAGCAAAGAACATACAGCGCTCAGAGTGAACACAGATCACAAAAGAGTCCCATATTTCGTGAAGGAGGCATCCACAATGAACGCATACAGCATTGGGTTGTATGAAAAAGCCATGCCGGCGTCCATGAGCTGGAAGGAAAAGCTGGAGTGTGCCAAGGCGTGCGGGTATGACTTCGTGGAGATCAGCATCGACGAGAAGGACGAGAAGCTCTCCCGTCTGGACTGGACGCCGGCGGAGCGGCGGGAGCTGGTGGAGCTGATGGAGGAGACCGGAATCCCCATCCGCAGCATGTGCCTGTCCGGCCACCGGAAGTACCCCCTGGGCTCGGCGGACCCGGCGGTGCGGGCGCGGAGCATGGAGATTATGGAAAAGGCCATTGAGCTGGCCGACGACCTGGGCATCCGCATCATCCAGCTGGCCGGCTACGATGTGTACTATGAGGACTCCACCCCGGCGACCAAGGCCGCCTTTGCCGAAAACCTGAAAAAGGCCGCGGAGCTGGCTGCCATCAAAGGCGTGGTGCTGGGCTTTGAGACCATGGAGACCGAATTCATGAACACCACCTGGAAGTCCATGTTTTATGTCAACATGGTGAACAGCCCCTATCTGGGCGTGTATCCCGACTCGGGCAACCTCACCAACGCCGCGGTCACCTACGGCACGTCGGTGCTGGACGATCTGGAGTCCGGCCGGGGGCACATCGTGGCCCTCCATCTGAAGGAGACGGTGCCCGGCAAATTCCGGGAAATCCCCTTCCTCACCGGCCATGTGGACTTCCCCGCCGTCATCGCCAAGGCGTGGGACCTGGGGGTGCGCCGTTTTGTCACCGAGATGTGGGATGTGGGCAACGCCAGCTGGAAAGAGGATATTATCTTTGCCAACACCAAAATGCGCGCCCTATTGGACCAGCAGAAGAAGTAAGCCGATTTGACATAGAGAGGAGAATGTCCCCATGCATGTGGAAAAAAAGGTCATTGGTAATCTGAACAAGTGCTATGCCACCACCACCCTCAACTACAAGGGCCGCCCCTGTTTCCTGGTGGCCGCCGAGAAGCAGGACCCCTGCTACCTCTTTTCGGAGGACGGAGAGCAGCTGGAGACCGTCTGGGACGGCCCTGGCGGCGTGATGACCATGATTCAGGTCCCCGGCTCCGACGGGCAGTTCCTGGCCACCCACAAGTTCTACGGCCCCAATGACGGCGCGGACGCCTCCATCATCATCGCCACCCCCAAGGGGGAGAACAACTGGGAAATCCGCACCCTGTGCCGCGCCCCCTTTGTCCACCGCTTCGGCATCCTCAACCGGGGCGGCATCAACTACCTCATTGTCTGCTGCCTCAAGTCCGGCCATGAGTACAAGAACGACTGGCGCTTCCCCGGTGAGACCTACGGCGCAGTGCTCCCCGCCGACCTCTCCGCCTACAACGACGATCACCAGCTGGAGCTCACCCTGATTCAGGACCAGATGCTCAAAAACCACGGCTTCAGCGTGTTCCAGCACGGCGGCCACGATGCCGCTCTGGTGGGCTGCGAGGAGGGCGCCTTCATTTTCGATCCCCCCATGGTCCCCGGCGGCGAGTGGGTGGTCACCAAGGTGCTGGACATCCCCACCAGCGATGCGGTGATGCTGGACTTTGACGGCGATGGCAAGATGGAGCTGGGCGTCATCAGCGACTTCCACGGCAACTCCCTCACCATCTACCACCTCAACGAGCACGGCCACTACATCCCCCAGTGGAAGTACCCCGCCCCCGAGGTGGACACCGAGATGCTCCACGCCACTTGGGCGGACACCATTCTGGGCAAGCCCACCTGGGTTGTGGGCTGGCGCAAGGGCACCAAGGACACCGTGGCCATCACCTGGGATGCCGAGGCGGGCAATTACCGCGCCGACTTCCTGGACCGCAACACCGGCTGCGCTAACGCCATGCACTTTGTCAACTCCAAGGGGCAGGATGTGATTGTGGGCACCAACCGGGAGATCAACGAGATCGCCCTGTACACCGTCACCGAATAAGCGGGGAGCTGGCCCATGGAGACCAAGACCAAGGCCCTCTTTCTGGATTTGGACGGTACGCTCCTCAACGACCAGAAGGAGATTACGCCGGGCAACCGCTCGGCCATTGAAAAAGCCCTGGCCGCCGGGCACCGGGTGGTGATTACCACCGGCCGCCCACTGGTCAGCGCCATTGAGCAGGCCCGGCGCCTGGACCTCACCGGTCTGGGGTGCTACCTCATCACCTTTAACGGCGGAATTATCTATGATTTGGGCGCCAAAAAGGTTATCTTTGAAAAGAATGTTCCGCTGGAGCTGGTTCAGGCCGTCTTTGAGGAGGCCAACCGCCGGGGACTTCACATCCAGACCTACGACGAGCGCCAGGTCCTGGTGGAGCCCCGGTGCGACGATGAGGCGGTGCGGCGCTACTGCTCCATCATTCTCATGACCTACTCGGTCGTCCCCAGCGTGGCCGCCCTAACCCGGGAGCCGGCCAAGCTGCTGCTCATTGACTTTCAGAACAAGGCCCCCCTGGAGGACTTCCAGGCATGGGTGCTGGAGCGGTACGGGGACAAACTGGACAGCTTTTTCTCCTGTGAGCAGTATCTGGAGGTCATCCCCCGGGGGATGAGCAAGGGCAACGCCCTCTTGCAGCTGGCCGGGCTGCTGGGCATCCCCCAGAAAAACACCGTGGCGGCAGGAGACGCGGCCAATGACCTCTCCATGATTGAGGCCGCCGGTGTGGGCGTGGCCATGTGCAACGGCACCGAAGAGGTCAAAGCCGCCGCCGATACCATCACCACCCGGGACAACAACCACGACGGGATTGCCGAAGTGATTGAGAAATATCTGTTCGATTCAAGTGAGATGTGATAAAATACGGTTTGTGGTCCAGATTCGGAAAAAATGGAGGGTTCATCTATGCTGGAAGAACTGAAGCAAAAGGTATACGAGGCCAATATGGAGCTGCCCCGCCGGGGTCTGGTGACCTACACCTGGGGCAACGTCAGCGGCATTGACCGGGAGAAGGGGCTCTTTGTCATCAAGCCCTCCGGCGTGGAGTATGACGAGCTCAAGCCGGAGGACCTGGTGGTCATGGACCTGAAGGGCAACAAGGTGGAGGGCGACATGAACCCCTCTTCCGACACCAAGACCCACCTGGTGCTCTACAACGCCTTCCCCCAGCTGGGCGGCATTGTCCACACCCACAGCCCCTACGCTGTGGGCTGGGCCCAGGCCGGCCGGGACATCCCCTGCTACGGCACCACCCACGCCGACTACTTCTACGGCCCCATCCCCTGCGCCCGGCACCTGACCCAGGAGGAGCTGGACGAGGACTACGAGATGAACACCGGCAAGGTCATTGTGGAGGAGTTCAAGGCCCGGGGCATTGACCCGGTGGCGGTGCCCGCCGTCATCTGTCACAGCCACGGCCCCTTCACCTGGGGCAAGGACGCCGCCCAGGCGGTCTACCACGCGGTGGTGCTGGAAGAGGTGGCCAAGATGGCCATGTTCACCCGCCAGGTGGACCCCAGCGCCGCTCCCGCGCCCCAGCGCATCCAGGATAAGCACTACATGCGCAAGCACGGCCCCAACGCCTACTACGGCCAGGCGAAGAAGTAAATACTCCACCACTTATTTTTCATTCAGAGGAGGAAGATCGCATGACTTCTGCGGAAGAAAAATCCCTGAAACTCACCGCCATCTCCGTGCGGGAGGGTGTGCTCACCAGCACCCACGGCGCCAAGTCCGGCCATCCCGGTGGCTCCCTGTCGGCGGCCGATATGTTTACCTATCTCTACTTTAAGGAGATGCGCATTGACCCCAAGAACCCCCGCTGGGAGGACCGGGACCGCTTCGTGCTCTCCAAGGGCCACACCGCCCCCGGCCTTTACAGCACCCTGGCCCTGCGGGGCTACTTTCCCGTGGAGGATCTGCCCACCCTGCGCCACATCGACAGCTACCTCCAGGGCCACCCCAACATGAACACCGTCCCCGGCGTGGACATGTCCACCGGCTCTCTGGGCCAGGGCCTCTCCACCGCCGCTGGCATGGCCAAGGGCGCCAAGTTCCTGAACAAGGACGTCAACGTCTACTGCGTGGTGGGCGACGGCGAGCTGGCCGAGGGCCAGATCTGGGAGGCCACCATGTTCTCCGCCCACTATAAGCTGGACAACCTGTGCATTATCGTGGACCTCAATGGCCTGCAGATTGACGGCCGCACCTGCGACGTCATGAACACCGAGCCGGTGGACAAGAAGTTCGAGGCCTTCGGCTGCGATGTGGTGAAGATCAACGGCCACGACTTCCAGGACATCGAGTCCGCCTTCGCCAAGTTCCACGCCAACAAGGGCACCGGCAAGCCCACCGCCATCCTCATGAAGACCACCAAGGGCAAGGGCGTCTCCTACATGGAGGACAAGGCCGGCTGGCACGGCAAGGCCCCCAACGATGAGGAGTACGCGCAGGGTATGGCAGAGCTCGAGGCTGCTCGGGCCGCACTGGAGGTGTAATCATGGCAGAAGTGAAAAAAGTTGCGACCCGTGACAGCTACGGCAACGCTCTGAAGGAGCTGGGCGCCGTGGCCCCCAACCTGGTGGTGCTGGACGCCGACCTGGCCGGCGCCACTAAGACCGCCACCTTCCAGAAGGCTTTCCCCGAGCGCCACTTCGACTGCGGCATCGCCGAGGCCAACATGATCAACGTGGCCGCGGGCCTGTCCACCATGGGCCTGGTCCCCTTCGCCGCCACCTTCGCCATGTTCGCCGCCGGGCGGGCCTATGAGCAGGTACGCAACACCATCGGCTATCCCCACCTGAATGTGAAGATCGGCGCCACCCACGGCGGCATCTCCGTGGGCGAGGATGGCGCCTCCCACCAGTGCTGTGAGGACTTCGCCCTCATGCGCACCATCCCCGGCATGACCGTTATGTGCCCCGCCGACGATGTGGAGGCCCGCAAGATGGTAAAGGCCGCCTACGAGATGGAGGGTCCTGTCTACATGCGCTTTGGCCGCGCCGCCACCCCCGTCTTCCACGACGAGGACTATGAGTTCCACATCGGCAAGGGCGAGGTGCTCCAGGACGGCACCGACATCGCCATCATCGCCACCGGCATCATGGTCCCCGAGGCCATTGAGGCCGGCAAAGCGCTGGCCGAGCAGGGCATCTCCGCCCGGGTCATCAACATGGCCACTATCAAGCCCCTGGACGAAGCTCTGGTGCTCCAGGCCGCCAAGGACTGCGGCAAGATTGTCACGGTGGAGGAGCACTCCATCATCGGCGGTCTGGGCGAGGCGGTGTGCGGCCTTCTGAGCGAGCAGCTGCCCACCCCGGTGAAGCTCATCGGCGTCAACGACGAGTTTGGCCACTCCGGCCCCGCCGCCGCTCTGCTGAAGGCCTTCGGCCTGTGCGCCGACCACATTGTGGAAGTGGCCAAAGAGCTGGCCGCCAAGGGTTAAGCCAAAAGGAGGCAGACCATGGTGCTTGTATGTCCCTCGGTGCTCTCCGCCGACTTTACCCGTCTGGGGGAGGACTGCGCCCGCGTGCTGGAGGCCGGGGCAGATATGATCCACTTCGATGTGATGGACGGCCACTTTGTGGACAATCTCAGCTTTGGCCTGCCGGTGCTGGAGTGTCTCCACAAGGCCATGCCCGACGCGGTGATGGATGTGCACCTGATGATCTCCCACCCCCTGCGCTTTGTCCGCCGCTTTGTGGAGGCCGGGGCGGACTACCTCACCGTCCATGTGGAGACCACCGACAACCTCCCCGCCACCCTGGCCGCCATCCACGGCTGCGGCTGCAAGGCGGGCCTGTCCCTCAACCCGGACACCCCGGTGGAGGCCATCTTCCCCTACCTGGAGCAGCTGGAGCTGGTGCTGGTCATGGGTGTGGTGCCCGGCCACGGTGGTCAGCCCTTTGACCCCCGGGCGCTGGACAAGCTCGCCGCCCTGCGCAGCGAGTGTGCCCGCCGGGGACTCTCCCCCATCCTGTCGGTGGACGGCGGGGTGAAGCCCGGCACCACCGCCCCCCAGTGCGTGGCCGCGGGTGCCACCGCCCTGGTGGCGGGCAGCGCGGTATTCGGCGCACAGGACGCCGCCGCCGCGGTAAAACAACTGAAAGAATCCGTATAAGTGCGCGGATGGGGCGTTTCCGCCCCATCCGCTCCCCATATTGATTGACTTGGAGGCAAGCTATGGACCGCAGCCAATCTCAGAGTTCCGCTTTTCAGGCCGACTTTGTCTATACCGACGCCATCCTGTCCGACTTTGAGGCGCTCTACCAGGCCAAGGGTACCGTCTCCCTGCCGGTGCGCATCGTCTGCGGCGTGCTGGGAGTGGCCGGTGCGCTCTATTTCGGCTTTGAGCTGTACAGCCAGGGCTTTGGCATTGCGCGGGTGGGCTATCTGATCCTCTGTTCGCTGATGATCCTGGTGGCCTGCTCCAGCCGGAAGCGCAGCGGTGCGGACGATACCCTGAAAAAATACCGCAAGCACTATGAAAACCGCCGTGTCACCTTCCGCATTGACGAATCCGGTCTGGAGATGAAGCTGGAGGGGCAGAAGAATTACGCCCGGAGCAAATTCCAGCAGATTTATGGACTCTACGAGACGGAGCGGTGCTTCTACTTTGTCATCAAGGGGAAGGCCTATTACATTCTCTCCAAGGAGGCGTTCTCGCCGGAGGACCGGGACGCATTGCACACCTATATGGAGCGCCACTGCAAGAAAAAATTCCAGTCCTTCCAGGTCTGAAGGGCCGCAGCCGGTCCAGTTTGCAGAAAAAGCTGGTGATAGCATGATTCAAACGGTCATCTTTGACATCGACAACACCCTTTATGACTACGACGCCGCCCACGCTGTGGCCTTTCAGGCGTTGACGGAGTACGCCCGGCGGGAGCTGGGGGTGCGGCCAGAGGAGTTTCCCGCCCTCCACCAGGCGGCCAACACTGTCCTCAAGACCCGCACCGGCGGCAACTGCGCCGCCATCCACAACCGCCTCATCCGCTATCAGATTCTGCTGGAGGATTTGGGCCAGCCCATTTTCCACGCCCCCCGGATGGAGCGGCTCTACTGGAACACCCTTCTGGACGCCGCCAGCCCCAGTCCCGGCGCGCTCTCCTGCCTTACGCAGCTGAAGGAGGCGGGAAAGCGCCTGGGCCTGGGCACTGACATGACCGCCGACTGGCAGTATGTCAAGCTGGAGCGGCTGGGGATGCTGCCCCTCTTCGACTTTATGGTCACCAGCGAGGAGGTCACAGACGAAAAGCCGGGGGAGAAGTTCTTCCGGCTGTGTCTTGAGAAGGCAAACTGCTCCGCCGCCCAGTGCGCCTTTGTGGGGGACAGCCTGAAAAAGGATGTCATCGGCGCCCAGCGGGCCGGGATGCGCCCCGTCTGGTACCACCCCCAGGAGGATGCGCCAGAGCCAGCTGAGCCGGTGCTGCGCATCCGGCGTCTGGATGAGCTGCACGCCCGGCTGCTGTAACCGTCCATTCCTTCCATCACACCACGAGAAAGAGGATTTTCCATGAAACGCGATCGCCAGTCGGTCAACGACCGTCACGCCCGCATTCTCTCCCTGCTGCGGGAGCGCAGGGAGATCAAAGTTGATGAATTGGCTCAGATGTTCGGCGTCTCCCCCATGACTATCCGCCGGGATCTGCAGCATCTGGAGGATCGCGGCCTGGTCAGCCGGTTTTACGGCGGCGCTGTGGCCGAACAGCGCCCCCCCGCTCCCGCTGAGGCCGACCAGGTAAAGCTCTATCGTGATCTCATCAGCCGCTATGCCGCCACCTTTGTCTCCGAAGGGGACCACATCTTCATCAACGGCAGTAAAACTGCTCTGGGGATGCTGGACTATGTGGAACAGGAAAATGTGCGGGTCTTTACCAACAACGGGCTGGTGTGCGGGAAGAAATACCCGCCTAACCTGCGCGTGACCCTGTCCGGTGGAGACCTGCGGGGGCTGAGCGGCATTCTCACCGGCGACTGCACCATGCGCAATCTGCTCATGGAGCAGTCCAGCAAGGCTTTTATTGGCTGTACCGGCATCTCCCCCAATGGGGAGCTGCTGTGCGGCATTCCCACGGAGCTGGCCATCAACGAGACGATGATCAGCCACTCCAACCGCTACTTTATCCTGGCAGACCACACCAAAATTGGAGTCACAGGCACCTATGCCAGCCTCCACCTGGAGCAGATGGGCACAGTCATCACCGATGAAATGGCCCCCCCGGCGGTGATTGAGCAGCTGCGCTTCATTGGTATGCGGGTCATCCAGGTAAAGAAGTCGGATTTTGATGCCGATTAAAGCGCGGCAAAAGCCCCGAAAAATCACTTCCGGGGCTTTTGCGCACTCAAAACAAGGAGGTATTGTTGGATGGATACAATGAGCTGGCGGGCCGTTGTGCCCCTCTATGGACCAGCTGAGCTCCAGGGATACACAGAAGAGGACATCGCATATCTGAAAGAGCGCTTTGGGGCGCTGCCTTCGGTGCTGGAGGAGTTCTACCGCGCCGCCGGGCGGACGGAGGCATTTCACCATGTCCAGGATACCTGGCTGCTGCCGGAGCACTTTCGGACATGGGACTGGCTGCGGGAATCGGAGCACCTCTTCCTCCTCAACGAAAACCAGGGAGTGTGCCGGGCGCTGATCCGCCGGGAGGATTTGTCCCTCCCCGACCCGCCGGTCTACTCCACCGAGGACGACGAGCACTGGGCGCTCTGCGCCCCCTCCACCAGCGCCTTTCTGGCCGCCGCTCTGGCCTACGAGGCCAGCTTTACCTTTCCCCACAGCCCGGAAGGATTTCTCTGGCTCAACGGGGAGGATATGGACCTCCTGTCCACCCGTCTCACCCAGCTGCCCCTCTCCCTCCAAAACTGGCTGCGTGAGATGGAGATTACACTCTATCAGAATGCCCCGGACAATCTGGCTGCGGTCACAGGGGACGAGGAGAGCGCCTCCATGCTGTATGGGGCGGTGTGTGAGGA
The DNA here is from genome assembly GCA_019115265.1 of Candidatus Flavonifractor merdigallinarum. GTDB lineage: Bacteria > Bacillota > Clostridia > Oscillospirales > Oscillospiraceae > Pseudoflavonifractor_A > Pseudoflavonifractor_A merdigallinarum. Next base: position 435 of record DXDX01000143.1, on the reverse strand, counting down.
ATCCTATCGCAAGCTGGATGCCGCCCTGGAGGGCATTGGAGAGCCGATGTAAGATTCGGCCCCAAAACGGCCAAGCCGGGAGGTTTTTGTGCTCGCCGCACAGGCCACCTACTCGGCGGGAGCACCGCTTTCTTTGCAAAGAAAGCGGTGGGAAAGAAAGCGCAAAGGGGGCGCTGCCCCCTCTGCACTCCCCCCAATGCGCATCCCGGCTAAAGTTCCGCTACGGAGGGATTTCCCAAGTTCGGTGCCATTTGAACGGAGCTTTCCGCCTATGAGGGCAGCGTTGTACTGCCATGCAAGACAGGTGACCGCAAAGACTGAAGGTCTGCACCCACAAAATGGGGCGGCCCCCTAAAAAGGCCGCCCTTTTGGAGGGGAGTGGAGAGGGGAACGAGAAGTTCCCCTCTCCGCCTTTTCTTTCCCCGGTTTCTTTTC
>DXDX01000142.1 GCA_019115265.1 Candidatus Flavonifractor merdigallinarum | reverse complement strand
ATGAGCACCAGCTTCTGGCCGGCGTAGGCCTCGCTGATGAGTTTTTTGATAAGGGTGGTCTTTCCGGCGCCCAGAAAACCGGAAAAAATGTCGATCTTGGTCATGGTTTTACCTCTCTTTTTATCCATCCGGGAAAAGGCCCGCCGCGCCGCGAAAAGGGCGCTGCGGGCGTGATTGCTCCAACTTTTATTATACCCGTTTTGTCAACACCCGCACCGGGTGGGGGCTTTGCAACGGGGCTTTAGCGTGCTACAATAGAAGCGGTCGTTTTTGATCGAAGCGCTCTGCGCTGATCGCACTATTTGAGAATCGAGGTTTTGTTTTATGCAGACCACCAACGAAAAAATCGCACTGCTGCGCGCCGCCATGAAGGCCGCCGGCGCGAACGCCTGTCTCATCCCCTCCTCCGACCCCCACATCAGCGAGTATCTGCCCGCCCACTGGTCCGCCCGGCGCTACTTCTCCGGGTTCACCGGCAGCGTGGGCAATCTGGTCGTCACCGAGACCGCCAGCGCCCTGTGGGTGGACGGCCGCTACTTCGTGCAGGCCGCCCATCAGCTGGAGGGCAGCGAGATCGTGCTGCAGAAGATGGGCGTGGAAGGCGTGCCCACCCTGATGGAGTACCTGACCGACGCTCTGGGCGAGGGGCAGGTGCTGGCGGTGGACGGCATGGTCACCGCCACCTCCACCATGAAGGAGCTGCAGAAGGCTCTGGCCAAGAAGGGCGCGTCCGTCAAGAGCGTGGACCTGGTGGAGGGCAACTGGCCCGACCGGCCCGCCGTGCCCGCCAGCGAGGCGTTCCTGCTGGACGAGACCTACGCCGGCCGCAGCGCCGCCGAAAAGCTGGGCGATCTGCGGGCCGAACTGGCCAAGCAGGGCGCGGGCGCCATGGTGGTCTGCCGTCTGGACAGCGTGGCCTGGCTGCTCAACCTGCGGGCCTCTGACCTGGACAACACCCCCTTCGCCTTGGCCTACTGCTTTGTCACGCCGGATGACGCCATCCTCTTCATCAACACCGCCCGCCTGCCCGCCGAAGCCGCCGAGGCGCTGGGCCGTCAGGGCGTGCGGGTGACCGACTACGATCATCTGCTGGGCGCGCTCACCGGCTACCACCACGACCAGACGGTTCTGGTGGACGAGGCGGGCACCAACTGGGCGGTGTACTCCGCTCTGGCGGGCAACCCGGTGTTCACCCTGAAGGCGGGCGAGGACCCCATCCAGGCGCTGAAGGGCGTGAAGAACCCGGTGGAAATTGAAAACCTGAAAAACGCCCATCTGCGGGACGGCGTGGCCATGGTGAAGTTCCAGATGTGGCTGGAAGAGAAGATGGCCGCGGGCGAAACTGTGACCGAGGTGGATGTGGACGAAAAGCTGATGGCTCTGCGCAGCGAGCAGACGCTGAACATCGGCGTCAGCTTCGACACCATCGCCGCCTACGGTGCCAACGCCGCCATGATGCACTACCACGCCACCCCGGCGGGCTGCACCACCCTGGCCCCCAAGGGCTTTTTGCTGGTGGACTGCGGCGGCCAGTATCTGGACGGCACCACCGACATCACCCGCACCTACGCTCTGGGCGAGCTGACCGACAATGAGCGCACCTACTACACCTATGTGCTCAAGAGCCACATCGACATGGCCAAGCTCCAGTTCCTGAACACCTGCACCGGCGGCAATCTGGACGTGATCGCCCGCGCCCCGGTGTGGGCCCACGGCATCGACTACCGCTGCGGCACCGGCCACGGCGTGGGCTTTGTGGGCGGCGTGCACGAAGGCCCCCACAACCTGCGCATCACCAACCACACGGTGTTCAAGCCCGGCATGATCGTGACCGACGAGCCCGGCATCTACGAAGAGGGCGAAGTGGGCATCCGCATCGAGAACGAGCTGCTCTGCTGTGAGCGGGTGAAGAACCAGTACGGCCAGTTCCTGGGCTTTGAGCCGGTGACCTACTGCCCCATCGACCTGACCCCCGTGCGCCCCGAGCTGCTGGACGCGGACGAAAAGGAGTGGCTGAATGCCTTCCACCAGATGGTGCGGGAGAAGCTGACCCCTCACCTGTCCGCCGTCGAGGCGGCCTGGCTGGCGGAAAAGACCCAGCCTCTGGCGTAAGCAAAGAAAAAGTGCTGTCCCTCATGGGGCAGCACTTTTTTTGTCTTTCTTTTTTGTCAGCCTGCGCAGCAGCAACACCACCGCCGCTGCCGCCAGCATCCAGCGCACCATACCGGAGCCGTCCGAAAAGCGGCGGGCCAGCAGCGCCCAGCTCTCCCCCGCCGCCGCGCCCAGATGCACCAGCGCGGCGTTCCACACAAGGCTGCCCGCCGTGGTGTAGAGCAGAAAGCGCACCAGGTTCATCCGGGCCATGCCCGCGGGAATGGAGATGAGGCTGCGCAAAATGGGTACACAGCGGCAGAAGAGCACCGTTTTCGCGCCCTTTTTCTCGAACCAGCCGGCGGCCCTGTCGGCAGCTTCGGCGTCAAAGCCCAGCCGTTTGCCCCAGGGCCCCGCCAGCAGCGCGCGCATCCGCTCACCGCCCAGCGCCCGGCCCACTCCGTAGAGGACAAGCGCCCCCGCCACCGCGCCCAGGGTGGCCCAGGCCACCACCCACCACACGTCCAGCGCGGTGCGGGTGGTGAGGAAGCCGCCGAAGGTGAGGATGACCTCCGAGGGGATGGGCGGGAAGAGGTTTTCCACCGCGATGAGCAGGGCCATGCCCGGATAGCCGAAGTCCTCCATCACGTTCACGATAAACTGCTCCATGCCGCCGCCCCCCCTTTGGATACAGTCTATTCGGGCCGGGCGGGAAAATATGAACACAGAAAAGTGGCCGTCCCGGCAATTCCGGGGCGGCCGCCCTGTTCTGTTTATTCCCGGCTGGTCACTTCGGCCCGGCTTAAGCTCACCAGCACCACCGCCAGCAGCACGCAGGCCGCCAGCACCGACCACTGGCCCAGAGGCCCGGCCAGCACCGCGCTCACCGCCGCGCCGGCGATGAAGGCCACGATGACCTGGTAATACCGCAGGCTGGAGCGCAAAATGCCCCGGTCACGGGTCTGGAAGTACTGATACAGCAGCTCGGTGCCGCTGCGCAGGTTGCCGGTGCACATGGTGGTGGCGTAGGCCTTGCCGTGCACCCGGCGGAAGCTCTCCACCTGCAAGGCGCAGACGAAGCTTACCGCCCAGTTCACTGCCATATCCCACGCGCCGCCTAAGGGTGCAAAAGCCGCGGCGGCCAGCACCGCGATCTCCAGCGCCAGCACCCACTGGCGCCAATGCACCCGGGCAGTCGGAGCCGCCTTGCCCCGGCGGCGGATGGCTTCCGCCGCCAGCACGCCCAGAAAGAAAGCGAAGATGGGCGGCAGATACTTCACCGCGCCGCCCCAGTCGCCCGCCGCCAGCTTCACGCCCAGCAGCACCATGTTGCCGGTCTCGGCGTTGGCGAACACCCCGCCCCGGCACAGGTAGGTGTAGGCGTCCAGATAGCCGCCCGCCAGCGCCAGCACAAGGCCCACCCGAAGGGCCTCGCTGGTCTGCACCCGCTGTTCGGTCATTTGTTTCTCTCCCCTCTTTTTCCCCTTGAGAGAGCACCGCGCCATTCACGGCGAACGCCGCCCGGAATGACGCGGGATTACCTCAAAAATGGCCCCCGGTCTCCCGGGGGCCACAGCTTGCTTGCTGGGGGTATTGTTTACTTGGACAGACGCTCGCGCAGGGCGGCCAGCTGGTGGCGCAGCTCGGCGGGAACGCGCTCGCCGATCTCGTTGTAGAGGGCCTCGACGCCGTCGCAGTCCTCCAGCCACAGGTCCTTATCCACGCTCAGCAGGCCCTTGACGGTATCCAGAGTGATGTCGTCCAGGCCGGTGATGTCGATGTCCTCGGCGTTGGGCAGGTAGCCGATGGGGGTCTCCACGGCGTCCACTTCGCCCTTGCAGCGCTTCAGCATCCACATCAGCACACGCATGTTGTCGCCGAAGCCGGGCCAGATGAAATGGCCTTCGTCGTCGGTGCGGAACCAGTTGACGTGGAAGATCTTGGGAGCCTTGTCGCCCAGTTTCTCGCCCATCTCGATCCAGTGGCCGAAGTAGTCGCCCATGTTGTAGCCGGTGAAGGGACGCATGGCCATGGGATCGCGGCGCACGACGCCCACGGCGCCGGCGGCGGCAGCGGTGGTCTCGGAGGCCATGGCGCTGCCCACATACACGCCGTGGTTCCAGTCAAAGCTCTGGAATACCAGCGGAGCGGTCTTGGCGCGGCGGCCGCCGAACACCATAGCGGTGACGGGCACGCCGTTGGGGTTGTTGAACTCCTTGCTCAGGCAGGGGCAGTTCACAGCGGGAGCGGTGAAGCGGCTGTTGGGATGGGCCAGCTTGTTGCCTTCGGCCACCCACTCCTTGCCGTTGACCTTCTTGCCGGTCCACTCCTCGGCGTTCTCGGGAGGATTCTTGTCCAGGCCTTCCCACCACACGGTGTTGTTGTCCAGATTATGGGCAACGTTGGTGAAGATGGTGTTCTTCATGGTGGTGTGCAGGGCGTTGGGGTTGGACTTCTCGTTGGTGCCGGGGGCCACGCCGAAGAAGCCGTACTCGGGGTTCATGGCCCACAGGCGGCCATCCTCGCCCACCCGAATCCAGGCGATGTCGTCGCCCACGCACCAGACCTTCCAGCCGGCCTTGCGGTAGTGCTCCGGGGGAATGAGCATGGCCAGGTTGGTCTTGCCGCAGGCAGAGGGGAAGGCGGCGGCCAGATAGCGCACCTCACCGGCGGGGCTCTGGATGCCCAGAATGAGCATGTGCTCCGCCATCCAGCCCTGATTGCGGCCCAGATAGGAGGCGATACGCAGCGCAAAGCACTTCTTGCCCAGCAGGACGTTGCCGCCGTAGCCGGAGTTCACCGACATGATGGTGTTGTCCTCGGGGAAGTGGACGATGTAGCGGTTCTCGGGGTCCAGATCGGCCTTGGCGTGGAGGCCCTTGACGAAGTCGTCACCGATGACCTCGGCCACCGCGGTGCCCACACGGGTCATGATGCACATATTGAGCACCACATAGATGGAGTCGGTCAGCTCAATGCCATACTTGGCAAAGGGAGAGCCCACCACGCCCATGGAGTAGGGGATGACGTACATGGTGCGGCCCTTCATGGCGCCGGTGTACAGCTTTTTCAGCTTGGCGTACATCTCCTGCGGGTCCATCCAGTTGTTGGTGGGGCCGGCGTCCTCCTGCTTGCGGCAGCAGATAAAGGTGCGGTCCTCTACGCGGGCCACGTCGTTGACGGCGGTGCGGTGGAGGTAGCAGTCTGGCAGCAGCTCCTGATTGAGCTTTTCAATCTCGCCCGTGGCGCAGGCCTGAGCCCGCAAATCCTCGATCTGGGCGTCACTGCCGTCAATCCAGACGATCTGGTCGGGCTGAGTCATAGCGGCCATCTCGTCAATCCAATTCAAAACAGCTTTGTTATTGGTCAGTGCCATTATAAATCCCCCCCAGTAGAATTAAGAACAGTCTTATTGTACTAAAGCTCCCGCCAAAATGCAATACACTTTTTTGCAAAATGCCAAAAATCACTTTATTTTCGCTAACTGTGCAGCCAGAGCTGCAAAGGTGGGGATGTCCAGCTGTTCCCCCCGCACATTTTCCTGCAAACCGCAGCTTAACAGGGCGGATCGGATGGTATCTTTGGACAGGCCCAGGGTACACAGGCTGTTGAGGAGGGTCTTGCGGCGCTGGGCGAATGCCCCCCGCACCACCCAGAAGAAGGTTTTTTCGTCCACCAGCGTCTGGGGCGGCGCGGAGCGGGGGACCAGGCGCACCACGGCGGAGGTGACCTTGGGGGCGGGGAGGAAGCAGGCGGGGGGCACCTCAAAGAGAAAATCCGTCTGGGCGTAATACTGGCAGAACACCGAAAACGCCCCATAGTCCTTCCCGCCCGGCTGGGCGCAGATGCGCTGGGCCACCTCCCGCTGAATCATCACCGTGATGGCGGAGAAGCACCCGGCCTCCAGAAAGGCGGTGATCACCGGGGTGGTGATGTTGTAGGGGAGGTTGGCGCACACCATGGGGGTGAGGCCGGGGAGCTTTTCCCGGCACAGCTGGGCCAAATCCAGCTTCATCACGTCGCCGGGCACCACCTCCACATTGGGGTAGGGGGCCAGCGTCTCCTCCAGAATGGGGTAGAGGGCGCGGTCCAGCTCCACCGCCGCCACCCGCTCCGCCCGCTGGGCCAGCTCCACTGTCAGGGGGCCGATGCCGGGGCCCACCTCCACCACACCCACGCCGGGACCCGCCCCGGAGGCCTGCGCGATGTCCCGGGGCACCCAGGACTCAATGAGAAAATTCTGACCCATTGATTTGGAAAAGCGGAAGCCGTGCCGGGCCAGCAGGGCGCGAATCTCCCGTTCGTTGCATAAATCCATGAAAATTCACCTCAAAGGAAGCAGTTTGCAACAACAGTATACCCAATGGCCTCCCAATCCGTCAAGGCGGCGGGAGGGGGAGGGGTGTTAGAAAAAATTCGTGCTTTTTTGCAAGAATATGCTATAATAGACCAATGTCAAAATCCAAGTCAAATGCGGAGGTACACGCGATGAAAATCATTGATATCCTGCGGCAGGACAGGCCCACACTCTCCTTTGAGGTCTTTCCGCCCAAGACCAGCGACAGCTATGAGACCGTGGCACAGGCCACACAGGAGATTGCCGCGCTGCGGCCCGATTTCATGAGCGTGACCTACGGCGCGGGCGGCGGCACCAGCTCTTACACCATCGGCATCGCGTCCGAACTCTCTCAGCGGTACGGGGTGGACTCTCTGGCCCACCTGACCTGCGCCTCCTCCACCCGGGAGCACGTCCACGCCATGCTGGCGGAGATGAAGGCCAAGGGCATCCAGAATGTGCTGGCTCTGCGGGGAGACATCCCGGAGGGGGGCGCGCCCGCCCATGACTACCAGTATGCCGCCCAGCTGGTGCGGGACATCAAGGCCAGCGGGGACTTCTGCGTGGGCGGCGCCTGCTACCCCGAGGGACACCCGGAGGCCCCCACCAAAAACGCCGACATCGACCACTTGAAGGAGAAGATGGACGCCGGGTGTGAGTTTTTTACCACCCAGATGTTCTTTGACAACAACATTCTCTACAATTTTCTCTACCGCATCCGGGAGAAGGGCATCACCGTGCCGGTGGTGGCGGGCATCATGCCGGTGACCAACGGCAAGCAGATTGCCCGCATCTGCAAGCTCTCCGGCACCTACCTGCCCGAAAAATTCAAGGCCATTGTGGACCGCTTCGGGGACAACCCGGCGGCCATGCGCCAGGCGGGCGTGGCCTACGCCGCAGGCCAGATTATTGACCTCATCGCCAACGGCGTCACCCACATTCATGTCTACTCCATGAACAAGCCCTCCATCGCCGCGGACATCCAGGCGAGCCTGTCGGAGGTTTTGAAGCCGTGAGTTTGTCCATCAATTTTCCCGAGGTCTGGCGCTATCTGGGCTACCGGGGGGGCGCTGTGCCGGAGGGGGAGACGGCCCGGGCCATTGAGGCGGGGGCGGAACAGGTCCTCCGGGCCGCCCGCCCCCGCTCCGTGAGCATGGTGGTGCCGGTGTCCTTCGGGGAGGGGAACCGCCTGTCTCTGGGCTCCATGGAGGTGGAGAGCGCCGCGCTGCGGAAAAACCTCACCGGCTGTGAGGAGGCGGTGCTCTTTGCCGCCACGCTGGGCATTGAGGTGGACCGGCTCATCGCCCGGTGCTGTGCGCTGGACCAGGTGAGCCGGGCGGCCATCTGCCAGGCCGCCGCCGCCGCCCTCATTGAAACCTATTGTGACCAGGTCAACGACGCCCTGCGCCAGGAGGCGGAGGGGGCGGGGTGGTATCTCCGCCCCCGGTTCAGCCCCGGCTATGGGGATTTCTCCATCACCCACCAGCGGGAGATTGCCCAGCTGCTCCGCACGGCGGAGTCCATCGGCCTGACGGTGAGCGAGAGCCTGATGCTCCTTCCGGCCAAGTCGGTGACGGCGGTGGTGGGGCGCTCCCATGTGGCCGCCCCCTGCCACCGGCAGGGATGTGAGGTCTGTGACCAGATTGACTGCCCATTCAGGAGAGGATAAGGATGAATTTTTTGCAAGTATTGGGGCGTCAGCGCCTCTATTTTGACGGTGGTACCGGCACGCTGCTCCAGGCCCAGGGCCTGAAGGGGGGCGAGCGGCCCGAGACCTGGAATCTGCTCCACCCCGAGCGGCTCATTGCCCTCCACCGGGCCTATCTGGAGGCGGGGAGCGACATTGTGTGCACCAATACCTTCGGCGCCAACGGGCTCAAATTCCCCGCCGGCGGGGAATTTGATTTGGAGGAAGTGGTCCGCGCCGGGGTGAAAAACGCCCAGATTGCCCGGGAAGAGGCGGGGCGGACGGAGAATGCCTTTGTGGCGCTGGACATCGGCCCCACCGGGCGGCTCCTCAAGCCCATGGGGGATTTGGACTTTGAGGACGCGGTTTCCCTCTTTGCCCAGGTCATCCGGGCAGGGGCGGACGCCGGGGCCGATTTGGTGGTCATTGAGACGATGAGCGACGGCTATGAGGCCAAGGCCGCCGTTCTGGCCGCCAAGGAGAATTGCAACCTCCCCATTGTAGTTACCACCGTCTACGGGGCGGACGGCAAGCTCCTCACCGGCGGCACCGTGGAGTCTACGGTGGCCCTCCTGGAGGGGCTGGGAGTGGACGCCCTGGGCGTGAACTGCGGCCTGGGGCCGGAGCAGATGGCCCCCATTGCGGAGGAACTGCTGCGGGTGGCGTCAGTGCCGGTGGTGGTCAACCCCAACGCGGGCCTGCCCCGCACCGAGAGCGGAGTGACCCGCTTTGACGTGGGGCCGGAGGAATTTGCCCAGAGTATGGAGAAGCTGGCCCGGCGGGGAGTGCATGTGCTGGGCGGGTGCTGCGGCACCACACCGGAGCACATTCAGGCTCTGATTGCGGCGTGTGGGGATGTTCCCTTCACCCCGCCTACCCCCAAAGGGCGAACCGTGGTGTCCTCCTACGCTCAGGCGGTGGAGATTGGGGTGGACCCGGTGCTCATCGGGGAGCGCATCAACCCCACCGGCAAGAAGAAGTTTAAAGAGGCCCTGCGTCGCAATGACATCGACTACCTGCTGGGGGAGGGTTTTGCCCAGGAGGAGGCGGGGGCCCATGTGCTGGATGTGAATGTGGGCCTGCCGGAGATTGACGAGCCGGAGCTGCTCACCCGCGCGGTGTGCGCCCTCCAGGCGGTGCTCCCCCTGCCCCTCCAGATTGACACCTCCGACCCGGTGGCCATGGAGCGGGCGCTGCGCCGCTACAATGGAAAGCCTATGGTCAACTCCGTCTCCGGCAAGGAGGAGAGCCTCTCCGCCGTGCTGCCGCTGGTGAAGAAGTACGGCGGCGTGGTGGTGGGCCTCACTTTGGACGAGGGGGGCATCCCTGAGACGGCCCAGGGCCGTCTGGCGGTGGCCAGAAAGATTCGGGACCGGGCGGTGGCGGAGGGCATCCGCCCCGAGGATGTGGTCATCGACCCCCTCACCCTCACCATCTCCTCCGATTCCCAGGCCGCCCAGATTACCCTGGAGGCGCTGGAGCTGGTGCGCCGGGAGCTGGGGTTGCGCACCATTCTGGGGGTGTCCAATGTGTCCTTTGGTCTGCCCCAGCGGGAGCTGGTCAACTCCCATTTCTTTACCATGGCCCTGCAAAAGGGGCTCTCCTGCGCCATTCTGAACCCCCTCTCCGCCGGAATGATGGCGGCCTGGCGGTCCTATCGGGCGCTGTGCGGGCTGGACAGCCAGTGCGGGGACTACATCGCCGCCTACGGCGGAGCCGCGGCCGCTCCCGCGCCGGTCTCCACTCCCACCGCCGGGCAGGGGCTGAGTGTGGCGGACGCGGTGCTCCAGGGCCGGAAGGAGAGCGCGGCGGAGGCCGCCAAGGCCGCGCTGGATGCCGGACAGGCCCCGCTGGAGCTGGTGGACGGGGCCCTCATCCCCGCGCTGGACCAGGTGGGCCAGAAGTTTGAGGCGGGGACGCTGTATCTGCCCCAGCTGCTGATGAGCGCCGAGGCCGCCAAGGCCGCTTTTGCTGTGGTGCAGGCCGCCCTCTCCGGGGAGGCGGGGGAGCCCCAGGGCACTGTGGTACTGGCTACGGTGAAGGGGGATGTTCACGACATCGGCAAGAATATTGTCAAGGTGCTGCTGGAGAACTACCGCTTTACGGTGATTGATCTGGGGAAGGATGTTGCCCCGGAGGCCATTGTGGAGGCCGCACTCCGGCCGGAGGTGCGTCTGGTGGGACTCAGCGCCCTGATGACCACCACCGTGGTCCACATGGAGGAGACCATCCGCCTCCTGCGGCAGAAGGCCCCGGAGGTGAAAGTGGTGGTGGGCGGCGCGGTGCTCACCGAGGAGTACGCCGCGCGCATTGGGGCGGACTGCTACGCCAAGGACGCGATGGCCACGGTGCGCTATGCCCGAGCGGTGTACGGCGTGGAATAAAAAGCGCACTGCTCCAGCCAAGCCGGGGGGTTTTGTCCTCGCCGGACGGGCACCCTGCGCGGGTGGCGCCCGATTTCTTTTCGCGGAAAAGAAACCGGGGAAAGAAAAGGCGGAGAGGGGAACTTCTCGTTCCCCTCTCCACTCCCCTCCAAAAGGGCGGC
>DXDX01000141.1 GCA_019115265.1 Candidatus Flavonifractor merdigallinarum | reverse complement strand
TATGAGGGGGTCAACGTGGAGGTCATGCGCTACCGCAACGGGGAGATTATGGCCCGGGACGAGGTCCACCAGGGCCGTCTGCCCAAGGTGGACTATGTGGCCGGTGTGCCCGACTCCGGCCTCCCCCACGCCATCGGCTTTGCCAACCGCAGCGGAAAGCCCTTCGCCCGTCCCTTCGTCAAGTACACCCCCACCTGGCCCCGCTCTTTTATGCCGGAGAACCAGGAGGTGCGCAATCAGGTGGCCAAGATGAAGCAAATCCCCGTCCCCGAGCTCATCGAGGGGAAAAAGCTCCTCTTTGTGGACGACTCCATTGTGCGGGGCACTCAGCTGCGGGAGACCGTGGAGTTCCTCTATGAGTCCGGCGCGGAAGAGGTCCACATGCGCTCCGCCTGCCCCCCTATTATGTACAGCTGCAAATACCTCAACTTCTCCCGGGGCAACTCCGACATGGATTTGCTGGCCCGCCGCATCGTCCAGGAACTGGAGGGCGACGAGGGACAGCTCCACCTGGACGAGTACGCCGACGCCTCTACCCAGCGGGGCGGGTGTCTCCTGAAAGCTATCTGCGAAAAACTGGGCTTTGAGTCTCTGGGCTATCAGTCCCTGGACGGCCTGCTGGAGGCCATCGGCCTGGACCGGAGCAAAGTATGCACCTACTGTTGGACCGGAAAGGAGTAATTCGCGCCTTCCCCCACGTCCCATCCCATAGAAAAGGAAGTACCAATCATGTCTACCCTTCACGAAGAATGCGGCGTTTTCGGCCTGTATGTAGACGGCATGGAGCATGCCGCCGGCTGTGTCTATAACGCCCTTTATGCCCTTCAGCACCGGGGCCAGGAGAGCGCCGGTATCGCCATCAACGACGACGGCGTCATCACCAGCCACAAGGACGTGGGACTGGTCAGCGAGGTATTCACCCCTGAGCGATTGGAGCAGCTTGGCAACGGCAGCATTGCTGTGGGCCATGTGCGCTATGCCACTACCGGCGGAAAGAGCCGCACCAATGCCCAGCCCATGGTCATCAACCATGTAAAGGGCACCATGGCCCTGTGCCACAACGGCAACCTGACCAACGCCGCCGAGTTGCGGGAGAAGCTGGAGCTCTCCGGCGCCATCTTCCACACCACCAGCGACACTGAGGTCATCGCCTACACCATCACCGGCGCCCGGCTCAAAACTCCCTCCATTGAGGCCGCCGTGTCCGCCGCCATGGATACCATCCAGGGCGCCTATTCCCTGGTGCTCCTCTCCCCCCGCAAGCTCATCGCCGCCCGAGACCCCAACGGTTTCCGCCCCCTGTGCATCGGCACTCTGGACGACGGCTATGTGTTTGCCTCGGAGAGCTGCGCCCTGGACGCCATCGGCGCTCACTTCCTCCGGGATGTGGAGCCCGGCGAAATTGTGGTGGTGGACAAAGACGGCCTCAGGAGCATCAAGGACCACTGCGGCAAGGCCAAGAGCAGCCTGTGTGTCTTTGAGTTCATCTATTTCGCCCGGCCCGACTCGGTCATTGACGGCGCGGGCGTCCATGAGGCCCGCCTCCGGGCCGGGGCCTTCCTGGCGCTGGAGCACCCCGTCCAGGCCGACATTGTCATCGGCGTCCCCGACTCCGGCATTGACGCCGCCATCGGCTACGCCCGGCAGTCGGGCATCCCCTATGGCACCGGCTTTATCAAAAACAAGTATATCGCCCGCACCTTCATCGCCCCGGGCCAGAAGAACCGGGAGGACAAGGTCCGCATCAAGCTCAACCCCATCTCCTCCGTGGTCCGGGGCAAGCGGGTGGTCATTGTGGACGACTCCATCGTCCGCGGCACCACCTCGGCCCGGATTGTGCGGCTCCTGCGGGAGGCCGGCGCCACCGAGGTTCACATGCGGATTTCCGCGCCCCCCTTCCTCTACCCCTGCTACTTCGGCACCGACATCGACTCCCGGGACCACCTCATCGCCTGCAACCACACGGTGGAGGAGATTGGCTCCATCATCGGCGCCGACTCCCTGGGCTACCTCAGTGTGGAGAGTGTCCACAAGCTGGCCAACGGCTGCCACTGCACCTTCTGTGACGGCTGCTTTACTGGACACTATCCCGTCTCGGTGCCGGCGGCCCGGGAGAAGTTCCGCTTTGAGCGCAAGCTCAGCCAGACTTGATGGAACCGGAAAGGAGAAAGCCTGTGCAAGCAGAAGAAATGTGGCGGGATTTTCTGGCCACGTCCGGCCTGCAAGAGGTCCCCTATACCGCTTGGGCGTTTGGCGCGAGCCCGGACCAGCTGGCCGATTTGGTGCTCCGGGGTGAAAAAACCGCCACCTCCTCCGCCTATGAGCTCTACGGTCTGACGGGAGAACCCCTCCCTCAGGCGGGGGAGTATAGCGTCATTTTGGACGGAAGCGGCCAGGCGGTCTGCGTGACGGAGACGCTGGAGGTGTTCACCCTCCCCTTCCGCGACGTTCCGGCCTCACACGCCTTTCAGGAAGGCGAGGGGGACAAAAGTCTGGACTACTGGAGAGAAGTACACACGGCCTTTTTCCGCGCCTGTCTGGAAAAGGCCGGCCTCTCCTTCTCTGAGACAACCCCGGTCCTCTGCGAGACCTTCCGCGTGGTCTATCCGCTCCCAAACCCCTAAATTCCCGTTTTGGAGGTTGTTATGAAAAACTCCCATTCTGAGTCTTACGCCGCCGCCGGCGTGGACGTCACCGCCGGGTATGAGGCGGTCAAGCGCATCAAGCCCATGGTGGAATCCACCTATATTCCCGGGGTACTGGGCACCCTGGGCGGCTTTGGCGGCATGTTCGCCCCCGATGTGGCCGGGATGAAAAAGCCGGTGCTGGTCAGCGGCACTGACGGCGTGGGCACCAAGCTGCGCCTCGCGATGCTGATGGGCAAGCACGACACCATCGGCATTGACTGTGTGGCCATGTGCGTCAACGACATCATCTGCGGCGGGGCCGCGCCCCTCTTCTTCCTGGACTACATCGCCTGCGGCAAGAATGACCCGGTGCGCATTACAAAGATTGTCTCCGGCATCACCGAGGGCTGCCGCCAGTCGGAGTGCGCCCTGGTGGGCGGCGAGACTGCCGAGCACCCCGGTGTCATGCCCGACGAGGATTATGACGTGGCCGGGTTCGCGGTAGGCATTGTGGACGAAGAAAAAATCATCGACGGCAAGCAGCTGTCTGAGGGGGACGCCCTCATTGGCCTCGCCTCCACCGGCGTCCACTCCAACGGCTTCTCTCTGGTGCGCAAGGTCTTTGATGTGGAGCACGCGGACCTCACCGCCCCGGTGGAGGAGCTGGGTGGCAAGGGGCTGGGCGAGACGCTCCTCACCCCCACCCGCATCTATGTCAAGGCAGTCAAGGCGCTTCTGAAGGCCGGTGTGGAGCTCCACGCCATCAGCCACATCACCGGTGGCGGCTTTTATGAAAATGTGCCCCGCATGATGACGGACGGCCTCACCGCCCGCATTGAGCTGAGCTCCTTCCCCCGCCTGCCCATCTTTGATCTGATTCAGAAGAAGGGTGGCATTCCCGAGCGGGATATGTACAACACCTTTAATATGGGCATCGGCATGATTCTGGCTGTCCCCGCCGGAGAGGTCTCCAAGGCGCTGGAGCTGCTCCAGGCCGCCGGGGAACAGGCCTACCAGATTGGCTCCGTGGTGAGCGGCGACGCCGGGGTGGAGCTGGTATGAACAACAAGCGCATTGCCGTGCTGGTCTCCGGCGGCGGAACAAATTTACAGGCCCTCATCGATGCCCAGCGGCGGGACGAGCTGGGGGGCGGGGAGATTGTCGCGGTCATCTCCTCTAAGCCAGACGTATACGCCCTGGAGCGGGCCAAGCAGGCCGGGATTCCCAGCTATATGGTGGCCCGGAAGGACTACCCCTCCAATCAGGCCATGACGGTGGCTCTGGTGGAGCAGCTCCAAAAGCTGAATATCGGCTTGGTGGTGCTGGCTGGGTTCCTCCACATTCTCACACGGGAGATGGTGGCGGCCTTCCCCAACGCTATTTTGAACGTCCACCCCGCTCTCATCCCCTCCTTCTGCGGCAAAGGGGCCTATGGGCTCCATGTCCACGAGATGGCTCTGGCCTACGGTGTCAAAGTCACCGGCGCCACCGTCCACTTTGTCAATGAGGAGGCCGACGGCGGCCCCATCATCCTGCAAAAGGCGGTGGATGTCCTCCCGGACGACACCCCGGAGACCCTCCAGCGCCGGGTGATGGAACAGGCCGAGTGGCGGATTCTCCCCCGGGCTGTGGCCCTCTTCTGTGAGGGAAAGCTCCATCTGGAGGGCCGCACCGTCCACATTACCGATTTGATTCTGGAGAAGGAGGTCCTGTCATGAAACACTCCCATGCTCTTTCTGAGCTTCTGTCCGCCAACGCCTATCCGGGCCGCGGCATTGCCCTGGGCCGCACCTCAGACGGGAAGAAAGCGGTCATCATCTACTTCATCATGGGCCGCAGCGCCAACTCCCGCAACCGCGTCTTTGTGGAGACCCCCGACGGCATCCGCACCCAGGCCTTTGACCCGGCCAAGCTGGAGGACCCCTCCCTCATTATCTACGCCCCGGTGCGCCGCTTCGGCACCTCGACCATTGTCACCAACGGGGACCAGACCGACACCATCCGGGCGGGGCTGGCTGCCGGGGAGGACTTCGTCCAGGCTCTGCGCAGCCGCACCTTTGAGCCGGACGACCCCAACTTCACCCCCCGTATCTCCGGCATTGTGAAGGAAAACGGCGATTACGCCCTGTCCATCCTCAAGAGCGCCCACGGAAATCCCGCCTCCTGCCGCCGGTATTTTTATGAGTACGAGTCCCCGCTGGCCGGTCAGGGACACTTCATCCACACCTATCAGGGGGACGGCAGCCCCCTCCCCTCCTTCGAGGGCGAGCCGGTGGAGGTGGACATCCCCTGGACCACTCCCCAGGACTGCGCGCAGGCAGTCTGGGCGAGCCTCAATGAGGAGAACAAGGTCTCCCTCTTTGTGCGCTTCCTCAATTTGGAGAGCGGCGAGAGCGAGAGCGTCATCGTCAACAAAAACGTGTAAAGGAAGTGTCCTCCATGACCGAACTGGAACTGAAATACGGCTGTAACCCCAACCAGAAGCCCGCCCGCATCTTTATGGCGGAGGGGGAGCTGCCCCTGACGGTGCGCAACGGCAAGCCGGGCTATATCAACTTTATGGATGCCCTCAACTCCTGGCAGCTGGTCAAGGCCCTCAAAAAGGCCACCGGTCTCCCCGCCGCCGCCTCCTTTAAGCACGTCTCCCCCGCCGGGGCCGCTCTGGGCCACCCCCTCACCGACGTGGAGCGCCAGATGTACTTCGCCCCTCAGGGGGAGCTCTCCCCCATCGCCTGCGCCTACATCCGGGCCCGGGGCGCGGACCGGCTGTGCTCCTTTGGCGACTGGGCCGCGCTGAGCGATGTGTGCGACGCCGACACCGCCCGCTTCCTGGCCGCGGAGGTCTCCGATGGCATCATTGCCCCCGGCTACACCGACGAGGCGCTGGAGATTTTGAAAACCAAGCGCAAGGGCGGGTACAATGTGGTGGAGATTGACCCCAACTATGAGCCCAACCCGGTGGAGCGCCGGACCATCTACGGCATCACCTTTGAGCAGGGGTACAACGCCCTGGATATCAACGAGGACATGCTCCAGAACATCGTCACCGCCAACCGGGACCTGCCCCAGGCGGCCAAGCACGACATGCTCCTCTCCCTCATTACCCTCAAATACACCCAGTCCAACTCTGTGTGCTATGTCAAGGACGGCATGACCATCGGTGTGGGGGCCGGACAGCAGAGCCGCATCCACTGCACCCGTCTGGCGGGCAACAAGGCGGATATCTGTTGGCTGCGCCAGCATCCCAAGGTCCTGGCCCTCCCCTTTGTGGAGGGCATCCGCCGCCCCGACCGGGACAACGCCATTGACCTCTACATCTCGGAGGAACACGACGACATTCTGGCCGACGGTGTGTGGGAGCACACCTTCACCCAAAAGCCGGAGGTGCTCACCGCCGAGGAGAAGGCGGAGTGGATTGCCAAGCTCTCCGGGGTGACGGTAGGCTCGGACGCCTTCTTCCCCTTCGGGGACAACGTGGAGCGGGCCCGGAAGTCCGGCGTGCAGTACATCGCACAGCCCGGCGGCTCCATCCGGGACCAGCAGGTCATTGACACCGCCAACAAGTACGGCATGGTCATGGCCTTTACCGGCATCCGGCTCTTCCACCACTAAGCAGTGGCGGACCTGCACGAACGGGGGCTCAGTGCCGCCGCCTTGAAATATCTGGCCGCCGTCTTTATGGTCATCGACCATGTGGGGATGCTCTTCACCCCACTGGCACCCTTCTTTCCGCCGGACGATCTGCGCTACTACCTCTTCCGCTATCTGGGGCGGCTGGCCTTCCCCATCTTCGCCTTCTTTGTGGCGGAGGGGTGCCGCCACACCCACAATTTCCGGGCCTATCTCACCCGTCTGGGCATTTTTGCCCTGGTGACGCAGGTGCCACTGGTGATTGTCCAGCCGGAGGGCGGGCGGAGTATTGTGGTGACCTTCTTCCTCGCGGCGCTGGGCATCTGGTGCTGGGAGGAGCTGGGGCGGAAGGGGCATCGGTTGCTGGCCGCGCTGGCGCTGGGCCTGTGTGTGCTGGCGGCGCAGCCCCTCCAGGGGGACTATGGCTGGCTGGGGGCCGCCACGGTGGCGGCGGTCTATCTGGCTGGAGCGGACCGGCAGCGGCAGCTCTGGGCGCTGGGGCTCTCGCTGGTGTGCTACTACCTGTTGGGGGCGCTGTGGGCCTACTGGGACCCCGCCATCACTTTGCTCCCCAGTCAGGGCTGGGCCCGCTTCCTCCTGGAACTGCGGGTGCGTATCCCCTATTTCCAGCGCTTCTACCTCCCCTATTCCCTGCTGATGACCGCCTTTGCCTGTCTCACCCTCATTCCCCTGTCCTTTTACAACGGAACACGGGGCCGGGGCGGGCGGTGGTTCTTCTACTGGTTTTATCCGGGACATCTGGTGGTGCTCTGGCTCATCCAGGTCCTCATTTCATCCATGTAAGGAGCGAGCAATATGAAAGTTCTTGTTGTGGGCGGCGGCGGCCGGGAGCACGCCATCCTCTGGGCTCTGGCGAAAAGCCCCAAGGTCACCCAGCTCTTCTGCGCACCGGGCAATGCCGGAATTGCAGATGTGGCCCAGTGTGTAGACCTTAAGGCTACCGATGTGGAGGGAATCACCGCCTGGGCCAAGGAGCACGCCATGGACTTTGTGGTGGTGGCGCCCGATGACCCTCTGGCGTTAGGGATGGTGGACGCCCTGGAGGCGGCGGGTATCCCCGCCTTCGGCCCCCGGAAAAACGCCGCCATTCTAGAGGCCAGCAAGGCCTTCTCCAAAGAGCTGATGGCCAAATACCACATCCCCACCGCCAAGCACCGCACCTTTACCCAGCTGGAGGAGGCCCTGGCCTATCTGGAGGAACAGGGCGCTCCCATTGTGGTCAAAGCGGACGGCCTGGCCCTGGGCAAGGGCGTGGTGGTGGCTCAGAGTGTCGCGGAGGCTCAGGAGGCCGCCCGCGCCATGATGGAAGAGGGCAAATTCGGCGCGGCGGGGCGCACGCTGGTCATTGAAGAGTGCATGACCGGCCCCGAGGTAACGGTGCTGGCCTTCTGTGACGGAAAGCACCTGGTGACCATGCCCGCCAGTCAGGACCACAAGCGGGCCTTTGACGGCAACCAGGGTCCCAACACCGGCGGCATGGGGGCCATTGCGCCGGTGAAATGCTACACCCCCGACATCGCCCGGCAGTGCATGGAGGAGATTTTCCAGCCCACGGTGGCCGCGATGGCCGCCGAAGGCCGCCCCTTCCAGGGGGTGCTCTATTTCGGACTGATGCTCACCCCCCAGGGGCCCAAAGTGGTGGAGTACAACGCCCGCTTCGGGGACCCGGAGTGTCAGGCGGTCCTCTCCCTGCTGGAGAGTGATTTAATGGACATTCTGGAGGCCTGCCGCAACGGCACGCTGGACCAGGTGGATGTGGCCTGGCGGGTGGGCGGTGCCTGCTGCCTGGTGCTGGCCAGCGGCGGTTACCCCGGCGCCTATCCCAAGGGACTGCCCATCACCGGACTGGAGGAGGCGGGTAAATCTGCTGTGGTATTCCACGCCGGCACCGCCCGCAATGAGCAGGGGGAAACGGTCACCAACGGCGGGCGGGTTCTGGGCGTCACCGCCGTCGCAGACGATTTGGAAACGGCCATTGCGGAGGCCTACGCCGCCGCCAAGTGCATCCACTTTGATGGGATGCACTTCCGTGCCGACATTGGACACGCTTTTTAAATGGTGAGCCGCCGCAACGGCGGGGGTTTTGTCCTCGCCGGACGGGCCGCCTACTCGGCGGGAGCCCGATTTCTTTTCGCAGAAAAGAAACCGGGGAAAGAAAAGGCGGAGAGGGGAACTTCTCGTTCCCCTCTCCACTCCCCTCCAAAAGGGCGGCCTTTTTAGGAGGCAGCCCCATTTTTTGGCGATAACTTTCAGTCTTTGCGGTTACCTGTCTTGCATGGCAGTACAACGCTTTCCTTATAGGCAGAAAACTCATTTCAAGTGGCACCAAGCTGGCGCAATCCCGCCGCAGGGGAAATTTAGCCGGGGAGCGCATTAGGGGGAGTGCAGAGGGGGCAGCGCCCCCTCTGCGCTTTCTTTCCCACCGCTTTCTTTGCAAAGAAAGCGGTGCCCCCGCTGGATAAGCGGCCCGCGCGGCGAGCGCAAATCCTCCCGCCGTTGCGGCGGCTGAAAAACAGCCAATAGGGTTCCCCTATTTACTCCCCTGATGAAACATCAATTTTCTCCAGAAATTCGGTAAAGCTGGCCGCAACAAACCCGTTTTCCTCTGGGTCCTCCAAAAAATCATCCAGAAATTCGCTGAAAAGATAGTAGACCTTTCCATATCGCTCGGCGCTCACACAGATATAGTAGAAGTCTGTGGCTTCATCCTCGCAAAATGGGATATATTCCATGGGAATCAAGCCGTCTATTTTTTGCCATTTCAACAGCTCGTAGATGGTGCTGAGGTGGTCCGACTCGGCAGGGCCGATGGAGAGAAAGCGGCGCAGTCTGCACCCCTCTGAGTCGATTCTGCCCTCACGGGGTAAACTTCCGCCGTTTTGCCGCATATAAAACTGCCGCATATCCTCCGGCATCTGGAACTGGAATTCCTGCTCCAAACGCTGAATTTCGCCCTCTGTTGCCGGCGGATGGACTGTTTCAAACTCTGTCTCTTTCATGTTCGCGCTACTCCTGTTCTGCACAAAAGCTCTGGACAAAGTCCTGGAAAGGGGGAGCGGACGTATAGCGGTCATGATGCCACTCATCCTCCCGGAAGTCCACAAATAAGGTCTCCGCTGAGATGGACCAGGGCTTTCCGCTAAGCTCCAGCTGTTCAAAAAAGTCGGGAATCTCCGGCCAGTCCGGGAGTTGTGTCTGAAGCTGCTTTCGGTAGTGGCGGTACAAGCTCCGGCTCTTGAGGGACAGCTTGGTTACCTTCAGCGGGCGCAGCATGGCCCAGGCACCCGCCCAGTCCTCCTCCCCGACGGCAGCCAGAAACTCCTGCACCTGGGCCTGCTCCCGGCGGTACTGCTCCTGCTTTTTCTTGGAGAAATCCCGGCGGACCCCCTCCAGCTGCCGCACATAGGACTGGAAATACTGCTCAAACGGAAAGAGCAGCTCATCTCGGTACTGAGGCCAGGTGATGGGGGCGCGGGAAGAGGGCTTTGGATTTTGATACCACATGGGATAGCCATAGTCGTACTCGGTGGTATTATAGTGGCAAAATCCGCGGTGGGAGCCATTCAGCAGCAGCATACAGTCGGAGCGGTAGTCAATGGTAAGCTGACCGTCCCAAAAGAGAAACCGCCTCATGGCTTCATCTACCCGCTGACACTCCAAGTCGTCCCACTCCTCAAAGCTCATGCGCTGGTCCTCCGGCGTCTGCTCACAGTACTCCATGTACGACATCCAGCTATCCGCTTCATCGTGGAACCAGAGGTCGGCCACCTCCGCAAACTTCTCCGCATGGTCATCGCTGAACACAGTGGGCTCCCGCAGGGATTCGTCCAGCGGGCAGTCAAAGGGCGCTATCCCGTATTTCGGCCCGGCCCCGCCGTTGCCCAGCTGGGTGATATAGATGCGGTAGGTCTCCGGGAGACGGAAGCCCATTATCTCCTCCCAGCACTCCAGCTCCTCCAAAGGCAGGACGGGCCGGAGCAGATGGGCGTGGTAATGGCTGCGTTCGACTTGGTAGTCCATATCCCACCGGCTGGCCCAGTGGATATCATCTCGAATGCTTGATACGTCCAGCATACACATACTCCCCTTTTTCTCTGTCCTATAGAAAAAGCGGCACACAAAGGAAACTCTATGTGCCGCTCACCAGATTATTTGTCCTTTTCCGGCTCCTCCAGGGGGAGAGGGTCGGGCATCTGGGGGCCGATGGCCTCCTCATATGTACGCAGCAGCGCCTTCAAGTCCCCGTCCCGCTGGTCCAGCTCGGCGGAGACGCCGCTCATGGTGCGCTGCACCCGCTCCAGCTCCCCGGAGGCGTGGGACAGTGTGGCCTCTACCTCGGTGCGCAGCTGGTCATACCCCGCCTGGACCTGGGCCACCCACTGCCCCAGCTCCTGGCGGGCCTTCTCCACCTGCACCAGGGCGGCCGCCTCCACCGCCTGGGCCCGGCAGTGGGCCTCCAGCTCAATGCCGGCGGTACGGTCCTTGATACGCTCGTAGGCGCTGGCGGCGTGCTCTACCTTCTCCAGGCGGGCCTCCAGCTCCCCCACCCGGGCACGGAGATTCTCCAGCTCGCTCTCCCGGGCCTGCCGCTCCCGCCGGGCCTCCTCCAGCTGTGTGGTGAGGGTCTGGACCTTGGAGGACAGCTCGATGTTGCGGTTCTCGACGCTCTCTACCCGCTCGCGGTACTTGTCCCGCTCGCTGACGGCCTGGGCCAGATCCTGAGTGAGCTGCTCAATCCGCTGTGTGTGCTCCCGGTTGGCGCGGTCGATGTAGTCCTGTACATCCTGTTTGGAAAAGCCGCCGAATGTGGCAGTACGAAATTGAATCTCCCCAGTATCCATTGCGTCTCCACGCTCCTTCTCTGCTGCGGTGCTGTCCCGGCGCAGCTTAGTTCAAGCCATTGTACCATATTTCCCGCTCCGGCACAACGGGGATTCTATTTGACGCTGGGAAAATCCGATGATATAATAACCTGATTGTATGGAATATCAAGTGAAAAGAGAGGTCAGCCCATGTGGATTTCGACACAGTGGAAGGATTATGAGCTTATTGACTGCTCCCGGGGGGAAAAGCTGGAGCGCTGGGGAAGCCATCTCCTGGTCCGCCCCGACCCCCAGGCCATTTGGAATACCCCCCGCCGTCACCCCGGCTGGAAACGCCACGACGCCCGCTATGCCCGCTCCTCCAGCGGCGGCGGCCAATGGGAGAAGAAAAACCTGCCGGAGCGCTGGACGGTGGCCTATGGGGACCTGACTTTCCACATCAAGGCCATGAACTTCAAGCACACCGGCCTTTTCCCCGAGCAGGCCGCCAACTGGGACTGGGCGCGGGAGCAGATCCGCCGGGCCGGCCGGCCAGTGAGCGTGCTCAATCTCTTTGCCTATACCGGGGGGGCCACGGTGGCCTGCGCCGCCGCTGGGGCCAGCGTCTGCCATGTGGACGCCGCCCGGGGGATGGTCTCCTGGGCGCGGGAGAACGCCAAGAGCTCCGGGCTGGAGGATGCCCCCATCCGCTGGATTGTGGATGACTGCGCCAAATTTGTGGAGCGGGAGATCCGCCGGGGCCGCAAGTATGACGCCGTGATTATGGACCCCCCCAGCTATGGCCGGGGCCCCACCGGCGAGGTGTGGCGTCTGGAGGAAAACCTCTACCCCTTTGTGGAGCTGGTCAGCGGGGTACTCTCCGACAGCCCCCTCTTTTTCATTCTCAACTCCTATACCACCGGTCTGGCCCCCAGTGTGCTGACCTATCTACTGGAAACCCTCATCAGCCGCAAATTCGGCGGCCACACCGAGAGCCAGGAGCTGGGTCTCCCCGTGCGGGAGAGCGGTCTGGCCCTCCCCTGCGGGGCCACAGGCCGGTGGCTGTGTGACGGATGACAATTGAGGTGAACACCATGGAACAACCGATTCTCCGGGCCGATGGGGTCCGGTTCTCCTACACCACCGCCGAGGGCGTGGCCCCGGTGGTGCTGGACGGGGTGGACCTCTCCATTGAAGAGGGCTCCTTTGTGGCGGTGTTGGGCCACAACGGCAGCGGAAAATCCACCCTGGCCAAGCATATGAACGCCATCCTCCTCCCCACCGGCGGCACGGTGTACGTCAACGGCATGGACACCGCCGAGGATGAGTATCTTCTGGACATCCGGCGCACCGTGGGTATGGTGTTCCAGAACCCGGACAACCAGATTGTGGCCAATGTGGTGGAAGAAGATGTGGCCTTCGCCCCGGAAAATCTGGGGGTTCCCCCCCAGGAGATTCGCCGCCGGGTGGATGAGGCCTTAAAGGCGGTGGGGATGTACGAATTCCGGGAGCACGCCCCCCATCTTCTCTCCGGCGGACAGAAGCAGCGGGTGGCCATCGCCGGGGTGATTGCTATGCAGCCCCGATGTATTGTATTGGACGAGCCCACCGCCATGCTGGACCCGGTGGGCCGGCAGGAGGTACTCTCCACCATCAAGACCCTCAACCGCACCTCCGGCGTGACGGTGGTCCTCATCACCCACCACATGGACGAGGCCGCCCAGGCCGACCGCCTGGTGGTTATGTCCAAGGGGAAGGTCATCGCGGACGGCGCACCCAAGACCGTCTTTCAGGACGTGGAGGGGCTGCGGGCGGTGGGCCTCACGGTGCCGGAGACCACCGGCCTTCTGTGGGCGCTGCGTCAGGATGGGCTGGACCTTCCTCTGGACGCACTGAGCGACGAGGAGTGCGCCAATGCCCTCTATGCGCTGCTGCACTGACGCGGCTTTTCTGGGCGTCATCCCGCTGGGAGATGCACCACTTTCGCAAAGGAATGAAGTGATTTGGAACCCATTCTTGAGACCAAACATCTCAGCCATATTTACTCCACCGGTACCCCCTTTGAGCGCGCCGCCCTGTCTGATGTGAACTTCACCGCCTACCGCGGGGAGTATCTGGGGGTTATCGGCCACACGGGGTCCGGGAAATCCACCCTCATTCAGCACCTCAACGGCCTGCTGAAGCCCACCTCCGGAACGGTGTGCTTTGAGGGACAGGACATCTGGGAGACCAAGGAGCGCACCCGCCAGACCCGCTTTCAGGTGGGGCTGGTGTTCCAGTACCCGGAGTATCAGCTCTTTGAGGAGACAGTTTATAAAGATATCTCCTTCGGCCCCAAGAATATGGGGCTGGATGAGGGAGAAGTGGACCGCCGGGTCCGGGAGGCCGCCCACTTTGTGGGCCTGCGGGATGAACAGCTGGAAAAATCCCCCTTTGAGCTCTCCGGCGGGCAGAAGCGCCGGGTGGCCATCGCCGGAGTGATTGCCATGGAGCCCAAGGTGTTGGTGCTGGACGAGCCCACTGCCGGGCTGGACCCGGTGGGGGTGGAGCAGATTCTGGGCAATATCCGGGACTACCACGACGCCCACGGGGCTACCATTATCTTAGTCTCCCACTCCATGGAGGAGATGGCCCGGACGGTGGACCGCCTGGTGGTGGTGAACGACGGACACATTCCCTTTGCCGGTCCCCCCCGGGAGGTCTTTCAACACGGGGCAGAGCTGGAGCAGATGGGCCTGGGCGTGCCCCAGATGACGCGGGTTTTTCACCGTCTTAAGGCCATGGGGCTGGACATTGACCCCTCCGTCTACACCATTGAGCAGGCCCGGCAGGCTGTGCTGGACTATCTGGCCAAAAAGGGGGTGGAGTAAGTGGCGCTTAAGGATATTACTCTGGGGCAGTACTTCCCCGGCCACACCATTCTCCACCGTCTGGACCCCCGGACCAAAATTCTGCTGACCATCCTCTATATCGCCGCGCTTTTTCTCTCCCACCAGGTGGTCTCCTATGCGGTGGTCATCGCGGTGCTGTGCGTGGCGGTAGCGCTCTCCAAAGTGGGGCTCAAGGCCATTGTGGGCGGAATGCGTCCGGTGGTGGTGATTGTCCTGCTCACCGGCATTCTCAATCTCTTCTACACCCCCGGCGAGGGGGAGCCTCTGGTCCATGTGTGGGTGCTGAACATCTACGTGGAGGGCATCTGGTCTGCCGTCTTTATGATTCTGCGCATTCTCCTCCTCATCACCTGCACCTTCCTCCTCACCTACACCACCTCTCCCATTCTCCTCACGGACGGGCTGGAAAACCTCCTCTCCCCCCTCAAATGGGTGAAGGTCCCCGTCCATGAGCTGGCCATGATGATGTCCATCGCCCTGCGCTTCATCCCCACCCTCATTGAGGAGACGGACAAAATCATGTCCGCCCAGAAGGCCCGGGGGGCCGACTTTGAAAGCGGAAATCTGATTCAGAGGGCCCAGGCGCTGGTGCCCCTGCTGGTGCCGCTGTTTGTCTCCGCCTTCCGGCGGGCAGACGAGCTGGCAGTGGCCATGGAGTGCCGCTGCTACCACGGCGGCCAGGGCCGCACCCGCCTGCGCCAGCTGCGCTTCCAGGGCTGTGACTATGTAGCGCTGGTGCTGGGCTGTGTGCTGGTGGCCGGGATTGTCCTTCTGGGCCAGTTCGGCCTGTGATGTTCGGTGGAAACCGGATGGAAAACAGGATGGAATCGAACGTAACGCAATTTGTCCATTCGCTGCTTGGCAGGAAGCTGCTTCATATCTGCTGTGAAGCGGAAATGATGGACTTTGATTTTGCCCCTCTCATCCTGCACGCCTTGGGTTGTACCAGAATCATTCAAAACGAGGAAATTCTGGTGACAACGCTGGACTATCAGTCGTGGGACGGTGTGGAGAGCACCCACAACGATGAGTGGTTTCATGTAAACCGGGTTTCTTCTGAGCTGGTTGGCCGCACCGTCCGCTCCGTTCAAATCAGCCCGTGGAACGATTTGCGCCTCACCTTGGAGGGCGGCACGGTCATCGAGTGCCTGATTGCAAACGGATCTCCGCACTATGGTGAGGAACAGGAGCAGTGGGTGCTGTTTGAGCACACGAAGCAGCTAGACCGGCGGTTTTTGACAATCTATAACAAGCGAATCGACTTTCACACACGGTCAGGTGATGGTACATGATTGAGAGAACGGATTCCATGCAAGATCTCACTCCATCCAGGAACTATCAAATGTCCCTCCTCCCCTATCCGCCCCAGAGGATCAAAGAGTTGGATTTGCCGGAGGCCCTTGCCGCACAATGGTACACTACTGGGCCCGCTGCTGTGAGTCGGATTTGATTTAAAGATTCCAATGTTTTAGGAAAATTTAAGGTGATTTTAACAGAAATCGCCCTCACTTTATGTTAAACTGAGGTCCTATGAGAAATCTTGCCATTCAATTGATGTATGTGGGCACGGCCTACCACGGCTGGCAGGTGCAGAAAAACGCTGTCACTGTGGCGGAGACGCTGGAAAAGGCCCTGTCCACCGTGGTGGGCCACCCGGTGAAGTGCACCGGCGCTGGGCGCACCGACGCGGGCGTCCATGCGGAGGCCTATCTGGCCAACTTCCGCACCTCCTCCCGTATCCCCTGCGACCGTCTGCCGCTGGCGGTGAACACCCGCCTCCCCGACGACATTGTAGTGGTGGGGGCCTGGGAGGTGCCCGATTCCTTTAACGCCATCGGCTCCTGCCTGAAAAAGGAGTACACCTACCGCATCTACAACTCCCGCATCCGCAACGCCTTTTATGTGGACCGGGCCTGGTTCTACCCCAAACACCTGGACGAGACGGTCATGCAGCGGGCGGCCTCCCACTTTGTGGGGACCCACGACTTCGCCGCCGTGCAGTCGGTGGGGACGCCGGTCCAGTCCACCGTGCGCACCGTCCACTACTTTGACATTGAGCGCCGGGGCGAACTCATCCAGTGCCGGGTGTGCGCAAACGGCTTTCTCTACAATATGGTGCGGGCGATGGTGGGCACCTGCGTCTACGCCGCCGAGGGAAAATTTGCCGCCGACGATGTGCCCGCCATTCTGGACGGGCGCAACCGCACCGCCGCCGGCCCCACTGTCCCCCCGGGCGGACTTTACATGACCCATCTGTGGTATGACACCCCGCCACTGGGGGAGATTGCCCCCGTCCGGTGAGCCATCCACAGCACAGGAGGTCCAAATGGAACTACTGGAACCCAAATCTCCGCCGCCCAAAAAGCGGCCCAATCTCTTTGTCCGCTTTCTCGCCTTCCTCACCACCCTGGTGCTGATTGCCGGGGCGGTTTTTCTGGTGGCCAACCGGGACAAGTACAATCTGGACGGCCTGCGCCGCTGGATTGGCTATCTGGGGGTAGAGCGCAGCGACAACGGACAGGCGGAGTCCTTCTCCTATGAGGGGGGCAGCACCAACTCCTTCGCCTCGGTGGACGGAGGTCTGCTGGTGTGCTCCCCCTCCAACATCCGCCTCTACTCCCCCAGCGAGGAGCTGGTGCTGGACCAGACCGTCTCCACCATGGAACATCCGGTTATTGACGCCAGTGAGCACCGCGCGCTGGTCTATGACGCCGGAGGGCAGGACCTCTTTGTCTTTTCCGGCACCGAGGAGGTCTTTACCCTCTCCCTGGAGGAGGGGGAATCCCTCCTCTCGGCCCGTATCAACGAGAACGGCTATCTGGCGGTCACCGCCCAGACCAGCGGCTACAAGGGCACCGTCACGGTGTACGACACCGCGTTTACCCGTAAGCTGCGCATCAATCTCTCCAGCCGCTTTGTCTCTGACGCGGTGGTCTCCCCCAACGGGGACGCGGTGGCTCTGGTGACGCTGGGGCTGGACAGCAGCACCTTCGGCAGCCAGCTGGAGCTCTACCGCACCTCCCGGAGCGAGGAGGATGTGGCCCCCGACTACACCGCCCAGGTGGGCAACGATGTGGTGCTGGATATGAGCTGGAAAAGTGATGGAATCTGGCTGGTGGGAGAGGGCACCCTCTCTGTCTACTCCAGCAAGGCGGAGCGCACCGGATTTTATGACTACACCGGAGGCTACCTCAAAAACTTCTCGCTGGATGCCGCGGACTGCGCGGTGCTGCTGCTGGGCAAATACCGGGCCGGCAGCGACGCCACGCTGTACACCATAAACGCCAAGGGTGAGGTGCTGGCCCAGCGCAGTTACAGCGAACAGATTCTCTCCCTCTCGGCGGCGGACAACTATCTCTCTGTCCTCACCGCTGGGCACCTGGACATCTTTACCCGGAATTTGGAGACTTACCGCTCGCTGGACACCACCCAGGGGGCCCGCCGGGTCTTTCAGCGCGCGGATGGCAGCGCCCTGCTCATCAACGCCGACTCGGCCCATCTCTATGTCCCAAATTGATTGAATCGGAGGTCTGTTTCCATGTCAATTGTCCTGGATTTACTTGTACTGGCCGTGCTGGCCTTCTTCCTCTGGCGGGGGGCCTCCAAGGGGCTGGTGGCCGCGCTGTGCGGCTTTCTGGCCTTTATTGTGGCCTTTGCCGGAGCTGGGCTTGCCGCGCGTACCCTCTCCCCCGCGGTAGCGGAGGCGCTGGAACCCCGGTTTGCCTCCATTATTCAGGAGCAGCTGGAGACTGCGCTCCCCGATGCCGACGCGGCGCTCTCCCAGGGGGCGGAGAGCCAGCTCCCCGCGGTTCTGGACGTTCTGCGGGAGCTGGGACTCTATGAAAATCTGATTGACGCGCTGGACCAGGCGGTGGATCAGGGTGTCACCCACGCGGCCGCGAACGCTGCCGCCACTGTGGCCGCCACCATCGCCCAGTCGGTGGCCTACCGGCTGATTTTCGCGGTGTCCTTTGTGGTGCTGCTGGCGGTGTGGGGGGTAGTCAGCCGCGCCCTCAATTTGATGACCCGGCTGCCAGTCCTCCACTTCCTCAACAAGACCGGCGGCGCTGTCATCGGCCTGGTGGAGGGCATCCTGCTCCTGCTGATTGTGGTGTGGGTGCTGGAGGTGCTGGGCCACGCCATCCCGGAGGAGACGGTCCGGGAGACCCACCTGCTGCGGCTCTTCCTGGATGTGCCGGGGCTGCTGCTGAACCGGGGGATGTGAGCCCCGTTTCTCCCTTTACCTGCGAGGTGATAGAAAGATGAACCTTCCCAATCTGCTCTCTCTGCTGCGGCTGATTCTGGTGCCGGTCTTTGCCGCCGTGTTTTTCGGCGGACAGCCCAACGCCCACCACTGGGCCGCTGGGATTTACGCCTTGGCCTTTGTCACCGACATCGCCGACGGCTGGATTGCCCGGCATTTTCACCAGATTACCCGTCTGGGCCGTGTGCTGGACCCCCTGGCCGACAAGCTGATGACCTTTACTGTGATTATCTGCATCACCGTGGACGGCATCATTCCGGTGTGGGCGGTGGTAATCTTTTTCCTCAAAGAGGCCGCCATGGGCCTGGGTGCTCTGTCCATGTACCGGAAAGTGGACGATGTCATCCCCTCCAACTGGCTGGGGAAGGCCTCCACCGGCGTCTTTTTTGTGGTGTGCGCCGCCCTGGTCCTCTTCCCCGAAATTCCCCGCCACTGGGCCACCGGCCTTATCTCTTGCGCCCTGGCCCTCACCATTGCGGCCTTTGTGGGCTATCTGTGGCAGTACCTCACCGTCACCGGGCGCAGAAAGTCCTAAAATGTTCGGAATTCCCCTGGATATTCATACCTAGTTCATATTTGCAAATTAGAATCATCATCCGGGAGGCTCTGCCCTCCCGGGCGCGGCCGGACAGGCCGCGTGAAAAGGAGTTGAATCACCATGCAGCCGACCCTTTGTTCCCGCTGTCACAAGAACATTGCCGTCGTCTTTATCCAGAAGCTGGAGGGCGGCGTTTCCAAAACGGAGGGGCTGTGCCTCAAATGCGCCAAAGAGCTGGGCATTCAGCCGCTTCAGGATATGATGCAGAAAATGGGCATCACCGATGAAGATTTGGAAAACCTCACCGGCGAGATGATGAACGCCATGGGCTCGCCGGAGAGTCTGGAGGGGCTCATCCCCACCGACACCGAGGACGAGGACGACGAGGAGGACGGCAAGACCGCCACCTTCCCCTTCCTCAATAAGCTCTTTGGCGCCCAGAATGGCGAGGCCAACCAGAACCCCGAGACCCCGCCCCGCCAGAACCGGGAGGACAAGGCCCCCAAGGGAGAGCGTCCCCCCAAGCGGAAGTTTTTGGAGAATTACTGCATCTCCCTGACCCAGAAGGCCGCCGAGGGCAAGCTGGACAATATCATCGGCCGGGAGGAGGAAATCCAGCGCACCATCCAAATCCTCAACCGCCGTCAGAAAAACAACCCCTGCCTCATCGGTGAGCCCGGTGTGGGCAAAACCGCCATCGCCGAGGGGCTGGCCCAGCGCATTTACAACAAGCAGGTGCCCTACAAGCTGCTGGACAAGGAGGTCTATCTGCTGGACCTCACCGCTCTGGTGGCCGGCACCCAGTTCCGCGGCCAGTTTGAGAGCCGGATGAAGGGCCTCATTGACGAGATCAAGAAGCTGGGCAATATCATCCTGGTCATTGACGAGGTACACAACATTGTGGGCGCCGGGGACGCCGAGGGCTCCATGAATGCCGCCAATATCCTCAAGCCGGCCCTCAGCCGGGGGGAAATTCAGGTCATCGGGGCCACCACCCTCACCGAGTACCGCAAGCACATTGAGAAGGATACCGCCCTGGAGCGGCGCTTCCAGCCGGTCATTGTGGAGGAGCCCTCTATTGAGGACGCGGTAAACATCCTCAAGGGCATCGCCCCCTACTATGAAAAGTATCACTTTGTCTCCATCTCCCCTGAGATGTGCCGCATGGCGGTGACCATGAGCGAGCGGTATATCACCGACCGCTTCCTCCCCGACAAGGCCATCGACCTCATTGACGAGGCCTGTTCCGATGTGAACCTCCACAACAAAAACCTGGCCCGGGAGGCCCAGGTCCATAAGGAGCTGGAGGCCCTCATCCAGGAGCGGGACAAAATGGTCAACGAGGCCAACGACCGGGAGTACAAGCGGCAGAACAGCCTGAAAGCCAACGAGCAGAAGCAGGCCGAGCTGCGCCGCCAGCTGGGCAAGCTCAACGACGAGCACGACGCCCTCTCCGCCGTGGAGGGGCAGGAGGCCGGCCTGCGGGACAATGAGCGGGAGACCGCCCGGCTCCAGCGGGAGCTCTCTGCCCTCAACAAGGAGCACATCTCCCTCTCGGTGGACAACGACGGCAACCAGTACGAGCGTCTCGCCGAGCTGAAAAGCCGCCAGCTCCAGCTGGAGGAGGAGCAGCGCAAGCTGGAGGCCCAGAGCGCCCCGCCCCTGACGGTGGAACACCTGGCCCGGGTGATTGAGCTGTGGACCAAGATTCCCGCCAGCTCCATCCAGGAGGCCGAGTATGAGCGCCTGGCCAAGCTGGAGGACCGGCTGAAAGAGCACATCATCGGCCAGGACGAGGCGGTCAAGGCCGTCTCCGCCGCGGTGCGCCGGGGCCGGGTGGGCATCGCCTCCAAGCGCAAGCCGGTGTCCTTCCTCTTTGTGGGTTCCACTGGCGTGGGCAAGACCGAGCTGGTCAAGCGTCTGGCTCAGGACCTCTTCCACTCCCCCGAGTCTCTCATTCGGCTCGATATGTCGGAGTTTATGGAGAAGTTTGCCGTCAGCCGCATCATCGGCTCTCCCCCCGGCTATGTGGGGTACGACGAGGCGGGACAGCTCACCGAAAAGGTGCGCCGCAAGCCCTACTGTGTGGTGCTCTTTGACGAGATTGAGAAGGCCCACCCCGATGTGCTGAACATCCTGCTCCAGATTCTGGACGACGGCCACATCACCGACGCCCAGGGCCGGAATGTAAACTTTGAGAACACCGTCATTGTGATGACCTCCAATGCGGGCAGTGACACCAAGTCCGCCGGTGCGGTGGGCTTTGGCGGCACCGCCAGCGACCAGGGTAAGGAGCGGGCCATGAAGGCGCTGGAGTCCTTCCTGCGGCCGGAGTTCCTCAACCGCATCGACGAGATTGTCTACTTCAACAAGCTCACCGAGGAGAATTTCAAGGCCATCGCCACCATTATGCTGGGCGAGCTGCGGGACACCATCGCGGATAAGGGGATCACCTTCAGCTGGGATGAGTCCCTGCTGGACTACCTGGTCAAGAAGTCCTACTCCCTCACCTACGGCGCCCGGAACCTCCGCCGCCAGATTCAGAAGGATTTGGAGGACGCCATCGCCACCCGGCTCATTGAGAGCTACCAGAATCCGTTCACCCAGATGAAAGCCACTGTGGTGGATGACAAAATTGAATTGCTGACCCTGTAAAGAGACAAGATGCCCCCGGCCGCAGAATGTGCGGTCGGGGGCATTGTGCTCATTTGGCTTATGTTCGGTTGGCATTGGCACGCTCCAGGCCCCAATCCCGGTCGTAGCCGTAGACGTAGCGCAGCTCATAGGGCTCCATCATCTCAATGGCCGCCACCGCTCCGTCCCGGAGGTAAAAGGTAATATCTCGGATGTCATTGCTCTCCGCTGTGAAGGGCTGCCAGGCATAGCCGCAGTCATAGGGAAGCGCTGAATCCAAGCCCATACCTGGCTCCAGATAGTACAGATTCTCCGGGTATGCAGACAAAAGCTCCTCTTCGGTACTGCCCACCTCTACCTGTGCGCCTGTGCGGGCGCCGGCAACATCCGTCCAGAGGTAGGAGACAAATTCCAAGCCATCCGGCGCGTAAACATCGGTTTCCACCATCAAAGTGCCAGCCGCGCCGAACTCATACCGGTAGGTTCGGTATCCATGGGGGACCATGCCGTCTCCATCGCGGGTCTCCTCCGTGGATGGAGCTCTCTCATTTTGGTATCGCGCCAGCAGGTAAAGCTGATTTCTCAATACGCCGGTATCCACTGTGTCGGGAAAGAGGAGGGAAAACGCCTCACTGATACGGGCGTCATACCGCTCGGAAAAGCGAAAGTCATAGAGATACTCGGTGCCCAGGGGGACATTCTCCGGGAGGGTGGGCTTATCGCTGGACAGCGTTCCGGTGGAGAGGTTAGGCAGCAGGTCAATGCTTCGCTCCTCCTCCCCTGCCGTCACGTCCATGGTCAGTTCGGTGAGGGCGGACACTGTCTCCGGTTCCAGCTCAAAGGAGTAACTCTGGCCCGGCTGCCAGTCGGTTTCATCCAGATAGTGGAGGCTCATGCCCCCCATCCCCTCCGCCTCCATGCGTCCGGCGATGTGGAGGTTCCAGGTAGTCTCCCCCTCCGGCAGGGTAAAACCCACCGTCTGACCGTCATAGGTAATACTCTCCTGTAAGGCGTTCAGCAGGGCACTCTCCCCGTCCGGCGGAGCGGGTGAATCGCTCTGGCTCTCGCAGGCCACCAGCACACCCACCAGCAGCACGCCCAGCAGGACTACCGCCGTGAGAGCGGCGCTGTTTTTCTTGCAGGTGAACAAATTGCTCAGCCTCCTTTTCATCTCGGCGGCGCTGCCGCCAAAGCGGGTGGAGAGCACCGGGCCGTCTGTCTCCGCCGCCGTGGTCAGCAGCAGTTCCCCATACTGGCGGCGAAAGGCGGCATCCCTCCCCCGCACCACATCGTCGTCACAGCAGAACTCCAGATTCCGTCTGGCCACCCGGCTCATCCACCAGACCAGAGGGTTGAACCAGTGTACCGTAGTCACCCACAGCAGTAAAAGCTGGTAGAGCAAATCTTTCCGTCGGATGTGGCACAGCTCATGCCGCAGCGCCCCCTCCGGCGCCTCTCCCACTGGCAGCAAAATCAACGGCTTGATTACCCCCAGCGTCAGCGGTGAACTCAGCCCCGGATGGAACCGCACCGGCACCGGGCGGCGCAGGCTCAGCTCGGCACACAGCGCGGCGGTCTGGGCCACGGTCTCCCCATCCGCTGGGCGGGAAAAGCGCAGCAGCGCCCGCCGGGTAAAGAGGTAACCGCTCCCCCGCACCAGCAGCAGCCAAAGCACCCCACCCAGCCATACCACCGCCGCCAGCTCTATGAGAGATACGGCGGCGGAGTTTTCCGGCTCCGTGGAGGTGACAGCCTCCCCCACTGGCGTGTCCATAGACGGTTTCAACGTCTGCACAGGCGGAAGTTGGCTCTGATGGGTGGGCCATGTGACGGTATAGTTGGGAGCGGTCACTTGAACCGGCGTCTGGGGCAGACTCAAATCCACCGGCACCGCCAGACGCAGCGCCAGAACCAGCCACACCACATACAGCGTCCGGCCCGCATAGCGGTTTTGCAGCCGGGCGGACAGCAGGAGCAGCGGCAGCAGCACCGCCGATGTGGTCAGCGAGGCCAGCGCCACCGGGACGAACAGACCCTCCATCACACCTCCCCCCTCTCCTCCAGTTCCTCCAGATAGGCCCGCAGCTCCTCCACCTCCCGCCGGTCCAGATTCCCCCCGTCGTACAGGGCGGCGGTAAAATGGCGCAGAGAGCCCTGGTAGAGCTTGCCCAGAATGGAGCGGCTCTCCTGGCGCTGATAGGCGGCCCGGTCCACCAGAGGCCGGTACTGGTTCACCTTGCCCACCTTCTCACAGCACAGATAGCCCTTCTCCTCCAGGCGCTTCAAATAGCTGTGCAGGGCACTGGCGGTCAGGGGCTTTTCCAACTTCTCCAGCAGGGCCGGAGCGGTCACCGGCCCCTCCATACTCCAGATGGTCAACATCAAATCCAATTCCGACTCCGGCAAATGGGGCAGTCGTGCCATCTCGTTCTCCTCCTCTTATTTTCTGCATTTGCAGATGTTCTAATTGGATTGTACCCCTTCTCGATCACGATGTCAATCTTAATTTTTGCATTTGCAGAAATTGAGGCAGAGAAAAACGCCTGCGGCGTTCCGCAGACGTCCCTCAAAACAGAGTGCGCTCCCCCGATACATCCAGAAGCACCACCTCTAGGCCCCGCTTTTTGGCGTAGGTAATGGTGTACATCGTACCCCCCAGCAGACCATCGTACACCGCCAGCAGACGGGAAGATCGGTCCACCATATAGCGGTTGCGCCGGAGCATACAGCCCCGATCATAGTGGTGCTGCACCATCGTCTCCAAATCACAGTGGCCCACCAAATCAAAATACCGCACCCGCTCAGCGTCGCTCCAGCGGGCGGCCTGCTCCTCACAGGGGATGGCGGCCTCCACGGTCACCCCCGTCCGGCGGTCCCGCAGGTCCAGCGCGGCTTCGCAGAAATAAAAATCCGCGCCCCGGGCCATGCCGCAGATGAAATGCCGGTAGCCATCCCGATAGGCCCGCTCCAGCTCCCGCGTCAGATTGCGCTTGAGCGCCAGACAGCGGGGGTCTGTCTCATCCCTGCGCCAGGGCAGCTTTTCCGGCCGGTGGCCGGTAAAACAGCAGGTATCTCCGCGAATCATCCCCCATCTCCCCTCTCTGCGTTCCTGTTCTCATTGTAGTATATCCCACTCTGGAAGTCAACCAGAATCGAACATCTGTTTTTTACAACTTCCTCTTGCAATTCCCCTTCCCTTCGTCTATAATAGGGACGGAACAACTGAATGTGATGTCTTCAGGGCAGGGTGAAAATCCCGATCGGCGGTACAGTCCGCGAGCGCTCCCCGCGCAAGATCCGGTGTAATTCCGGAACCGACAGTAACGCACCATTCTCGGTGCGAAGTCTGGATGGAAGAAGATGTGTTGACCACACCTCCTGTTTGTGTTTAACACCTGAAAGACATAGGCTTTCAGGTGTTACTTGCAAAAAGGAGTGTTTTTTATGTCCCAGCCCAATACCGCCGCCGTGCGCCCCCGCAGCCAGACCCGCTCCCGGGTCCGCGCCCTCACCGTCACCGCCATGCTCTCTGCCATCGCCTTTGTGCTGATGTTTCTGGACTTTGCGGTGCCCCTGATGCCCTCTTTCGTTCAGATGGACATCTCGGAACTGCCCGCTCTGCTGGCCGCGTTCGCTCTGGGGCCGGTGTACGGCGCAGTGGTCTGCCTGGTCAAAAACCTGATTCACCTGATGATTACCTCCACCGCCGGTGCCGGTGAACTGTGCAATTTCCTGCTGGGCGCCAGCTTTGTGGTCCCCGCCGGTGTCATTTACAAAATGATGAAGTCCCGCAAAGGCGCTCTTCTGGGCGCTCTGGTGGGCTCGGTGGTGATGGCGCTCTTCTCCATCCCCCTCAACTACTTCATTACATATCCTGTCTATGTGGTGGCCTACGGGATGCCGCTGGAGGCCATTATTGGGATGTATCAGGCCATCCGTCCCTCCGTCAACGGTTTGCTGGAGTGCCTGGTTACCTTCAACGCCCCCTTCACCCTGGTCAAGGGCCTGCTGGATGTGGTGCTGTGCTTCCTCATCTATAAGCCCCTCTCCCCCATCCTGCACAAGGATCTGTAAGGCCTTCGTCCTCGCCGGACAGGCACCCTGCGCGGGTGGCGCACCGCTTTCTTTGCCAAAGAAAGCGGTGAGAAAGAAAGCGCAGAGGGGGCAACCCCCTCTGCACTCCCCCCAATGCGCAACCGGGCTAAATGTCTACTGCGGTGGGATTTCGCCAGTCCGGTGCCATTTGAACCGGGCTTTTCGCCTATGTGGGCAGCGTTGTACTGCCTTGCAAGACAGGTGACCTCGATTTAGGTAAGTCTGTTGCCACAGAAAAAACCATAAATTTGCACCCACAAATGGGGCGGCCCCCTGAAAAGGCCGCCCTTTTGGAGGGGAGTGGAGAGGGGAACGAGAAGTTCCCCTCTCCTTTTCTTTCCCCGGTTTCTTTTCCGCGAAAAGAAATCGGGCGCTGTCCGCGTAGGACGCCCGCGCGGCGAGCGCAGAAACCTCCCGCCATGGTGGTGGCCACAAACAAAACCTTCCAGCTTGACTGGGCAGAAGCGGTTTTCCTTTTCAGGAAAGCCGCTCTAATTTTGCCCGGAAGGAAATCCGCCGGGGAGTCTCCATGTCGTCAAACTGAATCACATGGGCGCCCCGCTCCCTATCTACTTCCAGCACCGTTCCAGCTCCAAAGACGGAATGGCGCACCCGCTCCCCTGCCGCAAACTCCCCAGTCCCCTCTTCCCTGCTCAGCGCCGCCTGTCGGTAGGCGATATAGTCCCTGGCCTCCCGAATCAGCCCCTCTTCCGGCGGATTGGTGTAGGTCAGCAGCTCCTGGTCGATGTCCAGTAAAAAGCGGGAGGGATAGCGGGGAGAACCGTCAAAATTCCGGCCATCCGCCTCAGAGAGGTAGAGCCGTTTCTCCGCTCGGGTGAGGGCCACAAAGGCCAGCCGCCGCTCCTCCTCCATCCCTGGCAGGGTGCGCACCTTCCGGGAGGGAAAAATTCCCTCATTCATGCCGCACAAAAAGACATAGGGAAACTCCAGACCCTTGGCGGCGTGGACGGTCATCAGCTTCACCTTGTCCCCCGGCTCCCCAGTGTCCGAGTTACTGAACAGTGCCACATGGCTGAGATAGTGCTCCAGTGTACTCTCCTCTCCGCAGGTCGTCTCATACTCGTACACCGACTGCTTCAATTCCGCCAGATTGTCCAGCCGCTCTTGGCTGCCCTCGGTGCGGAGCATGGTTTCATATCCGCTCTCGTTGAGAAGGGCGGACAGTACTTCTGAGATGGGGCGCCCCTCCCAGGTGCGGGAAAACCCCTCCACCAGAGAGACAAAGGACTTGGCCCGGGTTCCTTTGAAAATGGGTTCCTCCAGGGTGTCCCGGAGGACCTGATAGAGCGAACAGCCTTGTTTTTGGGCGTACTCCTCCAAAAAAGCCATTCGCCGCTTCCCCAAATTCCGCTTTGGCACATTGGCCACCCGCCGGAAGGACAGATCATCCTGATAGACACTCATCCGCAGGTAACACAGGGCGTCCTTGATCTCCATGCGGTTGAAGAAAGGCGTGCCGCTGTAAATGGTATAGGGAATCTGCTCCTGACGCACCACCTCTTCCACCGTCCGGGTCACATAGTGCGCCCGGTAGAGCACCGCCATGTCCCGATAGGGTACCCCGTCCGCGTGCAGCGCTTTCATCTCGGCGGCCATCCACCGGGCCTCTTTCTCCTGCGTCTC
Organism: Candidatus Flavonifractor merdigallinarum; assembly: GCA_019115265.1. GTDB lineage: Bacteria > Bacillota > Clostridia > Oscillospirales > Oscillospiraceae > Pseudoflavonifractor_A > Pseudoflavonifractor_A merdigallinarum. The sequence goes on along the minus strand of DXDX01000141.1, from coordinate 3,096 downwards.
CGCCAGATGACACAGAACCGGCCCCCCAGGGGGCAGAGTGGGAAGCAGATTCTTTTTCATTCGGTGCTCGTTCTTGTCAATGAGGGAGTTGGCTGCCGCCAGAATTTCCGGTGTAGAGCGGTAGTTCTGGAGCATTTGGATGGTCTTGGTTCCAGGGAAAGCGCGGTCAAAGTCCAGCAGATACCGGATATTCGCCCCCCGCCAGGTGTAAATGGTCTGGTCCGGGTCCCCCACCACAAAAAGGTTCTTGTGGTAGCCGCACAGCACTTCCATCAGCTGGTACTGGAGCTGGTCAATGTCCTGAAACTCGTCAATCATGATATACTCCAGCCGCTGCTGCCACTTGAGCCGGAGGTCTTCCCGCTCCTGAAAGAGGTAGAGCGAGAACTTGATGAGGTCATTGTAGTCCAGACCAAAGCACTTTTTCTCCTGGTAGAGATAGCCGTAGAAGATGATGTCCTGTGCCGCCGTCGCCTGGTCATACTTCTCTTTCAAAATATCCAGCGGCATGGCAATCATATCCCGGTAGTACTCCGGCTCCCGGAATAATTTGCGCTCTTCAATCAGATTCCGGGCGGCGGAAAAGGTCATCTCCCGCAGGGTGAGGCCCCGCTCCTCATAGATAATCTGGAGCATGGCGTCAATGTCGGTATTATCCAGCACCAGAAAGCTCTTGGGGTACTGGATGGCATGGCTGTCCTCCTGGAGAATGGAGACACAGAAGCCGTGGAAGGTATTGATGTAGCCGGTGTCGTTGTCCCCGGTGAGCTGGTGTATCCGCTGGCGCATCTCGTTGGCGGATTTGTTGGTAAAGGTGACACAGAGGATATTCCCCGGCAGGATGCCCAGCTCCTGGACCAGAAAGGCAAAGCGGTGGGACAGCGCCCGGGTTTTGCCCGAACCCGCCCCCGCAATGATTCGGACAAAGCCCTCAGTGGTGGTCACCGCCTCCCGCTGAGCCTCGTTGAGGTGCTGCAAATACTCCATACCCTCATCTCCTCTGTGGTAGAACATGCGTTTTTCCCATTATACCAGACATCCCCTCTCCCCTCAATCCCACAAGCCCTGATTTTTCTCCCAAACAAAACAGAGGCTCTTTTTGCAAGAACAAGAAAATTTCCTGCATAAGAAACGCCTCTGGCAAAGCAGAGAGAATCTCTGTTTTTATTCAGACCGGAAGCGTGTGCGCTCGGCGTGTGCTTCCGGTCTGCATCTTCTCTCAAGTGTACTTGCATCTCTGAAAAGCGGGTCAACTCTGTCAGCCTGCAAGAAAAAAAGAGGACCTGAGGCAAGTTGCCTCAGGTCCTCTTGGATAGACGGATGGATGAAATCCAGGGAAGCTTACTTCAGCTCCACCTTGGCGCCGGCTTCCTCCAGCTTCTTCTTCATCTCCTCGGCCTCGTCCTTGCCCACGCCCTCCTTCAGAGCCTTGGGAGCGCCCTCGACCACAGCCTTGGCGTCAGCCAGGCCCAGGCCGGTGATCTCACGGACAGCCTTGATGACCTTGATCTTGGCAGCGGCGTCAAAGCCGGCCAGAACCACGTCGAACTCGGTCTTCTCAGCAGCGGCGGGAGCGTCGGAACCGCCAGCAGCGGGAGCGGCCATAGCGGCGGCGGAAACGCCGAACTCCTCCTCCAGAGCGTGCACCAGCTCGGACAGCTCCAGAACGGTCAGGCCCTTAACTTCTTCAATCAAAGCAGTGATCTTCTCGCTAGCCATGATAAGTTACCTCCTAAATACAATCTTTAAAAATCATGGTTCCCCTAGGGGAATCGATGGGGTTGTACCCCGGAATCGCGGAATTCCGCCTTACTCGGCGGCGGCCTCCTCGGCGGGAGCGGCGTCCACGGAGCCGCCCTTCTGCTCACAGATGGCCTTCAGGACAATGGCCAGGCTGGTGATGGGAGCCAGCATGGTGCCCATGACCTGAGCCTGCAGGACCTCCTTGGAGGGCAGGTCAGCCAGGGCGTTGATCTCGTCCAGGGACAGGACCTTGCCGTCCATGAAACCGGACTTGATGACGAACTTGGCGCCATTGAACTGCTTGGCGAACTTGGCGATGACGCGCATGGGCGCGATGGGGTCGCCATGGCTCAGGGCCAGAGACGTGGTGCCGTTCAGAACGGAATCCATCTCTTCCAGGCCCACGTTGTTGATGGCAAAGCGCACCAGAGTGTTCTTCACCACCGCATAGTCCAGCTCGTTCTTGCGGCACTCAGCGCGCAGAGCGGTGTCCTCAGCCACGGTGATGCCCTTATAGTCCACCAGGACGCCGCTGGAAGCGCTCTTCAGCTTCTCGGTCAGCTCGGCGACGATGGCCTGCTTCTCGCTCAGAACCTTTGCGTTAGGCATGTGGGATTCACCTCCAGAAAGTAAAAAATGCTCTTCTCATGCCCAAAGCACGAAAACAGCACAAAGAAAATTCTTCACTTGCTGCATTCTCGGCGGGGCTTATGGATGCCCGCTGTCTTTGAACACGCGAATTATTATATCACCCCGGACAGGCTGTGTCAAGCACAACCTGCCCGGACATGACCTTTTTTGTGGGATTGCGCCGAATAGGCGCACCTCCCAGCTTGTCACGCTGCGGCTCGCTCTTCGCGGCCTCCGCGCTTCTTGGCACGCTTCACACCCTCCGCTGCGGCACACTGCTCCCCGCTGCGCCGGAAATGCCGCTCCCCCTTCGGGGTCGCCTGTTTTCCGGTCTGCGCGGTTCGCTGTGCGCCTGCTCCGGGTGCTCCACGCTTCTGATTACACCAGCTTCGCGCTGTTGATCTTCACACCGGGGCCCATGGTGGTGGCGGTGACGCAGCTCTTGATATACTGGCCCTTGGCGGCGGAGGGCTTGGCCTTGATGATGGCGCCCATGAGGGCGTTGAAGTTCTCGGTCAGCTTCTCAGCGCCGAAGGAAACCTTGCCGATGGGGCAGTGGATGATGTTGGTCTTGTCCAGACGGTACTCCACCTTACCGGCCTTGATCTCGGTAACAGCCTTGGCCACGTCGGGGGTGACGGTGCCGGCCTTGGGGGAGGGCATCAGGCCCTTGGGGCCCAGGATCTTACCCAGACGGCCCACAACGCCCATCATATCGGGGCT
>DXDX01000140.1 GCA_019115265.1 Candidatus Flavonifractor merdigallinarum | reverse complement strand
TTGACGCCCTGGATCAGGAGACGCTCTTCACCATCAATAAATTCTTTGAAAACAACCTAAATGTGTCAGAGACGGCCCGCAAGCTCTTTGTCCATCGAAACACCCTGGTCTACCGCCTGGAGAAGATCAAGAAGCTCACCGGGCTGGATCTGCGGGAGTTTGACGACGCCATCACCTTCAAGGTGGCGCTGATGGTTAAGAAGTACCTGATCTCCCGCGGGATTGACAACTGACATAGCGAGATGCAGAATTTGGCACCGGCGCCTTGGCGCCTGGGGCTGCATTCTGCATCTGTGCTGTTGCTGCATATGAGGTTACTATGATCCGATTTATTGACATATATAAGTCCTATGACAATGGGACCAAGGCCCTGAAAGGGATCTCCATGCGCATTGACGATGGGGAATTTGTGTTTCTGGTGGGGCCGTCCGGCTCCGGCAAGTCCACCATCATCAAGCTCATCACCGCTGAGATCGCCCCCAATGAGGGGCGGCTGATGGTCAACGGCTATAATTTGAATACCATCCGGCCCCATCAGGTGCCCTACATGCGCCGTACCCTGGGGGTGATTTTCCAGGATTTTCGCCTGATTGAAAAAAAGAGCATCTATGAAAATCTGGTGTTCGCCATGCGGGCGGTGGGGGCCTCCCCCCGGGAGATCAAAAAGCGCATCCAGTATGTGCTGGAGCTGGTTGGGCTGGAGGGAAAGGCCGACCGCCGGCCCGACGAGATCTCGGGCGGGGAACAGCAGCGTGTGGCCATCGCCCGGGCCCTGGTGAATAATCCGAGTATGATCATTGCCGACGAGCCCACCGGAAACCTGGACCCCCAGCGCTCTCTGGAGATCATGATGCTGCTGGAGAAAATCAATGAGCTGGGCACCACGGTGTTGGTGGTCACCCACGAAAAGGAGCTGGTCAACCGCTTTGACAAGCGGGTGGTGGCCATTGAAAACGGACGCATCATCAGCGACGGAATGGGCGGGTATTACGACAATGAAACATTTTAACAACATTGGATATTTCTTCGTGGAGGGCTTTCGGAGCATATTTGCTCACGGGCTTATGTCCTTCGCGGCACTGTGTATGATTGTATGCTGTCTCCTCATCATGGGGTCCTTCTCCCTGGTGGCCATCAATTTGGACGAGATGTGGGGCAGCTACGAGCAGCAGAATGAGTTTCTGGCCTTTGTGGACGAGTCCTACTCCGAGGAGGAGGCCAAGGCCCTCCAGAGCAGCATTGAGGCGGTGCCCAATGTGGCGGAGGTCACCTTTATGTCCAAGACGGAGGCCAAGGATGAGTTTGCCGCCGACAAGGACGAAAATGAGCTCTTTGAGAGTCTGCCCGACACGGTATTCCGGGACCGCTACCGTATTCATGTGGTGAACCTGGAGCAGCTGGAGCAGACGGTGGAGCAGGTGCGGCAGATTCCGGGGATTGTCAATATCACCGCCGCGCCGGAGATTGCCGAGGGCTTCGTGGTGGTGCGCAACATCGCCAGCGGTGTGGCCCTTATTCTGGTGGTCACGCTGCTGCTGGTGAGCCTCTTCATCATCACCAATACCATCCGCCTGGCCACCTTCAACCGCCGGGACGAGATTGCCATTATGAAGATGTGCGGCGCCACCAACAGCTTTGTGCGCTGGCCCTTCGTGTTTGAGGGGCTCATTATCGGGCTCTTCGGCGCGGTGCTGGCGTTCTTCCTCCAGTGGGGGATTTATGAGCTGATTGCCAGGGCTATCGCGGGCTCGGACACCATCCAGCTCATTACCATGCTGCCCTTTAAGCGCCTGGCGGGCCGGGTCATGGCCATCTTTGCGGGCACTGGGTTTGTCATCGGCGTGGGCGGCAGTATTTTGGCGATTCGCCGCTTCCTTCAGGTCTAACGGGAACAGGAGAAAAAAGCTATGCCTCAAAAGAACACGAACCATCCCAACCACCCCAAACACAAGCTGGAGTTCCGCCGGATTGTGACGCTGATTCTGGCGGTGCTCATGGCGGCCTCTCTGGTAGTGCCCATGCTCACCCTGGCGGTGAGCCGGGCGGGCGCGGTGACCCAGAGCGAGATTGACGCCCTCAAAGAGCAGCAGCAGGCCTCCAAAGAGAAGCAGGCCCAGCTCCAGAGCGAACTGGACGACATCAAAGATCAAAAGACAGCGGCGGAGCAGAAGCTGAACGTCCTCACCCAGCAGCTCAACGCCATTGCCGACGAGATTGAGAGCATTGAGAGCCAGATCAGCTACTACGACGGCGAGATTGCGCAGAAAGAGGTGGAGCGCCAGGCCGCTGTGGCCCGGGAGGAAGAGCAGTACGAGCTCTTCTGCCAGCGGGTGCGCGCCATGGAGGAGGACGGCGACGTGTCCTATTGGTCCATCCTCTTCTCCTCCAAGGATTTCTCTGACCTTCTGAGCCGTCTGGCGGACATCAACGAGATTATGGACTATGACAATGCTGTCATGGAGGATCTGGTGGCCACCCGTCAGCAGATTGAGCAGCTGAAGGCCGACCTGGAGACCGCTCGGGCGGAGCAGGAGGAGGCCAAGGCCGCCCAGGAGCAGGCCAAGGCCCAGCAGCAGGCCAAGGTGGACGAGTCCAAGGCGCTGCTGCAAGAGATCAACGCCAACGCGGAGAAGCTCAACGCCGCTCTGGACGCGGAGAATCAGGCGCTGGCGGAGGTCAACGCGGAGATTGTCAAGAAGCAGAAAGAGCTGGAGGCCCAGCGCCAGCAGAACAATGTGGTCATCAACACCGGCTCGGGGTATGCCTGGCCGCTGCCCGGCTACTATAAGCTGACCTCCGCCTTCGGCTACCGCATCCACCCCATCACCCAGCGGCCCAACAGCCACACGGGCATCGACATCCCCGCCCCCGCCGGTACGTCCATTCTGGCGGCCCGGGGCGGACAGGTGGTCACCTCTGCCTACCACAGCTCCTATGGCAACTATGTGGTCATTGACCACGGCAACGGCAACTCCACCCTCTACGCCCATATGACCTCCCGGGCGGTGAGCGCCGGACAGATAGTGAGCCAAGGCCAGGTCATCGGCTATGTGGGCACCACCGGCTCCTCCACCGGCAACCACCTCCACTTTGAGGTGCGGGTGAACTACCAGCGGGTGAACCCGGAGCAGTTCTACAACCTGCCCTTTGTGCGGGCTTACAATTGGTAATCCATAGCGTGATACATACCCGCGGAGCGGACCGGGCAGACGCCCCGGTCCGCTCCGCTTCACTCTGTTCCAGAAAGGAATGATTTGGATGAAAACGACCGGTCTGAGCCAAAAACGCTTTTCCCTGCTGCATTTGCTGCTCGCCATCGTGCTCACCCTGGTGGTGACAGTGGCTGCCGTCGCCCTGGTGTGCTGGGCAGTCCTGGGCAGGGGAGGGCTGACCCTCCTGGAGGGGCTGGCCCTGGTGAACACCTCCTTTGTGGGGGAGTTTGAAAAGAGTGAGATTGTCGATGGGGCCATGAGCGGCATGATTTCCGCCACCGGGGACCGCTGGTCCTATTACCTCACCGCTGAGCAGTATCAGGCGGAACAGGAGCGCCGGGCCAACCGCTATGTGGGCATTGGCGTGACGGTAAATTACAGCGAGGAGGACGGGGTCCACATTGTGGCGGTGACCGCCGGCGGCCCGGCGGAAGAGGCCGGCCTCCAGGCCGGTGAGCTGATTGTGGCAGTGGATGGCCAGAGCGTGGCCGGAGACGCCCAGGAGAACGCCACCAGCCTCATCCAGGGGGAGGAGGGCACCACCGTCGCCCTCACCGTCCGGGACGCCTCTGGGGCCGAGCGGGAGGTCACCGTGGAGCGGCGGGCCATTGAGACGGACCCCGTGCGCTATGAGAAGCTGGACAGCGGAGTGGGCTATGTGAAGCTGAGCAACTTCTTTACCCGCAGCGCGGAGCGGGTGGAGGCCGCTGTGGAGGACCTCCAGAGCCAGGGAGTGACCGCCCTGGTCTTTGATATGCGCAACAATGGCGGCGGCTACCTGGATGAGCTGACCAACATGCTGGACTTCCTGCTGGACGAGGGGCCCATCCTCCAAACCCGCAGCCACACCGGCAAAGAGGAAGTGATTGAGTCGGACGCGGACTGTGTGGATTTGCCCATGGCGGTGCTGGTCAACCAGGACACCTACTCCGCCGCCGAGATGTTTGCCGGTGAGCTGCGGGAGCGCGGGGTAGCTGTGGTGGTGGGGGTGCCCACCAGCGGCAAGGGCTACTCCCAGCAGACCTTCCCCCTGCCCAACGGCGGGGCCGTCGGCCTCTCTACCGCCGCATACTTCACCGGCGAGGGGGTGAGCCTCATTGGTACCGGCCTCACCTTGGATGAGGAGGTGTCCCTCACCGATGAACAGGCCGCCCTTCTGGCGGCGGACGCGCTGAAGTATGAGGACGACCCCCAGCTCCAGGCCGCGCTGGAGCTGCTGGAACCGGCGGCATAAAAGTGCCCCTCCGTGCATACCCCTGAACCGGATAGGGGGGATGGACATGGTGGGCTGGCTGACCGAGACCCAGCGCCGGGGCTGGCGCCCGGTGCTGGAGGTGGAGCGCCGGGCGGGGGTGCTTCTGTGCCGGGGGGACTGCCCTCTGGGGAGACGCACCGGCGCCGCCGCCCGGCGCAGGCGGCTGCTGCGCACCGCCCGAAGCCTTTTGGAGGTGGGGTGCCGCCGGTGCCTCACCGCCCCAGCGTTTGACGGCTGGCCGGTGCTGGCAGAGGCGGGGCTGTGCCCGGTGGAGCCAGGGCCGCTGTGCGCAGCGCTGGCCCCCCGCCTGGCCCTCACCTGGCTGCGGCGCGCCGGCATCCCCCCAGAGCGGGCCACGGTGGCGCTGGCGGGGCGGCGGGTGGACCGGGCCCTCTTTGAGGCCGCCGCCGCCCTGGCCCCCCAGGTGCGCCGCTTGGCGGTGGAGGTGCCCGGCGGGGAGGGAGAAGACTTGCTGGCCTGTCTGGGCCGGGAGTACGGCCTGCCCGCCCTGGAGGGGCGGACCGGCGCGGAGGTGACGCTGTGCTTTTCCGGCGCGGAGGGGGAGGGGAGCGGCCAGCTTGTGCTGTGGGGGAAGGTGCAGCTGGACGGCCTGATGCTCGCTGGAAAAAGTCCCCTGCCCCCCGAGCTGGAGCGCCTCCCGCTCCTGGAGCTGCTCTGGGAGGAGGGTGTGTACAAGGCGGACGAAATCCGGGTTTTACCCGGCTGGAGCGGGTAAATCTCTTGACAGATGGCGGAAAAGTACCTATAATAATGAAACAAATTATGCCTTCAAAGATGAGAGCCGGTAACGGCTCATTTCTCATATCTGGCAGAAAAGGAAAGGTGTGCGCAGTCATGGCAAAAGAATATAAGCTGAGCCCTGAGCGTTTCGAGAAGCTGAAAGAGGAGCTCAATTACCTGAAAACCGTCCGCGAGCGGGAGGTGGCCGACCAGATTAAGGAGGCCCGCTCCTTTGGCGACCTGAGTGAGAACAGCGAGTACGACGAGGCCAAGAACGAGCAGGGAAAGCTCTACGCCCGCATTGCCGAGGTGGAGAATATCCTGCAAAACTGTGTGGTCATTGAGGACGAGCACAGCGACGACACCACCATGGTCCGCCTGGGCAGCCGCATCACCGTGCTGGACAAGGAGTTCAACGAGGAAGTGGTGTATGAGGTGGTGGGCTCTCAGGAGGCCGACCCCATGAATGGCCGCATCTCAGAGGACTCCCCCTTTGGCCGGGCTCTGCTGGGTAAGAGCGTGGGGAACGAGGTGGAGGTGGAGGCCCCCGCCGGTACCCTGTATTATCAGATTTTGAACATCGAGAAGGCATAAGAGAGGAAGAGGGGCCAATGAGCAACGAGAAGAAGAATCCCCAGCAGGAGCCGTCCCTGTCCGAGCTGCAGCAGGTCCGGCGGAACAAGCTCCAGGAGCTTCAGCAGGCGGGAGAGGACCCGTTCCAGATTACCCGCTTTGATTGGGACACCACATCCGCGCAGATTAAGGCGCATTTTGATGAGATGGAGGGGCAGAATGTCAAAGTGGCCGGCCGCCTCATGTCCAAGCGCGGCATGGGCAAGGTGAGCTTCTGCGACCTCCAGGACCGGGATGGCCGCATCCAGCTCTACGCCCGGCAGGACGAGATGGACGAGGCGGTCTACAAGAAGTTCAAGAAGTTTGACATCGGTGACATTGTGGGGGTGGAGGGCGATGTGTTCCGCACCCAGCGGGGCGAGATGAGCGTCCGGGCCAAGAATATCACCCTCCTGAGCAAGTCCCTTCTCCCGCTGCCGGAGAAGTTCCACGGTCTCACCGACAAGGAGACCCGCTACCGCCAGCGCTATGTGGACTTGATGGTCAACCCCGAGGTGAAGCGCAACTTTGTCATCCGCTCCCAGTTCATCAAGCACGTCCGGGACTTCCTGGACGGGCGGGGCTATATGGAGGTGGAGACCCCAGTCCTCAACACCATCTCCGGCGGCGCCACCGCCCGGCCCTTCATCACCCACCACAACACCCTGGATTTGGACATGTATATGCGCATCGCCACCGAGCTGCCCCTCAAGCGGCTCATTGTGGGCGGCATGGACCGGGTGTATGAGATTGGCCGTATTTTCCGCAATGAGGGTATGGACCCCAAGCACAACCCGGAGTTTACCACCGTGGAGCTTTACCAGGCCTACACCGACTTTAACGGCATGATGGATCTCTTTGAGGAGCTGCTCACCACCGCCGCCCAGAAAATTCTGGGCACCTATGAGCTGGAGTGGCAGGGGGAGAAGATTGATCTGACCCCTGGCTGGCCCCTCCTGCCCATGCACGAGGCGGTAAAGCAGTACTGCGGCATTGACTTTATGGCCATCACCTCCGACGAGGAGGCAGTGGCCGCCGCCAAGTCCATTGGTGTGGAGCTGCCCGCCACCGCGGACAAGACCTGGGGCAACGCCCTGTACGAGTGCTTTGACCAGAAAGTGGAGGAGAAGCTCATTCAGCCCACCTTCATCACCATGCACCCGGTGGATGTCTCCCCCCTGGCCAAGCGCTCCCCCAAGGACCCCCGGCTCACCGAGCGCTTTGAGCTCTTTATCTGCCACAGCGAGATGGGCAACGCCTTCTCCGAGCTGAACGACCCCATTGACCAGCGCCAGCGCTTCCAGAAGCAGGTGGAGCTGCGGGCCAAGGGAGACGACGAGGCCGGCATGATGGACGAGGACTTCCTCACCGCCCTGGAGTACGGCATGCCCCCCACGGGCGGCCTGGGCATCGGCATTGACCGCTGCGTGATGATGCTCACCAACTCC
>DXDX01000139.1 GCA_019115265.1 Candidatus Flavonifractor merdigallinarum | reverse complement strand
TACCGGAGAAGCATTGAGCAACTTCCACGTTCCTGTCGAATCACCCAATTCACGGGCGTACAACTGGAACTCCACACTGGTATCCGACCAAATGAGCATATCCCAGTCAATGGAATCGTCTACTTTCTGGGTAGACACTGGGGTCAGACGCCAACTCACATCTACAGGAATGGCGTCAGCAGGGGTCTGTTCTGCTCCAGTGGAATCCATATATGTTGTAATTGTATTCTGGTTAAGTGCGGACAAATTTACTTGTGCAAAGACAGTGGTAAACCGATCCAACGTCTCTTTGCCCATAATATTTTTCGCACTGGAAGTATCTGCGATAGTGGCGGCTTGAATTTCAAAGTAGTATGTGGCACCACTCTTGAGGTTAATACCTGTGCCGCCGGGGAAGGTGACCACCGTCTTGCCCTCTTCCAGGGTAATCTCGGCATAGCGGTAGTCAATCGTCCATGCGTCGCCTGTCTTATCCGCGTCTGTGGCACCTTCCAGCTTTTCCGGCTGGCTGTTGGAAGGCACCTGATAGAGATAGATGGCATTGCTCAGGACATTGGCCATTTTATCTCTTGCCGCCATTTCTGCGTCCTTACCTTGACTGACTGCCTGAGTCACCGCCTGATAGAGGTCCATATAAGTGGTATTGGTACCTGCATCCTGCACCGTCTCACTGAACACCAGACGCACATCACTCTCCGGCAGCGGTGTGGTGGTATCGGTACCGTTATACTTAGTAAACTCCTGTGTGACCGTGGGGGCGTTGGGGTCCAGGGTGTGAATGGTAATCTTCTTCACAGTGGCAGAGAAGTTGCCCGCCTTGTCCTGGGCCACATAGTAGAGGTCATAGGCCTTTTCCGCCTCCAGACCGCTGACATTGAAGGTGACATCCTTGCCCGCGGTCATGGTCACCTTGCCGCTCTTGAGGGCGTTCATGCCCGCGGACACCTGGAGCTTGGCGGTATCGCTGGCCAGGTCCACCGCACCGGACTGGCTGGCCAGAGGCTTGGGGTACTCCTCGCCCTGGGCCACAACCACCCAGTAGAGGGTGCCCGCCTCGTTGAGGTTGGCGTACATGCCCACAGAGGTCTTATCCACCTTGTTGATGGTGGGCTCGGTGTTGAACACGGGGGGCGTCTTATCCACGGTGGTAAACGAGAGCTTCTTCACCGCAGAGCTCTGGCCGCCGTCCACATCGGTGAGCCACAGATAGAGGTCGTAGTCCTTCAGCTCTTCCAGCGGCACATTGTTGGCCTCAAAGGTGTACTCGGTGTTCTTGGTCACGTCCAAGGTGCCAAAGCCCAGATTGCCGGTGACGGCGTTGGCCTTGAAATCGCTGGCCGTGGGGGCCGCGGAGCCCTTGGGCAGCACCGCCCAGTACAGCCGGCAGGTCTTGGTGGCCATCGTGGTGACCTGTGCGGAGATGTTGGTGATCTTGGAGAGATAGGGGTAATTGGTGGCAAAATTGGGCACGGTGTTATCCGGTGTGGTAAAGGAGATGACCTTCAGGGGGCTCTGGTCTCCCCGGGCGTCCACAAAGACGGTGGAGAGGTAGTAGGAGCCGTCGGAGGTCAGGTTGCTGATCTTGGCGGTGCCGGGCTGGCTGGCCCCGCCCAGAGTCACAGTGCCCTGCTTGACAATCTTGGTGGCGTAGGACTGGGGATTGATGAGCTCATCCACCCCCACCGATCCGTCGGTTACCGAGGTGATGGCCCAGTAGACGGTGCCCCGCTTGTTGGAGCTGAAGCTGGCCGTGGCGCTGGTGGGCGCCAGGTCGGTGATCTGGGGATAACCCGCCAGCAGACGGGGATCGGCGGAGGACTCCGCCGCCGCCGCGCTGTCCATCTGCTCGCCGTCAATGGTGGCGGTGACGCCGGGACGGACGACAATCTGGTCGGGCAGCATGGAGATGGTGCTGCCGTCGGAGTTCACCGTCAGGTTGGCGATGTCGCCGTCGCCGGTGACGGTGGTGCCCACGTCCAGATTCACATTGCCCGCCTCAGCCCCCGCTGTGATGTCCAGTGTGGAGCCGGTGGCCTTCTCATCCACGGTGACGGTCTCCGCCTGCCCCTGTGCAATGCCAATATAGGAGTTGGGGGTCAGGTTCACAACCTCTTTGACATTGCCCGCCAGCTTCAGGCTGCTGCCGTCCTCACCGTCCAGCTCAATCCGGCTCAGGCCGTAGCCCGCCGGGGTGTTGTCGGCAATATAGCTGTCAGTGCGCACACTGGTGGTATCAATGACGCCGTCGCCCTCCACACGGAAGGAGACCAGTTGGTTTTTGATGTTGTCCACAATGAGGCTGGGGGCATTCACGTTGCGCAGGACGATACTGTCGTCGCCGCCCTCACTGACGCCGCCGCCGCTGACCACAATCTCACCCAGCACGGTGACATTCTCCAGATGTACGTCTCCCAAGTCCACGCCGACGCTGATATAGAGGTTACCGGCGATTACGGTATCCCGCAGGGTAATCCCCGAGTCGGTGATGACCACGTTGCCGTAGACATTGCCCAAATTGTAGGTCCCCGGCTGCTGGAGGGGGGTGCCGATGGCGTTGACCACCATGATGGCCACCTCACCGCGGGTGATGGGGTTCTGGGGCCGGAAGCTGCCGTCGGGATAGCCGGAGATCAGGTGGTAATTCGCCGCCGTGCTCACAAGACCGCTGCTCCAGTTACTCAGCTCACGGCCGTCGCTGAAGGCGGTGTTCTCACCCACGGTGGGCTGCATCATCATATTCCGGGCCATGATGACCGCGGCCTCCTCCCGGGAGATCTCCCAGTCGGGGGAGAAGGTGTTGGCCGAGGTGCCGCTGATGTACCCCACCGTGTAGGCGATGGCCACATCATCGGCATACCAGGCGGTGTCCTCCACATCGGTGAAGGGGGTCGATCCCACCTGGTCATAGCCAAAGGCGCGGTTGATGATAGTCACAAATTCAGCCCGGGTGATGTTGCTCTCCGGGCGGAGATTGCCCTGGATGTCGCCCCGCAGAAAGCCCCACTCCACCATCTGTGACAGATAGGGGTCCATGAAGCTGTCCGCGGCAGAGTGCGGCGCCAGGCTCATCAGCATGGCAAAGACCAGCAGCAACGACCAAAGCCGTCGAATTTTTACCGTCATGTGCATTTCCTTCCTTTCCTTGTGTCTTCTCACGGAACGCTCTAAGCCAATGGTTACGGGCTGGACGGGGAGCGCAGCTGGATGCTGAACACCGCCTCCCGCACCATGCTCTCCTCCTCCCGCACCAGGTCCACAAACCGGGCGGCATAGAGGGGAATGGGTTCTGCCGAGGGAAGCCGCCGCAGAATCTTCACCCGCAGCACCAGGGGCTGGCTGGTCACGGTAACCACCAACTCCGCAATTTCCCCCGTTTCCAGCGGCTGGGCACAGTAAAACGCCACTCCGCCGCAGCTCAAATCATAGCTGATGGCCATTCTCCGGCCCTTCCAGGTGCCGGTGACCGGGTAGAGAAAGGTCTCAAAGCGCACCGGGATGCGCAGGTTCTCCCGCAGCTCCTCATTGAGGGCCCGCACAGATTCAACCCAGACCATCTCCCCTTTGCTGCGCACAATCCGCCCCTCGGCGGCCGGACAGTTGTCCGCCGTGCCCACCAGACAGATGTTCTTGTGCGTCATCACGCGCTCCACGTCCTGCTCGGACATCTCCAGACGCCACATCGGCGCACTCAGACTGTCCAAAGAGGTACAGTGGACCACCGGTCTGCCTTTGCTGTCCAGAATGAGATATTTATAGACCACTGTTCTCTCCTCCTTTTTGTTCCTCCATGTGTGCACGCCGCTCCCGGCGGTACTTCTCCGGGTCCTCCGGGTCAAAATTGAGGAAGTAGAGGTAAATTTCCACCACCGCCTCGTAGAGTTCCGGGGGAATTTCCTTCCCCAGTTCCATCTGGGAGAGGACGGTGGCCAGCGAGTTGTCCTCATACACCGGCACGCCGTTGTCGGTGGCCACTTCCACAATTTTTTCCGCCAAATGGCCCATTCCCGAGGCCACAATCACCGGCGCTCCATTGCCCACTCCGTATTGAAGGGCAACGGCCCGCTTGGAGCCTCCGCCGGGTGTATCAGATTTTGACATTTACACTTCGCTTCCCTTCAAACAGATCTGGAAATACTTCCGTGATGGCCAGCGGTTTTTCACTCTTGGTCACCCGGATTTGGTTGCCGGACAGGCCGTGGTCGGCCAGAATGGTGCGCAGGTCCTCCGCCACCTGTTCCCGGTGGTCCGAGATGGCCCGGGGGCCGAACACCGTCAAATCCACCTTCTCCTCCTGGGCGGTGAGCACCATCTCCAGAAAGCCCAGGCTCTGAATATCCAGCTTGAAGAGGAACTGGATGGCGCTCTGGCCATTCCGCTTGCCGTCCGAGTCCCGCTGCTCCTCGTCCGGGTCCACCCAGAACTCTGAATACATCATCTTATTGTCCCACTCCAGGGGGATAATGCCGTGGCGCAGGGGCATATACACGCTCTCATTGATGAGGATGGCCCGCACAATCTCCTGAAAGGCCTCCTTGGCCTCGGCGCCAAACTCCCCCCGCAGGGCCCGGGAGGCCATCCCGGCCAGCTGGTCGGCAAAGGCATCCGCCTTGGCCGCCTTGGTAAAGTCGTTGTCCTGCAAGAGCTTCAAAAGCGCCTTGTCATCCAGCTGATTGAGGCCGGAGAGGAGCTCTCCATAGCTGCCCAGCTGCCGGAACGCCAGCAGAAGCCCCTCCTCTCCGCCGTTTTCATAGCGGGTGATGTTGAGCATCAGAAGGCTGATGAGGGTGCGGGCGGTGCCCAAATCATGGGTGCGCTCCACATAGGACGACAGGTGGGGCATAATCTGCCCCTGGAGGAGCTTCAAATTCTCGCTCCGGGCCCCCGCCTGCACCCCGTTATCAAACTGGGCGGTCATGGTCAGCAGCTTTTCCCCCCAGCTCTTGGGCATATAGTCGGGCAGCTGCTTCAAAAGGCGGGAGATGTTCTCCGCGATGTGCCCGGTGGAGGAGTAGTCGCTGTACCGCTTTAAAAAGTTTAAAATCCCCGCACGCACGCCCTCGCTGGGCATACTCTGGTAGGCCTGGCGCAGCAGCGAGAGCAGCGGCCCGCTGAACCGGTTGCCCGAGGCCATCTGATTGAGAAAAAACTGCCGGAACCCCTCCCCGTCCATTTTGAGCATCTGGAGAAACTGGGAGATCTCCTCCGCAATTCCCTCCGTCAGCCCCGGCATGGTCACCAGGCCCCTCATCCAGGTGATGGCCCGGGTCAGCTCCATCCCCAAATCGGGGGACTCCCGCAGCGTTTGCAGAAAGAACTGGAAGTTGGAGTCGTAGCGCAGCACCTCAGAGTCCAGCGCGTTGTTGGCCGCATTCTGATCGGTCCGGGCGTCCGGCCGTACAACCCGGGTGGGATCGGGAATATTCTGGATGGTGGTATCCGTCAGTTTGGGCTGCGTGGGCAGCGTACGCGTATTATTAGAGCCATCATAGTTGGGAACTGGATTGGTTATTCCCATCAGATTTGCCATATTCAATCACCTTTGTTTCCGTCAGCGCTTGCTTTTCGCTCCGGGAATCTGTCCTGAAACCCGCTTCCGGACCAGTGGTTCAGATTTTTGTTCGCCTCTGGCCTTAATCTTTCCGAAAACTGGTCGATAACATATCAGTAGTACATAAAAAAGGAAGGGTTCTGCTTATGGGTACGGGCAACGACAGCATTTTGGATGCGTTTCTTTATGAGACCAATGGTCTTTTAGAGCAGCTCGACAGCATTGTACTGGCTGCAGAGCAGGAAGACACGTTCTCCGACGATGATATTAATACGATTTTCCGCATTATGCACACCATAAAGGGCTCCTCGGCCATGATGGAGTATGACTCCCTTATGACCATCGCCCACCGGGCAGAGGACTTGTTCTCTATCATCCGGGACAAGTCAATCTCGGTTGTCCCCGAGTCCCTGCGGCCTGAGCTTTTTGATCTGTTGTTCCAGACCATTGACTTTTTCCGCCAGGAAATTGAGTGCATTGAAAATGACCAACCCCTAATTGAAAATATCGACACACTCCTGCAAAAGATTAATAGCTTCATCCAACAAATCTCCGCTCCCGCCGGTGCTCCGGCCCCGGAGGCCGCAGCGGCTCCGGCAGCCGCAGCGGAAACGGCGGCGGCCGCTCCGGAGGCGCCCGCCCCCGCGGCAACTCCCGGCTTCCCCTACTCCCTGCTGGTCTTTTTTGACGAGGGCTGCGGGATGGAAAATCTGCGCGCCTTCATGCTGACCACCTCCATCCGGGAGATCTGCGGCGAAGAGGACTTTACCTTTGTTCCGGCTGAGGTGGAACACGACCCCTCCACCGCCGCCCAGATTGTGGAGAGCGGCTTCCTCCTCTCCTTCCGCAACAAGGCCGACCGGGACAACGCCATTCACATTGTCACCGGCGCCGGATCGGTGCGCACCTACCAGACCTCTGACCAGCCTGAGGCTGCGGCCCCGGCTCCCAGCGCGCCCGCGCCCGCCCCCGCCGCTGCACCCGCTCCCGCGCCCGCGGCGGCAGCCGCTCCGGCCGCTGCCCCCAGCGCACCCGCGCCGGCTCCCGCCCCTGCCGCCGCTCCGGCGGCCCATGCGGCACCGGCTCACAAACCTGAGACTACCACCACACACCACAAGGAGAGCCTCATCAGCGTCAACCTCAGCAAGCTGGACCAGCTGGCCGCCGTGGTGGGCGAAATCGTCATCACCGAGTCCATGGTCACCGCCTCCCCCGACCTGAACGGCCTGAAGCTGGATGCCTTTACCAAGTCCGCCCGGCAGCTGCGCAAGCTCACCGATGAGCTTCAGGATGTGTCCATGTCTCTGCGGATGGTGCCCGTCTCGGCCACCTTCCAGAAGATGAACCGCATTGTGCGCGACATGTGCAAAAAGCTCAACAAGCAGGCCCGTCTGGTGCTGGTGGGTGAGGACACCGAGGTCGACAAGACCATCGTGGACAGCATCGGCGACCCCATCATGCACATCGTGCGCAACTCCATGGACCACGGCATTGAGGAAAATGTGCAGGACCGCATCGCCGCCGGCAAGGACCCAGTGGGTGAGATTATTCTCTCCGCCCGCCACACCGGCAGCGAGGTCATCATTGAAGTCAAGGACGACGGACAGGGCGTCAACTACGACGCCGTGCTCAACAAGGCCACCCGACAGGGCCTGGCCATGCCCGGGGTAGACTATACCCACAAGGATATTCTCAACTTCCTGCTGGCCCCTGGCTTCTCCACCAACACCGAGGTCACGGAGTTCTCCGGCCGCGGCGTGGGTATGGACGTGGTCAAGCAGAATGTGGAAAATGTGGGCGGTACGGTGACCATCACCAGCGAGCCCGGCCAGGGCATGACCACCACCCTCAAAATCCCGCTGACCATGGCCATTATGGACGGTATGGAGGTCTCAGTGGGCAAGTCCATCTTTACCATCCCCATCCACAATATCCGCCAGTCGTTTAAAATCAGCGCCGACGATCTGGTCCACGACGCCTCCGGCGGAGAGCTCTTCAAGTGTATGGGCAACTTCTATCCGGTGCTGCGGATGCAGGAGCTCTATCACATTGAGGGCGGCTGTTCCGAGGTACAGGACGGCATTCTCATCTGGCTGGAGGCCGGCGAGACCTCCTACTGCCTCTTTGTGGATGAGCTTCTGGGCGAGCAGCAGGTTGTGGTCAAGCCGCTTCCCTCCTTCCTCAACAGCTTTAATATCAAGCGCAGCGGAATCGCCGGCTGCACCATCCTGGGCGATGGCAACATCAGCATCATTCTGGATGTGAGCAACCTTTATTCCCACGCCCAGTGAGTAACAGGAGGCATTCAACTATGGAAGAAAATCGTGTACTTGCCGAGGATCAGGACAGCGTTGTGCCTGATACCGATCAGACCTCTACCACAGAAAAATATCTGCTTTTCCTCTCCGATGGGCTGCTCTTCGGCGCATCAGCATCTTATATTGTGGAGATCATCACCAACCATCCCATCACTACCCTCCCCCTGGTCCCCTCTTACATTCACGGGATCATCAATCTGCGCGGCCAGCTGATCCCCATTGTGGACATCCGCCAGCTGCTGGGTCAGTCTCCGGGGTCGTGCGACTGCATTGTCATCCTCAACATCAACGACACCATGGTGGGCATTCTGGTGGATACGGTGCAGAAGATGATTGATGTCCCCATCAAATCCATTCTCCCTTCCCCCAACCAGGAACAGCAGACGCTGGTCTCCGGAATGTGCTCTCTGGCGGAGGGGCAGACCATGCTGGTATTCGACTGCGCCCAGCTTCTGTGCCAATCCTGACGGTGAAAGGTTGAATGTACTGTGGACTTTTTCAACAGTCTGACCATCTCTGACCATGATTTTCAACGTCTGGTCCAGTTTATGCAAAAAAACTATGGCATCGACCTGAGCAAAAAGAAAACCCTGATCACCAGCCGGCTCTCCCACTCCCTGAAGGAGCGGGGCTACACAGAGATCGAGCCCTTTCTGGAACAGCTTTTCTCCAAGAAAAATCCGGATGACGTGGAGCTGATACTCAACAAGCTGACCACCAACTACACCTACTTTCTGCGCGAAAAGGATCACTTCACCTATTTTCAGGATGTCATTCTTCCAGCGCTGGTCAAACGGCACGCACGGGATAAAGTGCTCTCCATCTGGAGTGCCGGCTGTTCCAGCGGGGAGGAGCCCTATACCCTGTCCATCTATCTGAAGGAATTCTTCGGCGCCCAGGCCTCCCAGTGGGACACCCGGGTGCTGGCCACCGACATCTCTCAGCAGGCCATGGCCAAGGCGCAAAAGGGGCTGTACCACGTCCCCGCTGACATGCCCAGCCAGTGGCTGCGCCGCTACTTTACCCTGGATAAGGCCACCGGTCTCTATTCCATCTCCCCTGAAATTCGGAAAAATGTCATTTTCCGACCCTTTAACCTGATGGACCCCATTCAGTTCCGGCTGAAATTTGACGTCATCTTCTGCCGAAACGTGATGATCTACTTCAACCAGGCTACGCGCGATGCACTGGTCAGCCGCTTCTGTGACGCGATGCACCCAGGCGGCTACTTCTTCATCAGCCACTCGGAATCCCTGGGACAGAATCCCAAATTCCGCCTGGTCGCCCCCTCTATCTATCAGAAAAAATAAGTCAAAGACCAGATTTGACCCAAAGGAAGGATCGGATATGCTCTCCAAAAACAGACCCATCCGCGTTCTTGTCGTGGATGACTCCATGGTAGCGCGCAATCTTATCACCAAGGGTTTATCCTCCCACCCCCGCATTGAGGTGGTGGGTACGGCCATAAACGCTCTGGACGCCAAGCAAAAAATCATTCACCTGTCCCCCGATGTGGTGACCATGGATGTGGAAATGCCCGGCACCAGCGGCATTGACTTTCTCAAACAGTTTCTTCCGGAACACCCGCTGCCGGTGATCCTGGTCTCCTCCCTCAATCTGCGGGTATTCGACGCGCTGGCCGCCGGGGCGGTGGACTTTGTCCGCAAGCCCGACGGAACGGAAAGCAACGCCTCATTTCTCCACGCCCTGGCACAGAAGATCATTGTGGCGTCCTGCGCCAAGGTGCATAACCCCACCCAGACAGCGCGAACAGCCGTCTCCCCTACCGGCGGCGCCCAGGTACAGGCGGCACACGCCGCTGTACCGCTCTTTGGCACACTGGGCAGCAGTACCGCCCTGGACCACACCATCATCGGTCTGGGCGCCTCCACGGGTGGCACAGAGGCCACACTGGAGGTGCTCAAACGTCTGCCCGCCGACATTCCGGGCATGGTGATTGTACAGCACATGCCTGTGGGCTTTACCAAGATGTACGCCGAGCGCCTCAACCGCCTGTGCAAAATGGAGGTACGGGAGGCGGTCCAGGGTGACGAAATTCACCGTGGACTGGCCCTCATTGCTCCCGCCGATTTGCAGATGCGGGTGGTGCGCCTGGGCAATCGGTACACCGTCTCCTGCCAGCCGGGAGAAAAGGTCAGCGGCCACCGCCCCTCGGTGGACATGCTCTTCTCCTCCATGGCCTCCACCGTCAAATGCCATATGGTCGGCATCATTATGACCGGTATGGGCAGAGACGGGGCCAGCGGACTGCTGGAAATGCGCAAAGCGGGCGCCTATACCATCGGGCAGGACAAGGACTCCTGTGTGGTGTACGGAATGCCCTGTGTGGCCCATGAGATTGGCGCAGTTATGGTACAGGCCTCCTGTGAAAACATCGCCAATGTGTTGATGACCCATTTAAAAAGCCAAGGAAAATAAAAACAGCCCTGATTTCCACGGTGGAAATCAGGGCT
>DXDX01000138.1 GCA_019115265.1 Candidatus Flavonifractor merdigallinarum | reverse complement strand
GGATACCGCTTTACGGTAGGCTGAGAGAAAAAGGTGATGGGAAGATTGGGGTTTATTTCCTGCTCCCCTTTCAGGGGCAGCCCAACCTCGGTCAAAAACGAATAATTTTCTTCGGAGAGCGCCACCCCCTCCAGACAGGCGGCATCCAACGGGACCAGGCAGGCGGTATACGCCTCAGAAAGTTCTAGCTGCATCGTTCTCCTTCTTTCATATTTCGTTCGGTACGCTGCTAGAGGCTATTATAACACATACAGATGTTCGCTTCCAGGCCTTTTCCTGTCCATTGTAAAAATCCGCCATTCCTCTCGTATAAACACCCAGCCAAATGGGCACAATCCAGGCACTACATAAGAAAGTGCTGGTGATTTTCATGACCGCAAATCGTACTCTCCATCGCTGGCAGGCGGTGCTGGTACTGGCCCTCTTCGCCGCCGCCGCCCTGCTGGGCGCCTGTCTGGACCGGCAGCAAGGGGACCTGGCCGACCAGGTGCTCCGCCTCCACGTTCTGGCCAACTCCGATTCCGACGCCGATCAGGCCCTCAAGCTCCAGGTGCGGGACGCGGTGCTGGACGAGGCCCGCAGTATCCTCCCCGCCGACGCCACACGGGAAGAGGCCCTGGAGCTGCTCTCCAACTCTCTGCCCCAGCTGGCGCAGGTGGGGGCGGATGTGGTGGCGGCGGCAGGCTACACCTATCCGGTGACCGCCTCGCTGGAGGAGGACGCCTGGTTTCCCACCAAGGACTACGGCACCCTCTCTCTGCCCACCGGCTCCTACACCGCCCTGCGCTTGGTCATCGGGGAGGGTGTGGGGCAGAACTGGTGGTGTGTGGTGTTCCCGCCCCTGTGCCTGGGCGCGGTGAGCGAGCCCATACAGCCCAACGCGGTGCTGGAGGGGTTGGACGCCGCCCAGACGGCGCTGGTTACCGGCGATGGGGAAGAATATGTCCTCAAATTCAAACTGATGGAGCTGGTGGAGGAGGTCCGTCACCGGTGGGAAGGCGCGTAATTTTCTTTCCCCCTATTCTGTCTCAGAGACATCCATATGACTTTTTGCACAGGTTCAGGCGGACATTCGCCGCCCTTCTTTATCCAAAATGAAGGTAGTTTCTGTCGAAACCATGACCACTTTATTAACAATTTCTTAATTACTTTGAAAAAGACTTGTAATCTTTTTAGAAGGTGCTATCATATCTCAGGAACCAATCAACGGAAATAAAGCGGGGATTTCCCGCATGAGGATGAGGTATGAATATGCTTCGCTTTGTTACGTATTTTAATTGTACCATTGCAGTCATTCTGACCCTGGCCTATTTCTATCAGTTGGTCTATCTCTGCATCGGCCTGATTCGCCGCAAATGGAGCAAGCCCACCCCCCAGGCCAAAACGCTGCACCGCTATGCCGCTGTCATCTCCGCCCGTAATGAGTCCAATGTGATTGGAGATCTCATACATAGTCTGAAAGCGCAGAACTACCCCTCGGACCTGCTGGACGTGTATGTGGTGGCCGACAACTGCACCGACGATACCGCCCAGGTGGCCAAAGCCGCCGGCGCCTTTGTCTATCAGCGCTTCAACAAGTCCCAGGTGGGCAAGGGCTACGCCCTGGATTACCTCTTCCGCCGCCTCCACACCGAGGGGCGGGACAGCTACGACGGCTATTTCATCTTTGACGCCGACAACCATGTGGACCCCAACTTTGTGGCGGAGATGAACAACACCTTTGATAACGGCAACTACGCCGCTATCACCTGTTACCGCAACTCCAAGAACTTTGGAGAGAACTGGATTTCCGCCGGTTACGGCCTGTGGTTCCTGCGGGAGGCCCGCTTCCTCAACTCCCCCCGTATGGCGCTGGGCACCAGCTGCCATGTGTCGGGCACCGGCTTCCTGATCTCCGCGGACATCATCCGTGAAAACGGCGGCTGGCCCTACCACCTGCTGACGGAGGACATTGAGTTCTCCGTCAACACCGCCATTCAGGGCCGCACCATTGGCTACTGCGAGAAGGCGGTCATCTATGACGAGCAGCCGGTCACCTTCCGCCAGTCCTGGGATCAGCGTCTGCGCTGGTCCAAGGGGTTCTATCAGGTGGACTTCAAGTACGGTCTGGGCCTGATGAAGGGCTGCCTCAAGGGCGGACGCCGGGGCTTCTCCTGCTATGACATGCTCATGACGGTGGCTCCCGGTATGTTCCTCACCCTGCTGGGCATTGTGTTCAACTTCATCATTCTGATGGCCTGCCTGGGCGAGCCCGCCTACATCGCCAACCAGGTCATTGATGTGACAGCGGAATTCATCGGTATGGCTGTGGTCAACTTCTACCTGTGCCTCTTCCTCTTTGGTGTGGCGACCACCATCACCGAGTGGAAACAGATTCACATTCCCACCATTCAAAAGATCGCCTATACGTTCTCCTTCCCCATTTTTATGTTCACCTATGTACCCATCTCCATCGCGGCGCTGGTGAAAAAGGTGGAGTGGAAGCCCATCTATCACGGCAACCGCCGCCAGCTCAGCACACAGAAATAAAAATCAACCGCCCTGTCGAGAGTTTCCCGACAGGGCGGATTTTTATCCGGTGTGACGACTATTTTACTTATCTGTAACGGGCCCTCTGCAACAGCGGGGGTTTTTGCCCTCGCCGGGCGGGCGTCCTGCGCGGACAGCGCTCGGTTTCTTTTCGCAGAAAAGAAACCGGAAAAAGAAAAGGCGGAGAGAGGAACTTCTCGTTCCCCTCTCCACTCCCCTCCAAAAGGGCGGCCTTTTTAGGGGGGCCGCCCAATTTGGGGTGCAATCTGATAGCTTTTTCTGTGGCAACAGGCTTACCCAAAATGGCAGCGCACCTGGGAAATTCCACCGCAGCGGAACTTCAAGCCCGGTTGCGTATTAAGAAAGTGCAGAGGGGGGACCCCCTCTGCACTTTCTTTCCCACACTGGGTAAGCGGCCCGCACGGCGAGTACGAACGCTCCTGGCCGGGCCGGACAGCTCGGATTAGTTGGACGCGGTATCCAGGTCCTTGTCGCCGCCCCAGATCATGTTCTTGCGCAGCTCCTCGCCCACAATCTCCATCTGGTGCTTCTTGAGCTGCTGGCGCTTGGAGTTGAAGAAGGTGCGGCCATTCTTGTTCTCCGCAATCCACTTGCCGGCAAAGGTACCGTCCTGGATGTCGTCCAGCACCTTGCGCATATTCTTCTTGGTCTCCTCATAGGGGAGGACACGGGGACCGGAGACATACTCGCCAAACTCCGCGGTGTCGGAGATGGAGTAGTTCATGGCAGCCACGCCGCCCTTATTGATGAGGTCGATGATGAGCTTCATCTCGTGGATGCACTCAAAGTAGGCGTTCTCGGGCTCGTAGCCGGCCTCCACCAGGGTCTCGAAGCCGCACTTCATCAGGTCAACCACGCCGCCGCACAGCACGCACTGCTCACCGAACAGGTCGGTCTCAGTCTCGTCATGGAAGGTGGTCTCCATCACGCCGGCGCGGGCGCCGCCGATACCGGCGATGTAGGCCAGAGCGATCTTGTAGGCGTTGCCGGTGGCGTTCTGCTCCACCGCCACCAGGCAGGGCACGCCCTTGCCCGCCACATAGGTGGAACGGACGGTGTGGCCGGGGCCCTTGGGGGCAGCCATGAACACATCCACGCCGGCGGGCGGGACAATCTGCTGATAGCGGATGTTGAAGCCGTGGGCAAACGCCAGAGCCTTGCCCTCGGTCATGTAGGGGGCGATGTCCTTCTTGTAGACATCGGCCTGCACCTCGTCGTTGATGAGGATCATCACGATGTCGCCCCACTTGGCGGCCTCAGGCACGGTCTTGACCTGGAGCCCGGCGGCCTCCGCCTTGGCCCAGTTCTTGGAGCCCTCGCGCAGGCCCACGCACACGTCGCAGCCGGAATCCTTCAGGTTCATGGCATGGGCGTGGCCCTGAGAGCCAAAGCCGATGATGGCGATCTTCTTGCCATCCAGATAGCTCAGCTCGCAATCCTTTTCATAATACATCTTAGCCATAGTTCTGCACTCCTTAATAAATAGAAAAGTGGTTAACCTCTTATTTCGTCCTATGATACCACAGGAAAGTGGAAAAGAATGATACCTGTGATACAATCTCAAAAAAGTTTTTCGCGCCCTTACAGCACGTTCTTGCCCAGGTTGAACTCGGTCTTTTCCTTCGTCTCGTCCCCGATGGTGTACGCGCCGCGCTCCAGGGCCACCATGCCGGTGCGCACCAGCTCCAGGATGCCGAAGGCGTCCAGCAGGCCCTGCATAGCCTCCGCCTTGTCCTCATCGCCGATGAGGGCCAGGGTGAGGGACTTCAGCGACACATCAATGATGGAGGCGCGGAAGATGTTGGCAATCTGGATGATCTCATTGCGGATGTCGTGGGTCTCCGCTTTCACCTTAAACATCACCAGCTCCCGGCGGATGGAGCGCTCGGGCAGCAACTCCTGCACGGAGTAGACGGAGAACAGCTTACGCAGCTGGTTCATAATCTGCTCGGTGCTCATGTTGTCCGCCAGCACTTCAATGGTGATACGGGAGACGGTGGGGTCGTCGGTGGTGCCCACTGCCAGAGACTCAATGTTGTACCCCTTGCGGGAGAAGAGCCGGGAGACCTGGGACAGGACGCCAGCGGCGTTTTCCACCAGAACCGAGAGGGTGTGGCGGGTGACGGGATTCATGCTTTCTTTCGTCGTCATAGTCGGTACCCTCCTTCACTTAATCCAACAGGAAATCGGTGGCCTGCGCGCCGCCGGAGACCATGGGATGGACCATGGCGTCCTTGTCAATGGCGCAGTCAATGACCCAGCTCTCGCCGCTTTCCACTGCCTTGCGGAAGGCCACCTCAAACTCCGCCTGGTTGGCCGCCCGGGCGCCGTGGAGCCCGTAGGCCTCGGCCAGCTTCACAAAGTCGGGGCCGCGGTCCAGATCGGTCTGGGAGTAGCGCTCCCCATAAATGAGGTGCTGCCACTGGCGGACCATGCCCAGGGTGTGGTTATCAAAGATGACGATGATGACCGGAATGTTGTAATACTGCACGGTGGACAGCTCGTGGCAGTTCATACGGAAGCAGCCGTCGCCGGTACACAGCACCACCGTCTGGTCGGGGTTGCCCACCTTGGCCCCCATAGCGGCCCCCAGGCCAAAGCCCATGGTGCCAAAGCCGCCAGAGGTAATGAGCTGGCCGGGACGGGAGAAGTGGTAGTACTGGGCGGACCACATCTGATGCTGGCCCACATCGGTGGCGATGATGGCCTGGCCGTCGGTCACATCGGAGATGGCCTCCAAAATCTCGTGGGGGTGGAGGATGTCGTCCTTTTTCAGGGGCACTTCCTTCTGGGAGAATACAAACTCCTTCCACTCGGGGTAGTCGTGCTGGGGCAGCTTCTCATTGAGGAGCTGGAGCACCCGGCGGGCGTCCCCGATGATGTGGTGGTAGGTCTGCACATTCTTGTCAATCTCCGCCCGGTCAATGTCAATGTGGACAATCTTAGCCTGCTTGGCGAAGGTGGCCGGATGGGTGGCCACCCGGTCGGAGAACCGGCAGCCGATGGCGATGAGCAGATCGCACTGGCTGGAGGCGATGTTGGAGGCGTGGGAACCGTGCATGCCAATCATGCCGGTGAAGAGGGGGTGGTTGCCCGGACAGGCGCCGCCGCCCATAATGGTGGAGGCCACCGGGGCGTTGAGGGTCTCAAAGAACTTGCGGAACTCGGGGACTGCACCCTTGGAGCGGATGACGCCGCCTCCCACCAGCACCAGGGGCTTTTTCGCCTCCTCAATGAGGGCCAGGAGCTTTTCAATGTCGCCGTGGTCGGGCTCCGGGGTCTTGAGGTCGTGGCTGGAGCGGCGGAGCATGGCGGCCAGACGGCCGTGGCGGCCGTGCTCAGACACCGGAAGATATTCATAGTCGGCGGAGTCATAGGTGACATTTTTCAGAATATCAATGAGTACCGGACCGGGGCGGCCGGAGCGGGCGATGGCAAAGGCCTCCCGGATCACATCGGCCAGATCCTCCGCCCGGCGCACCAGGTAGTTACACTTGGTGATGGGCATGGTGATGCCGGTGATGTCCACCTCCTGGAAGGAGTCCTTGCCGATGAGGCTCTCCCCCACGTTGACGGTGATAAACACCACCGGGGATGAGTCCATGTAGGCTGTGGCGATGCCGGTAGTCAGGTTGGTGGCACCGGGACCGCTGGTGGCAAAGCACACCCCCACCTTGCCGGTGGCGCGGGCGTAGCCGTCGGCGGCATGGGAGGCCCCCTGCTCATGGGCGGTGAGAATATGGTGAATCTTGTTCTTATATCCGTGGAGCTCCAGCTCGTCATAGATGTTCAGGATGGTTCCGCCGGGATAGCCAAATACCGTGTCCACACCCTGCTCCAACAGGCACTCCATCAAAATCTGAGGGCTTTTCATCAACATAGGCGTATGTCCTCCTTCACGTTCTCTCCCCACAATGCAAAAGGCCTCGTCCTAATTCTAGGACGAAGCCTCTACTCCGTGGTACCACCTAATTTCACGGCGCAATGACACCGTGCACTCTCTGCCCCGCTAACGGGGGGCGGGCCGGCCCGGCCTACTGACAGGGGAGTGCCCCTGCGTTGAACCCGGCTGCTCCTGGGTGATGTTCCGCTCTCGGCCCCCGCGGGAGCTCCCACCAGCCGCTCCCTCTCTGCGCCGGTCAGGCCGCGCGTACTGTTCCAGTCATTGCCTTTTTCCTGTATCCAGGCATCTGCCAGACGGCATCTTCTGCTCTCTGGTAAACCGTGAAATTATGGACTAATATACTCTCAAACCTCCCGTTTGTCAACTGCTTTTTTCCAGACAATAGCGTGCTATCACAGTAAATAATAAAACTCACACACCGGCTGTCCCATTCCTTCGCATACTCCAAAGAGAGAAAATTTTGGAACAATCCAGGGGCATTTGTGACTATACCGCCCAGTTTATATAAAAACAACGAAGATTATGGAAGAATCACTGGACATTTATCACACAGTGCGCTATCATAAGGGTTGTCAAAATGCGCCTCCTTGGCGCAGAGAAGAGAGCGACGGGACGGATACTGCGGTGTCCGTTCAAAACTGGCCCCGTTTGGGGCCTGATTTGTGAGGTGGACCTATGAAACTATCCTTTTATGGCGGTGTGCATCCGGACGAACGGAAGGATGCGACCTGCGGCAAGGCGGTGGAGCCCCTGCGCAAAGCCCCGGCCCAGGTCGTCATGTCCATGTCCATGCACCTGGGCGCCCCCTGTGCGCCTGTGGTTCAGGTGGGGGACCTGGTAACGGTGGGTCAGAAGATCGCCGCGCCCACGGGTCTGGGCGCCCCCATCCACGCCAGCGTCTCCGGCAAGGTGGTGGCCATCGAGCCCCGGCCCTACTGCGGCGGCGGCATGATGAACTCGGTGGTCATTGAAAACGACTTCCAGAACACCTTCGGCTCGGAGCTCACCCCCCATCCCGACTACCAGAAGCTCACCCCCGACCAGATTGTGGAGATCGTCCGGGAGGGCGGCCTCACCGGTATGGGCGGCGCCGGTTTCCCCACCCATGTGAAGATCAGCTCGGGTCTGGGCAAGGTGGACACCGTCATTGTCAACGCCGCCGAGTGTGAGCCCTACATCACCGCCGACCACCGGCTCATGCTGGAGCAGGGCGAGCGGATTATTGAGGGATTGAAAATCCTCATGCACACCTTTGGCCTCAACAAGGGGTACATCGCCATTGAGGACAACAAGCCCGACGCCATTGAGAAGATGAAGAGCCTGGCCTCGGACGGTATTGAGGTGGTGGCCTGCCGCACCCGGTACCCCCAGGGCGCAGAAAAGCAGCTCATCCAGCGCATCACCGGCCGGGAGGTGCCCCCCGGCGGCCTGCCCGCCCATGTGGGCTGCGCCGTCTTTAACGCCGGCACCACCGCCGCGGTGTATGACGCGGTGGTGAAGGGCAAGCCCCTCACCGAGCGCATTGTCACCCTCACCGGCGGCGCGCTGAAAGAGCCCCGCAACGTGCTGGTCCCCTTCGGCACCCCCATGTCCCACCTGGTGGAGGAGGCCGGCGGCTTCCAGAGCGACCCCGACCGCATCCTGGTGGGCGGCCCCATGATGGGCATTGCCCTCTACGATTTGAACGCCTGCACCATCAAGGGCAACAACGCCCTGCTGTGCATGACCAAGTCGGAGGCCGCCGAGCATGTGGAGAACCCCACCTGCATCCGCTGCGGCCGGTGCGTCAACGTCTGCCCCATGCACCTGACCCCCGTCTATATGCACCTGTACGCGGAAAAGCGCCGCTGGGATGAGGCGGAGGCCCTGCATGTGGGCGACTGCATCGAGTGCGGCTCGTGCAATTACATCTGTCCCGCCCGCGTCCCCCTGGTCCAGTCCTTCCGAATGGCCAAATTTGAGATTCGGACCCTGGCGATGAAGCGCAAGGCCGAGGCGGAGAAGGAGGCCAAAAAGGCATGATTGACACAAAGAATCTGAAGCTCACCGTGGCTTCCTCCCCCCACGTCTGCTCCCCCACCGACACCCGGCGGCTGATGCTGGACGTGCTCATCGCGCTGGTCCCCGCCCTGTGCATGGCGGTGTATGTCTTTGGGCCCCGCGCCCTCGCCCTCACCGCTGTGTCGGTGCTGGGCTGTGAGTTTTTCGAGTGGGGCTACCGCAAGCTCCTGAAAAAGCCCGCCGCCAACGGCGATTTGTCCGCGGTGGTCACCGGCGTCCTGCTGGCCTTTGTCTGCCCGGTGACGCTGCCCTACTGGGTGATCCTCATCGGCGACTTCTTCGCCATTGTGGTGGTCAAGCAGCTCTTCGGCGGCCTCGGCCAGAACTTCATGAACCCCGCTCTGGCCGGACGCGCCTTCCTGATGATGTGCTACCCGGTGGCTATGACCACCTGGGTGCTGCCCGGTGTGGAGAACTGGGCGGGCCTCATCTCCGCCACTGACGCCACCACCGGCGCCACCCCCATGGCCTCCCTCCACCGGCATCTGGACGTGGCCTCCGGTCTGAACGTCCACACTCTGCCGGAGGACGGCCTGGCCAGCCTCTTTGTGGGCACCGTCGGGGGCTGCGTGGGCGAGATTTCCGCCCTGCTCCTGCTGCTGGGCGGCATCTACCTCATCTGGCGGGGCGTCATCCGCTTCCGCATCCCGGTGGCCTACCTGGCTACCGTGGCGGTGCTGTGCTTCCTCTTCCCCCAGGGCGGCATTGACCGGGTGGACTGGATGCTCTACAACCTGTGCGGCGGCGGCCTGATGCTGGGCGCCTTCTTCATGGCCACCGACTATGTGACCAGCCCGGTCACCAAGCGGGGCGAGCTCTACTTCGGTATCGGCTGCGGCCTGCTGACTGTCTTTATCCGCTACTTCGGCGGCTATCCCGAGGGAGTCAGCTACGCCATTCTCATTATGAACATCTGCGTGTGGCTGCTGGATAAGGCGGGCAAGCCTGCCCGCTTTGGCGTCACCAAAGAGATGAAGGCCAAGGCGAAAGCCGAAAAGCACGCGAAAAAGGAGGGGTAAGTGCCATGAGTGCGACGGAAACCAAGAAAAAAGAAGCGGGCATGGCGCAGCTGGTGCTGGTGCTCTTTGCCATCAGCGCCATCACCGCTCTGCTCCTGGGCCTGGTGAACAGCATCACCGCTGACGCCATCGCCGCCAACCAGAAAGCAAAGATTGAGAAGGCCATGAACGAGGTCCTGCCCGCCAGCGCCTACACCGAGGTCACCGCCTCCTATACCGGCGGCGACACCACCGTGGACGCCATCTATCAGGCCGAGGGCGAGGGCTATGTGGTCCAGGTCTCCCCCGCCGGCAGCTTCAGCGGCACCCTCACCGTCATGGTGGGCGTCACCAGCGACGGCGCCTGCTCCGGCATCTCCATTGTCAAAACCAGCGAGACCTCCGGCCTGGGCGCCAACGCCAGCAAGGACTACTTCCGGGAGCAGTTCCAGGGTCTGACCGGCACCGCCGCTGTCACCAAGGACAACGGCACCATTGAGGCCCTCACGGGCGCAACCATCACCTCCCGGGCGGTGTGCAGCGCGGTCAACAGCGCGGTGGCCGCCGCAGCCAGCATGGGTTAAGGAGGGTCATCATGAATATTAAGAAGCAATTTATCGAGGGCCTGATTACCCAGAACCCGGTCACAGTGCAGCTCTTGGGCATGTGCTCGGTGATGGCCATTACCACCACCCTTTTCAACGGCATCGGCATGGGCCTCTCGGTGCTGGTCATTCTGACCTGCGCCAACGTGGTCATCTCCCTGCTGCGCAAGATTATCCCCAGCAAGGTCCGTATCGCCTGTTACATCGTCGTTATCGCCGGTTTTGTGACCATCGTGGACCTGCTGCTCCAGGCATTCCTCCCCGATTTGAGCGAGAGCCTGGGCCTCTTCATCCCCCTCATCGTGGTCAACTGTATCATTCTGGGCCGCGCCGAGTCCTTTGCCTCCAAGAACAGCGTGGCGGCCTCGGCGGTGGACGGCGTGTTCCAGGGCCTGGGCTACACCATCATCCTCATCATCATGTGTGTGGTGCGTGAGTTCCTGGGCAACGGCACCTTCGGCGGCGGCATCCTCAACGGCGGTGACGGCATCCGCATCATCCCCGAAGGCATCCCCGCGCTGGGTATGGTACTGCCGGTGGGCGGCTTCCTCACCCTGGCCTGCGTCATTGCCACTATGCAGTATTTCCTCAACAAGCCCAAGAAGCAGGCTGACACGAAAGAGGAGGTGTCCAAGTAATGCTGGATTTTACTGAGCTGTTCAGCATCGCGCTGGGCGCGATCCTGGTCAACAACTTTATCTTTGCCCAGTTCTTGGGCATCTGCCCCTTTATGGGCGTGTCCAAGAAGATTGACACCGCCCTGGGTATGGGCATGGCGGTTATCTTCGTCATGGGCGTGGCCAGCGCCGTGTGCTGGCCCATCAATGAGCTGCTGCTCAGCCTGAATCTGAAGTTTATGCAGACGGTGACCTTCATTCTGGTCATCGCCTCCCTGGTGCAGTTCGTGGAGATGTTCCTCCAGAAGGCCATGCCCTCCCTCTATCAGGCGCTGGGCGTGTACCTCCCCCTCATCACCACCAACTGCGCCGTGCTGGGCGTGGTGCTCCAGAACACCCAGAACAGCTATGGCTTCCTGGAGAGCGTGGTCTACGGCGTCACCGGCGGCGTGGGCTTCCTGCTGGCCATTGTGCTCTTCGCCAGCGTCCGGGAGCGCCTGGAGTTCTCCGAGTGCCCCAAGTCCTTTGAGGGCTTCCCCATCGCGCTGGTCACCGCCGGCCTGCTGGCCCTGGCCTTCCTGGGCTTCTCCGGCCTGAGTGTCTTTTAAGGGGGATTTGAGATGGATATGACTGTGATTTATGCCGTGCTGGTGCTGGGCGTCCTGGGCGGCGTGTTCGGCCTCATTCTGGCCTTCGCCTCCAAGGCCTTCGCGGTGGAAAAGGACCCCCGGGAAGAGGCCATTGCCGAGGTGCTCCCCGGCGCCAACTGCGGCGGCTGCGGCTACCCCGGCTGTGCCGGTTACGCTGCGGCGGTGGCCGCCGGTAAGGCCGCGACCAACTGCTGCGCCGCCGGCGGCGACGCGGTGACCGCCAAGATTTCCGAGATTATGGGCGTCAAGGCGGAGGCCGGTGTCAAGATGATTGCCCAGGTGCAGTGCACCGGCGGCTGCCGGGGCCACGAGAAGTACGAGTATGCCGGGATTACCGACTGCTCCGCCGCCTCCCGTCTGCCCGGCGGCGGCCCTGCCGGGTGCTCCTTCGGCTGTCTGGGCTTCGGCACCTGTGAGAAGGTGTGCCCCTTTGACGCCATCCATGTGGTAGACGGAGTGGCCAAGGTGGACGAGGACAAGTGCAAGGCCTGTAAGAAGTGCATTGACGCCTGCCCCCGCCACATCATCCTGCTGG
This sequence comes from Candidatus Flavonifractor merdigallinarum, assembly GCA_019115265.1. GTDB lineage: Bacteria > Bacillota > Clostridia > Oscillospirales > Oscillospiraceae > Pseudoflavonifractor_A > Pseudoflavonifractor_A merdigallinarum. Next base: position 22,351 of record DXDX01000138.1, on the reverse strand, counting down.
CCCCCTACAAGACCAAGCGCCATGTGGCCATCACCTGTTCCTCCAAGGACAAGGGCGCTGTGGTGCGCCAGGTGTGCGACAACGGCTGTATCGGCTGCTCCCTGTGCGCCAAGGCCTGCCCCAAGGAGGCCATCACGGTGGACAAGAATCTGGCCGTTATCGACTACGACAAGTGCGTGGGCTGCGGCATCTGCGCCCAGAAGTGCCCCCGCAAGCTCATCACCGTGGACGGCAAGGTCCCCGAGGTGAAACCTGCCGCCCCTAAGGCTCCCGCCGCCGCGGGCGCCGCTCAGAGCAAATAATCGTTTTCCCATTCGGCGCGCTGTGCCTTCCAGGCCCGGCGCGCCGTTTTTCTCCTGTGGACAAAATGTACTTTAGGTCTTTTCTCGCCCCCAAAAGTCCGCTATACTGATACCAGACGGGAGCGGCCCGGCCGCCCCACTGGAACGCTACAAAGGAGGAATTTCCGATGGATTATGCAAGCGAGTCGCTGAAAAAGCACTATGAGTGGAGGGGCAAGCTGGAGGTGACCCCCCGGGCCGCCGTGGACAGCAAGGAGGCCCTTTCTCTGGCCTACACCCCCGGCGTGGCCCAGCCCTGCCTGGAGATTCAGAAGGATGTCAGCAAGAGCTATGAGCTCACCCGCCGCTGGAACACCGTAGCGGTGGTGACCGACGGCACCGCCGTGCTGGGCCTGGGGGACATCGGCCCTGAGGCTGGTATGCCCGTGATGGAGGGCAAGTGCGTCCTCTTCAAGGCCTTCGGCGATGTGGACGCCATTCCCCTGTGTGTCCGCTCCAAGGATGTGGACGAGATTGTCCACACCGTAGCCCTGCTGGCCGGCTCCTTCGGCGGGGTGAATCTGGAGGACATCTCCGCCCCCCGCTGCTTTGAGATTGAGCGCAAGCTGAAGGAGCAGTGCGACATTCCCATCTTCCACGACGACCAGCACGGCACCGCCGTCATCACTCTGGCCGGTCTCCTCAACGCCCTCAAGGTGGTGGGCAAGAAGATTGAAGATGTGAAGATTGTCACTTCCGGCGCAGGCGCGGCGGGCATCGCCATCATCAAGCTCCTCATGAGCATGGGCCTTAAGAACGTCATCATGACCGACCGCACCGGCGCCATCTACGAGGGCCGGGAGGGCCTCAACCCTGTGAAGGAGGAGATGGCCAAAATCACCAACTTCAACCATGAAAAGGGCACCCTGGCGGAGGTTATCAAGGGCGCTGACGTGTTCATCGGTGTGTCCGCCCCCGGCACCCTCACCAAGGAGATGGTGCAGACCATGGCCAAGGACGCCATCATCTTCGCCTGCGCCAATCCCGTGCCGGAAATTTTCCCCGACGAGGCCAAGGCCAGCGGCGCGGCGGTGGTGTCCACCGGCCGGAGCGACTTCCCCAACCAGGTGAACAATGTGCTGGCCTTCCCCGGCATTTTCCGGGGTGCGCTGGATGTGCGGGCCAGCGACATCAACGATGCCATGAAGGTGGCCGCTGCCCAGGCCATCGCGGGCCTTGTGAGCGACGAGGAGCTGAGCGCCGACTATATCCTCCCCGCCGCCTTTGACCCCCGTGTCAAGGACGCGGTAGCCAAGGCGGTCGCCCAGGCTGCCCGGGACTCCGGCGTGGCCCGGATTTAATCCCATCTCGCCCCGCTGCGGCGGAGTTTTTCCAGAGAACTCCGCCGCAGCGTACTGTTTTTTGAAAATTTTTTGTCTCTCCCTCTTCACAAACAAACTTTATTGTGTTAATATACTAAAGCAACAGCGCTGTGCTGTGTCTCTCACAATGAAGATGGAGGAACTGTGTTATGAACAAGAAGCTGCTCTCTCTGGCCCTGGCCGGCGCGCTGGGCCTGTCCCTCACCGCCTGCGGCGGCACCGCCAGCACACCCAGCACCAACCCCAGCTCCGCCCCTTCCGGCGCACAGGAGAGCGCCGCTCCCTCGGAAAATCAGGAGAGCGACCTGCAATACGTCAAGGACAAGGGCACTCTGGTGGTGGGCATCACCAACTTTGAGCCTATGGACTACCAGGACGCGGACGGCAACTGGATTGGCTTTGACGCCGATATGGCCAAGGCCTTTGCGGAGAGCCTGGGCGTCACCGCCGAGTTTGTGGAGATTAACTGGGACTACAAGGTCATGGAGCTGGACGCCAAGAACATTGACTGCGTGTGGAACGGCATGACCATCAACGACGAGGTCAAAGCCGCTATGAGCGTGTCCAACCCCTACTGCCTCAACGCCCAGGTGCTGGTGGTCCCCGCCGATAAGGCCGAGGATTTTGACAGTGTAGACGCTCTGGAGGGCCTCACCGTGGCGGTGGAGTCCGGCTCCGCCGGTGAGGACGCCGCTCAGGCGCTGGGCCTCTCCACCGTCCCGGTGCAGAAGCAGGCCGATACCCTGATGGAGGTCGCAGCTGGCACCTCGGATGCCGCGGTCATTGACCTTCTGATGGCGGGCGCCATGATTGGCGAGGGCACCAGCTACGCCGACCTCACCTACACGCTGAATCTGAACGAGGCCCAGGGTCTGGAGTCGGAGGAGTATGGTGTGGGCTTCCGCGCCGGCTCCGACCTCACCGAGGCGTACAACGACTTCTGGGCCGGCTGTGTGGCCGACGGCTCCGCTCTGGAGACCGCCACCACCTACGGTGTGCAGGAGTCTGTCATTCTGGAGTGATACTGGAGAGATCGACTTTCCCCCTCAAGGCAGAGCGTGTCTCGGCGCGCTCTGCCTTTCCGCCGTTTATCCAAAACACCCTGAGAGGACGATACCGATATGGATTTCTTTACCTCCGAGACCTTTCAAACGGTCCTGGCCGCCCTCAACAGCGGCTTTCTCAAGACCTTAGAGCTCTTCTTCATCACCCTGCTGGGGGCGCTCCCTCTGGGACTGGTGATCTCCTTTGGCTCCATGAGCCGCTTTCTCCCCCTGCGGTGGGTGACCCGCACGGTGGTCTGGATCATCCGGGGCACCCCTCTGGTGCTGCAAATCATCGCCCTGTTCTATGTGCCCGGGATGCAGAAGTGGTTTAACTGGCCCAGCGGAGAGTCGGGGCGCATGATTGCGGTCTGTGTGGCCTTTGTGATTAACTACTCCTGTTATTTCTCGGAAATCTACCGGGGCGGTATTCAGGGTGTGCCCAAGGGCCAGCAGGAGGCCGGACTGGTGCTGGGCATGACCAAGCGCCAGATTTTCTTCCAGATCACTCTGCTCCAGATGATTAAGCGCATTGTGCCCCCCATGTCCAACGAGATTATTACACTGGTGAAGGACACCTCCCTGGCCCGGGTCATCGCGCTTCAGGAGGTCATCTGGATGGGCGAGTCCTTTATGAAGGGCAACCACGGCATTGCGGGCCTCACCTGGCCTCTCTTCTTCACCGCCGTGTACTACCTGATCTTCAGCGGCATTGTCACCGTGCTCTTGTCCCGGCTGGAAAAGAAACTGGCCTTCTTTCAGTGAGTAGGAGGACCGAATATGGCAATTTTAGAGGTACATAACATTGAAAAGCACTTTGGGAACACCCGAGTGCTGGAGGATATCAGCTTCTCCCTGGAACAGGGGCAGGCGCTGGCCATCATCGGCTCCTCGGGCAGTGGCAAGACCACCCTCCTGCGCTGTCTCAACTTTCTGGAGACCCCCAACCACGGTTCTATCGCCGTCAACGGCTCGGTGATTTTTGACGCTGACGACCCCACCACCCAGCGGGAGAGCGAGGTGCGGAAAAAGCGCCTTCACTTCGGCATGGTGTTCCAGTCCTTCAACCTCTTCCCCCAGTACACCGCCCTGAAAAATGTCACCCTGGCCAAGGAGCTGCTGAGCCAGGAGCGGCCCGACTTCAAGCAAAACAAGAAGGCCATTCTGGAGGAAATTCACGCGGAGGGTGAGGCGCTGCTGGCCAAAATGGGCCTCTCGGAGCGGGCCAACCACTACCCCAGCCAGCTCTCCGGCGGACAACAGCAGCGGGTGGCCATCGCCCGGGCGCTGGCGCTCCACCCCGATATTCTGTGCTTTGACGAGCCCACCTCCGCCCTGGACCCGGAACTCACCGGCGAGGTGCTGAAGGTTATCCGCAGTCTGGCGGAGCAAAAGACCACCATGATTATTGTCACCCATGAGATGGCCTTTGCGCGGGATGTGGCCGACGAGGTCATCTTCATGGACGGCGGCATCATTGTGGAAAAGGGTCCTGCCCGTCAGGTCATTGAGCACCCACAGGAGGAGCGCACCCGGCAGTTCCTCTCCCGCTACGCACAGGGGGAGTAAATCAAGTTTCCCACCCAAGGTGGAAGGGTTTGTCCTCGCCGGACGGGCCGCCTACTCGGCGGGAGCACCGCTTTCTTTGCCAAAGAAAGCGGTGGGAAAGAAAGCGCAGAGGGGGCGCTGCCCCCTCTGCACTCCCCCCAATGCGCAACCGGGCTAAATTTCTGCTGCGGTAGGATTGCGCCAGCTTGGTGCCATTTGAAATGAGCTTTCCGCCTATGAGGAAAGCGTTGTACTGCCATGCAAGACAGGTAACCGTAAAGACTGTCAGTTACCACCAAACAAATGGGGCGGCCCCATAAAAAGGCCGCCCTTTTGGAGGGGAGTGGAGAGGGGAACGAGAAGTTCCCCTCTCCGCCTTTTCTTTCCCCGGTTTCTTTTCCGCGAAAAGAAATCGGGCGCCACCCGCGCAGGACGCCTGCGCGGCGAGCGCAAACTCCCCAGCGTCCGGGACACTATCTCTTCCCATTCGAAGCTGAGACCTTCTCCCGTTCTGCTGTCGCCCGCTGCCAGAGGGCCTCGGTGGCAAACTGGAGCTTGGTGGCGCAAAAGCCCTCTTCCAAGGGGTAGAGAAAATAGGTGTTGTCCGGGGTAGAGAGGGTGACGCACTCCCCCTGTCCCCGGTAGTCATACTCGGTGTGGAGGGAAAAGGTGGACTGGGCGGGAAAATGCAGAGTAGATGGCCCCTTTGCCCCGTATTCGGTAAAGGTGAGGAAAAAACCGCTCCCATCCTGCCGGAGCCGCCCCTCCCCCAGCTCGATAAAGTTCACCGCATTGGGCAGGGACTGCACCCGCACCCGCAAATCCACCCCATAGCACCCCTGGGCAATCTCCCGCTCCACCTGACTGCGCTCCCACTCGTACCAGTCGGGGATGTGGGAAAAGCGGGTCGGGGTGTTCACCCCCTCCAGCTCTCCGTACTCGGTCATGCGCCATCGGGAGCCGCAGGCGGTACAGTACAGTTCCGCCCCCTGAGAGGCCATATGGAATTCCCGCCCGCAGGCGGCGCACTGGTACAGCGGGTGCTCCAGCCCCTCCGCCCGCCAGGGGGCGCGGATGGCCAGCCCCTTCTCTCTCTGCCAGGCATACTCGTCATAGGTGAGGGCCGTCTGCACCCTCTGCTGAATGTCCTTCAGGGGCAGTTTTTTTACCTCATCCGCCGTCAATAACTGCTGCACGTTTGCCTCCAGTCGCACCCCGCCCCGCTTTTTCAGGTTCCAGATGGGGGACTGGAGGTAATTGCCGTGCATATTGATGGTCACCACCGGCACACCCAAATAGCGGATGAGCTTGGCAACGGAGGGCGGCAGGAGGGAACTGGTGCCCACATTGGCATACCGGGCCTCCGGGTAGAGGACCAGGATGCCGCGCCGCTCCATACAGCGGCGGATGTTGCGCACCAGCGCCGGGTCACTGACAAACTTCCGGGTGCCCAGACAGCCCACCTGCCGGTAGGGCCACTCCCCATAGGCCTCAAAGCCCTCCAGCTCGGAGACATAGTTGGCCCGGTGGGGAAAAAGGCACAGAGGGGTCACATAGAAATCCAGAAAGGCGTGGTGGGTGGCCAGCACCAGAAAAGGGGGCTTTAACCCCTCCATACGCACCTTTTCGATCCGCAGACGGCCCCGTCGGGTCATCAGCCAGCACCACAGCCACAAAAAGGGCATGATAAATAAATTCTGCTTGGGCGGCTCCCGTTTGCGGTCAAACGGGGTGGTGTCAATCGGCCGCTTTTTCATACCGTCAACTCCTCCCTGTCCTGGAGCAGATAGCGCCGGATGGGCGGCACACAGTTCAAAAGTCCGTAGAGCGCCCCCGTCCCCAGGAAGGAGAGCCCGGTAGGCGTGAGGACAAAGAGGGCTTCACAGCGCACCACGCCCCCCACCGGGTCATAGACCGCCAGGGACAGGGCCACCCCCGCTACCACGCACCCCAGCCCCACCCAGTTGAAGCCGCCGCTGTACTGGTAGGCCGTGTAGCCGGGCAGACCGTAGGCGGAGCGGAGCGCCAGACGCTGCCGCCGCACCAGGAAGAAATCGGTGAAGAGCAGGGCGGCCAGCGGGGCATAGATACACGCGCTCAGGGTAAGGAAGGAGCTGAAATACTCCACCACACCGCCCCACAGCACCAATCCCCCAGCATAGACCGCCAGCAGGAGCACAATTCCCCGATAGCTGGCGGTGCGGAAGGCGGATTTGAGCATCACACCGTAGAGATAGGCCCCCACCGCCTGGGTACCGATATTGGCAAAGGCCACCAGCAGCAGGGAGCACAGCGCCATGGCGGGTGCGGCCAGCACCGCCAGCATGAGGGTGGGGTCCTCCACCATCTCGCCGGTGACATGCCCCATGGCAATGGCCATCACCGCGCCCACCACCACAAAGAAGGAGCCCGCCGCCCCCTGGCCCAGCACGCCGGCCCAGAACCCGGCCCGCTCGCTGCGCACCAGACGGGGCACCCCCGCCATTCCCCCCACCAGGGTGATGACAAAGGCAAAATTGGCCTCAATGGACAGGAGGTAGGAAAAGCTGTCCCCCGCCCGCTCCGCCGGCTGGTAGTCCCAGATGGCCCGGAACGGCACCGCCCGGAAGCCCACGACCACCACCAGCACCCCCACCGCCAGCAGCAGGGGGACTAGAATGCGGGTGACTTTCGTCATAGCCCCCGGCCCCCGCAGGGCCATCCCCGTCCCCAACAGGACGCAGAACAGCCCCAGCAGCGGGTGGACCGCGCCGGGCAGCTCCCACCCCATCAGGGCGGCCAGGCGGACCATGGAGGAGGCAAACAAGTCGGCACACACCGCATACCAGGGGTAGTTGACCAAAATGATGACCACCGTCATCACCATAACCCCCCGCCCCCCGAATACCGAGCGCAGCCAGACCCAGATGTCAATGCCGTAGCGCACCGACAGAATGACCGGCAGCTGGTAGACACACAGCATGAGGATGGCCCCAAAAAAGGCTCCGATAAGCAGCTGCCGGAACCCCACCAGCGTGGCCAGATAGGCCCCCTGCGTATAACTCCAGGTGGCGATGCAGTAGCCGGAGAGGAGGAGCAGCGCGTCCACAAAACCGTACAGCCGCTCCCCGCTCAGAACCGGTAAGGAGCCGAACAGGGCCTCTTTGGCCACCCGCTCCTCCACATGTCTCTTCTCTCCCCTCATAGCCACGCCCCCAGAACCACAAAGAGGAGGGACACGCCCGTCACCACGCCCCAAAGCAGGTAATCCTTCCGGGAAAACCGCTCGGGAAAGGGGTAGTCCGGGCGCTCCATCTGAGCAATCCGCGCCTCTATCTCCTCGTCCAATATTCGCTCCAGTTCCGTCCGCTCTCTTTGCATAGATACTCTCTCTTTCTGTGATTTGCTTTAGTATAGCACAGTGCTCCCCCCATTTCCACCCTGGAGGTTCTGGGCGCGTTTTTCTGCTGTTCCTCCCGTCTGATCTGTGATATAATGGAAAGAATCCAAAGCGGCCTTTTGCCGCTCCAGGAAGGAGCCTTCTATGGAAGAGATCTATCTGCCCGTCCTCTCCCACTTTCAAAACGAAAACTTCTGGACCGCCAGCGCCGGACGGATGCGCTACCGGGTGGAGCCCAAAGATGGCACCCTCGTCGCCCAGGTGTGGGAGGGCCCCTTTGGCTATGCGCTGAGTGAAGTGGAGGAGACTGCCTCCTTTCCCCTCTCCGGGCCGGGTCTGGAGGAGCTGCGGGCCTGGGTGGGGCGGTGGAGCGCCGCTATCAATGCCCGTCCGCCCCGCTCACTGGCGGAAAATCTGGAGCGTCGGGCCGCTCTCCAGGTTCAAAAGGCCCAGAACCCCGAAGAAAACGCATAACCAACTGTAATCCTGAATCCTTTGGAAAGGGTGTATGACCCATGACTGACAGCAGCATCCACGACTATTTGAAACCCGGCTGCCACGCCCATCTGGTGGGCATCGGCGGCGTGTCCATGGCCCCTCTGGCGGAGGTGCTCCACGGCGCAGGCATGACCATCACCGGCTCCGACATGCGGGAGAGCGCCACAGTGGAGCATCTGCGCTCCCTGGGCATCCCGGTGGCCATCGGACATCGGGCGGAAAACGTGGCGGGGGCGGATCTCATCATCCGCACCGCCGCCGCCCACGACACCAACCCGGAAATTGCCGCCGCACACGCCGCCGGGATTCCCGTCTATGAGCGGGCTCAGGCCTGGGGCTCCATTATGCGGGGCTACCGCAACGCCCTGTGCATCTCCGGCACACACGGCAAGACCACCACGACCTCCATGTGTACCCACATCGCCATGGCCGCCGCCGCCGACCCCACCGTGATGATTGGCGGCACTCTCCCCCTGCTGGGGGCGGGGCACCGGGTGGGCCACGGGGACACCATCATTTTGGAGAGCTGTGAGTACTGCAACTCCTTCCTCCACTTCTACCCCACCATTGCCGTCATCCTTAATGTGGAGGCCGACCACCTGGACTTTTTCAAGGATTTGGACGATGTGGAGCACTCCTTCCGGGCGTTTGCCGACCGGGTACCGGAACACGGCCTCATCATCGCCAACCGAGACGACGCCAACACCATGCACACGCTGGAGGGGGAGCCGCGGCCCGTCTGCACCTTCGGTCTGGAGGAGGGGGATGTCCACGCCGCCAACCTCACCTGGGTCAACGGCCTGCCCTCCTTTGATGTGGTGTATCAGGGCAAGCCCTTTGCCCATGTCCAGCTCCAGGTGCCCGGCATCCACAATGTGAAAAACGCCCTGGCCGCCGCCGCCGCCGCTATCGCCCTCCATTTCCCCGCCGCCGCGGTGGAGCAGGGCCTCTCCGCCTTCCTGGGGGCGGGTAGGCGCTTTGAGCACAAGGGCACCTACCACGGCGCGGAGGTGTATGACGACTACGCCCACCACCCCGGCGAGCTGGAGGCCCTCTTCGCCGCCGCCCGCCAGCTGAACTACCGGCGCATCGTCTGCGCCTTCCAGCCCCACACCTACTCCCGTACCAAGGCCCTCTTTGATGACTTTGCGCGGGTGCTGCGGGAGCCCGACATCACCCTGCTGGCGGAAATCTACGCCGCCCGGGAGACCAACGACATCGGCATCTCGTCGGCGGATTTGGCCAAGGTCATCCCCGGCAGCCACTACTACGCCACTCTGCCGGAGGTCACCCAGGCCCTGCGGGAGCTGGCCCAGGAGGGGGACCTGATCCTCACTGTGGGTGCGGGAGACATTTACACCGTGGGGGAGGCTCTGGTGAACGGGTCAAACTGACGGTTTTGGAACAAATTGGCGGACTTTCCACCGGGGAAGGTCCGCTTTTTTGTCAGCCGGAGCTCTTCCGTTTTCCCGGAGACGTATGATATAATAAGTTTTAATCAACCTGGGAACGGACTCTCCTGGGCCCCGGAGGAACTGCGATGCTGTTCAACTCACTGGACTTTTTGATTTTCTTCCCGCTGGTCACTGTGCTCTACTTTCTCCTGCCCCACCGGGTGCGCTGGGTGTGGCTGCTGGTGGCCAGTTATTACTTCTATATGTGCTGGAATCCCCAGTACGCTCTGCTGATGGCCCTCTCCACCCTCATCACCTATCTGAGCGGTCTGCTCATCCAACGGGCCAACCAAGTGGACGACCAAAAACGGCGTCAGCGCCTGCGCAAGCTGTGGGTAGCGCTGAGCTTTGGGAGCAATCTCGCCATCCTTTTCTGCTTCAAATACTGGGATTTCTTCTGGAACAACCTGGAGGCGGTGCTGGCCCTGGGAGGAATCGCCCTCCACAAGCCAGTCTTTGATGTGATTTTGCCGGTCGGTATCTCCTTCTACACCTTCCAGGCCCTCAGCTACACCATGGACGTGTACCGGGGCGAGGTGGAGGCGGAACGGAATCCCTTCCGGTACGCCCTCTTTGTCTCCTTCTTCCCCCAGCTGGTGGCCGGCCCCATTGAGCGGAGCAAAAACCTTCTCCACCAGGTCCACGAGCACCACACCTTTGACGCCCAGCAGGCCCGCTCGGGCCTCCTGCTCATGCTGTGGGGGCTCTTTCAGAAGATGGTGGTGGCGGACCGGGTGGCCACAGTGGTAGACACGGTCTTTAACCAGTACACCGCCATGCCCGCCTGGGCCATTGTGCTGGCGGTATTCCTCTTCGCCTTCCAGATTTACTGCGACTTCGGGGGGTATTCCAACATCGCCATTGGGGCGGCCCAGGTGATGGGCTTCCGCCTGATGGAAAATTTCCGCCAGCCCTACCTCTCCCAGTCCTGCGGGGAGTTCTGGCGGCGGTGGCACATCTCCCTCTCCACCTGGTTCCGGGATTACTTGTACATCCCATTGGGGGGCAACCGGAAGGGCAAGGCGCGCAAATACTTCAACAATCTGGTCACCTTCCTGGCCTCCGGGCTGTGGCATGGGGCCAGCTGGAACTATGTGGTGTGGGGCGGGCTCAACGGCCTCTATCAGGTGATTGGAGAGATGCTCCGCCCCGCCCGCCAGCGGCTGTGCTCCGCCCTCCACATCCGGCAGACCTCCCTGCCCTGGCAGGGGGTGCGGGTGGTGCTCACCTTTGTGCTCATTGACTTTGCCTGGCTCTTTTTCCGCGCCCCCTCCTTCTCCACCGCGCTGGACATCATCGGGGTGGCCCTCACGGGCGGGGCGGCGGTGGGGCCGGAGTTCTCCCTGGGACTGGCGGCGCCGGAGCTGAAGGTGATGGCCCTCTCTCTGGCCGCGCTGATGGCGGTGGACGGCCTCAACGCCGCGCACATCCAGGTGCGGGACTATCTGCTGCGTCTCCCGCTGCTGGTGCGGTGGGTGTGCTACCTGGTTTCCATCTATCTCATTCTGATTTTTGGCATCTATGGGCCCGGCTTCTCCGAGTCCCAGTTCATCTATTTCCAATTCTGAGGTGGCACCATGACGGCCAATAAAAAATTCCTGCTCAGTGTACTGCTCTTTGCCCTCATTTTTCTCCTGACAGTGGGACCTATCACCTGGATTTTTGCCCGCAAATCTCTGGAGGGCCCCTGGGACATGACCCGGAAAATCTCCGGCTTTTACAACGAGCCGGAGGGGGAGTTCTCCGTCATGTTCTTTGGCTCCTCCCATGTGTACGCCTCGGTATCCCCCTTGCAGCTGTGGGCCAACACCGGCGTCAAGAGCTATGTGTTTGCCACACAGCTCCAGCCCATGTGGGCCACCTACGCCTACATCAAGGAGGCCCTCAAAACTCAGGACCCCCAGCTCATTGTGGTGGAGTGCAACATGATGGGCGGCGACCAGGAGTATTACGACGACGGGGTGAACTTCTCCTTTATGGATGACATCCCCCTCTCCCTCAACAAAATCCAGCTGGCCTACGCCTCCGCCCCCGAGGGGGAGCGTGCCCCCCTCCTGTGGAACTTTATGAAGTACCATGGCCGGTGGAGTGAGCTGGAAGATCAGGACTACCACACTAAGCGCTCCGAGCTACGGGACCCCTACAAGGGGCATGTGCTTTTGCCGGACAAGCAGGTGGTCACCCCGGAGGTCATCCCTATGGCCGAGGGGGAGAGCGGGGAGCTGCTGGACAAGAATGTGGAGTACTTGGCCAAAATTGTGGCCCTGTGCGAGGCGCGGGACATTGACCTCTGGCTCATCAAGTCCCCCTCCAATACCGCTCTGGAGGAGACGCAGGCCCTGCGGATGGAGCAGGTGGGGGCACTGGCCGCCGCCTATGGGGTACCCTTTGACGATTTCAACGCATGTTATGAGGAAATCGGCCTCACCACCGCCGACTTCTATGACCAGCGGCATCTCACCGGCTCCGGGGCGGTAAAGTTCACCAACTATCTGAGCATCCTCCTCTGCCGACGTTGGCCCAATCTGATGGCCCAGTCTGGTGACGAGGCTTGGGCCGCCGACTACGCGGCCTACCACGCGCTGTGGGAGGACGCGGCCTGAGGAAATGGAGCACTCAGCCGGAAAAACGCCCCCTGATGTGGAACAATCATCCCATCAGGGAGCTTATCGGAATTCAGGTGATACCATGACAGCCGAAGAGGCACGACAAAATCTCGCCATGCACGCCGGGCGGACGGAACACTTCTCCCATGGTTACTGCTATGCGTTACGATTTGGTTTCCGCCATTTGGAAGAAATCCAGTCAAAATTTGACGACATCTTCTTTTCCCTTCAAATTTTGAACAACGCCTCCTATTTTGTGCATCCAGACAGCGATCTGCTGGTAGATTTGAGTGAAATCCTGTATGGAAGCATCTTATATGTAAACCGTCAGATGAAATACGAGCGCGCCATTCGCGTCTTTGCGGAAGTGTTGTCCGAAACGTTCCTATCCCTTTTTGGACAAGAACCCCATCCTTTTGTAGCATTTGAGCACTACCGGGAAAATTATGATGACCAGTTGCAGGAAACCTCTTTCGAACAACACCAGACTCAGGGAAACAGCTTATGCCGTTCGGACGGCTGATAGTCTGGACCGTAGTAATCCTGGAAGGACTCATGGTCCGAATCGTCCGTCCAATAGTAGCCCACTCTGGAAAAATCCTGGCGGAGCAAATCCTCCTCCCGGATGAAGAAGGTGGCGATGCCATCTGGGCCAAAGGTAAGAGGAGAATATCCACATAGAGGGTTGTTGACATCCAGAAATAAGGAATCCACTTGCAGCAAAATAGTATCCCAAGGGCATTGGTCCTCTGTGACCTCTGGCAAAACAGTGCGGGGATCGGACTTGGTAAACGTCGGAAATCCGCCCAGTTTGGGGTATTTCGCGTATGCCTTGCGACGCAGTTTTTTCCATATCTCATCCGCCCATATCCAATCCATGGGCTTAGGCCGAACCTCTGGCCGCTTCGGACAAAACTCAATGGGCCCTTCACCGGGAAACAGCTTCTGATAGACGGCCTGAAATTGGGTCTGGAAGCGGTAATCGCTGAGTGTTATCCCCTCTGTTCCAAGGGTTCCCTCTTGCTTGGCCCCGCCAAAATGCAGTTTATAGACGATATCATTCAGGAGGATGTTACTATGAAGCGATACTTCCCCTTCTTTCGCAACCTTTACAGGTCCAATCGTTAGTTTTGCAGCCACTTCCTCCTCGGTGACCGTGGAATCCAGGTGGGGATAGTAGATCACTTTCCAATTCTGCTGCTCCGCCCAGCACTCCATTCCCCGGTACCCACGCAGCGGGTCATGGTCCGGCAGAAAGAGTTGCAGCATACCGCTGTCTGGAAACGGATACATAGGGGGCATTTGAGCGAAATTGATTTGGGCAATCAGTCGCAGCGGCTCCCCATTCTTGCCCATTGGCAATGCGCCGTCATGCGGACAGTAGGGCACTCCACCCATGCGGCTGTCGAATAGGGTTGTGGGCTGGTTCGACAGGGACAGCTTGCAGACTGGTTTTCCAGTCTGCCTCCACAGTTCCTCAAGTGCTTGTTGGCCGCGAAGGGCCTCTTTCTGAGCGGGTCCATTGAAGTTTGATTTTCTTTTTCCCATTTTTACAAACTCTCCTTGTCGGATCGCGTTGTTGTGATAAGCGCCCCTTTCCAGGGGCTATGCCATACAATAAGGAGGAATTGATCATGAATTACGACTTGCATCTCGTCCTGGATGGTCTGGGGATTGCGCTGTTTTCCGCCAAGAAAATGGAGTATGTCACACCGGGAAGCGACTTTTTTACGGCGGAATTTGACAACCCAAAGCAAATTGCGGCACACCTCAACCAGGGCGACATCACCGCATTCTGCACCGGAAGCGGCGGCGACTTCGATCTGCACTTTTTGAGCGGTGCACCATCTGCCGAGATATTGGAGCAGTACCCGGTATCAGTTCGGTTGGGCTTGGAGGTCCAGGGCGGCTCCATACAAGTCTGCGATGTGTACTGGCTCATGAAGTGGGATGCAAATTTCCCGCAAGAGCAGATCATCCCTCTGGAAGATGGCTTCTATGAGATCACGGTCTGCACCCGTATGCCGGAATCGGGGTACTGGGGAGAGGATCAGACCATCTATCTCTTTTTTGAAAAAGCAGAGCACATGCCGGAGCTGTCCTGGCGCGGTATCCCGGATCTCTTTACAGAAGACGAGGACGAATAGATTTCCCTCTTCCATACATCCAGCCTAAATTAGAAGTGGCGCTGCTGACGCGGCGCCACTTCTTTTTGTATCAGCTCTCACCGGTTTCCCGCCGGAACTGCTCCAGATAGGCCTCATCTTTGAGCTCCAGTCCCCGCTCTCCCGCCAGCCCTTCCACATGGTGGGTAAACTCATGGGCCAGTGTGTCATAGAGCTCCTCTTCCCAGTCAGTTTCCGTCCAATTCTCCCGCTGGGCCAGCTCTGCAAAGGAGCCATAATACAGGTTGATATACCGCCCCATCTGGTCGTTGCAGTACTCGCCCAAAATGAGGAGGTCCTTGCCCGGATAGGCCGGGTCGGAAATCGTGTCCGGCAGCAGGGAGATGCCGCCGTTCAAGTCCTTGTAAAACTCCGGCGGGAATTTTTCGGCCAGCTCATCCAGCAGATCACCCACTTGGTCAAAGGTCAGAATGTCCATTTTGTCTCCTTATTCTGGAATCCAAGCCGTCAGGGTCAGAAGGGCGTGGACGTCCTCCTCCCCTACCGGCTCATAAAAATCGTGGTTGATGCTTCCATCGGTCAGTGTTCCCGTCCGCACGTCCAGCTTCCGATCCAGGTTGAGGTTCTCGGTGTAGATGCTCCCCTCCATGGGCAGGGCGGAAAGCCGGTCGGAGAAGTCCAGAATATCATCCATAAAGCCCCGGACCCACCAGCCCTCCCGTGCCCCCAGCAGGGATGCCGCCAAGACGTTGACCATAGCCTGGTCCGGAACGCCGTAGAGCTCCGCGTCCGGCCGGCTCACCCAAGTGACGGTGAAACCGGTGACCTTCCCCGCCTCGTCGGTATCCAAGGTCAGGTTGGGCTGATACCAGCCCAGAGCGCTGTCCAGAAGGCTGCTCCAGGTGGGATCGGCCCCGCCCTTCTCATCCAAGGCGGGGACGTCCTGGTCCAGAAGCTGCGCGTAGTAATTGTAATTGCGGGCCAGCTCTGCCACCGTCAGCTCGCCCCGGCAGGGGGGCAGCAGCGCGCAAAGTCCAACCTGCACCGTCAGGACCAGCACCACCACCATCGCCGCCACCCAGCCGACGAACTGCCGGACTTTCAGCTCCTCCGCCACATAGGAGAGGTCATCCTCCACCGGCAATGCGTTGTCGCTGTCCCAGGGCAATGGCTCCCCGTCCCGGCAGATGCGGTAGCTTTTCCACTGTCGAATGAAGTTGTAAATGGGGATGTTGTAACCCTCGCCCTTGCCGAAGAGCTGCCACACCCGCTGTTGTGCCCGACGGAGGGTCAGCTTCTCTCCGTTCCGGTCCCGGACCTTCAGGCCCAACAGCCACTTGCCTGGAGTGTAGCCCCAGGTGTGGAGGAGCACCGGCTCCAGCACAAGGAGGAGCAGGAAGGATGGATAGCTCTGCAACCAGGTGACAAACAGGTTGTCTGGCAGCCGGATATGCAGCGCTGCGGAGAGGACCACCCAGGGCAGAGCGCACAGCGCCAGATCCAGATACCGGGCGGCATAGCGCCGGAAGGGGTTAGGGGCCACCGACGGGGGCTTCTGCGTTTCCCGGGGCTGGGGAAAATGAGGGGCAGGCAGAGGGGTGTCCCGCTCCAGCTCCTGGAGCCAAGGCCGGGGGTCCAGAGCGGCATAGCTCTCCTGCTCCGCCCACAGGGCCTGACATACCCGGCGGGAGCGCTCCAGGGCGGTCTGGTCCGCCTCCAGCGCCCCCAGCTGCCGCTCCAGCGCCGCCGCCAGGGTCAGCTCCCCCTCCTGAATGCGGCGGATGGTGTCCACCTCCAGGTGGAGCTGCCGCAGGAGCTTCACCTTCTCCAGGGTGCGCACGTCCTCCTCGGTGTAGTCCCGGTAGTTGTTGGCCCCCCGCTCGGGGTGCAGAAGGCCCTCCTGCTCATAATAGCGAATACTGGCCCGGGGCAAGTCCAGACGTTCCTCCAGCTCCTTGACGGTCATGGTATCCCCTCCTTTGTCTCCATTGTAGAGGGTAAACCGGGTTTACAGTCAAGTGTTTTTTCTTCCAACCGAAAATAAATGGGAGTATCTGCAATTTTCCGTCTCTATTATACGATTTGAAATCAGAAATTCCACTACTTCTTTTTTTGCAGGGAGTCCACAATGCCGCACAGAATGCCCCCCAGAATGAAAATGGCCCAGGTGGGGTGCCAGAGGTCGAAGAAGAACCCACACACCAGATAGATTCCGGTGGCGGTGAGCATAATGACCCCGCTCCAGTCCCGCCCCTCGCTCTCCATCGAGCGGCGCATCTCCCGCTCCACGCTCGCGTCGATGAGCTCATCCAGACTTTGGGTATCGGATTCCTCCCGAACCGCCTCTTGATGCCAAGATTCCAAATCGTATTTCCCCATCAGGATGCCCAGCAGCACAATAGTCCCTACGGCCCCGGCCAAGATGCAGAAAAAAAGGCTGATGGACAAGAGCGCCATCTCCCGGTGGCCGCGAAACACGGCCAGCATCCCCACCAGCAAAGCCACATCAGCCACGGTAGCGGCAATGGCCAGCGCCAACCCAATCCCAAAGCCCCGCTGAAAGCGGACCCGCTCCTCCTGCACAAAGTCGTTGGGGATGGTAGGGTGGGTCTGCCGGAAGTGTTCTTTGTTCACCCCGCCCCAGATAAAGCAGAACACCGCCGCCGCGACACACAGCAGCAAGGGCACCACAGAGAGTATCCCCAGCTCTGTGATGGCCAGCAGGGCCAGCAAAAGCCCAATGCCCAGCAGCACCAGCGCCACACCGGAGGAAATCAAGAGGGCAAATTGGTTCATGTGCCGGTCATAGACCTCCCACAGCGCCCGGCGGTCCGCCTGGGGTGGAACTGGGCCCTCCCCAGCGCAGGGAATGCGCATCAGCTGGTCCAGAGAGCAGCCCAGCAGCTCCGCCAGCTCCAGCAGAGTGGCGGCCTCCGGCAGAGACTGGCCGGACTCCCACTTCCCCACCGCCTGACGGGACACCCCCAGGGCCTCTGCCAGCCCCTCTTGGGTGTACCCGGCCCGGCGGCGGAGCTGGGGCAGATTTTCGGAAAAAATCGACATGTGTATTCCTCCTTTGCTCTGCCCCTATTCTACCGGATTTGGGCAAACTGGCCACCAACCCGGCGTTTCTTTGTGCAGAATATCAGGCAACTCCAGGTTGCGCCGAGGAATTTACCCCTTGGGCGGGCGCATGGTGAGGGAAATGCGCTTTTTCGGCACATCCACCTCCAGCACCCACACCGTCACCACATCCCCCACGGACAGGACCTCCGAGGGGTGCTTTACCCGGCGGGGGGTGTTCAGCTGGGAGATGTGGACCAGGCCGTCCTGGTGGACGCCAATGTCCACAAAGGCTCCAAAGTCAATGACGTTGCGCACCGTGCCGGTGAGCTCCATGCCGGGCTTGAGATCCTTCATCTCCATGACATCGGTGCGAAGCATGGGGGGCGGCAGCTCGTCCCGGGGGTCACGTCCCGGCTTCAAGAGCTCCTTCACCACGTCCCGGAGAGTGGGAAGTCCCACCCCGCACGCCTCTGCGGCCTTCTCCTCCCCGTATTCGGCGAGACGCTCGGGGAGCTGGGACAGATTGCCCGCCGCCACATCACTCAGGGTGCAGCCGCACAGCTTCAGCAGTTGTTCAGCGGCGGCGTAGCTCTCCGGGTGGACGCCGGTGTGGTCCAGCACGCTCTCACTCTCCGGCACCCGCAAAAATCCGGCGCACTGCTCAAAAGCCTTGGGGCCCAGTTTGGGCACCTTCAAAATCTGCTTGCGGGCGGTAAAGGGGCCGTTCTCCTCCCGGTATTTTACAATATTCTTGGCAGTGGTGTTGTTGAGCCCCGCCACCTGGGTCAGAAGGGGCGCGGAGGCGGTGTTCACATCCACCCCCACCGCGTTCACGCAGTCCTCCACCACCCCTTTCAGCGTCTCATCCAGGCGGGCCTGGGGCATGTCGTGCTGGTACTGGCCCACACCGATGGCCTTGGGGTCAATTTTCACCAGCTCGGCCAGCGGGTCCTGGAGACGGCGGGCGATGGACACCGCCGAGCGCAGATTCACATCGTAGTCGGGAAACTCCTCCGCCGCCAGCTTGGAGGCGGAGTACACACTGGCCCCCGCCTCACTGACTACCATGTAGCTGACACTCCCGGCAGGGAGCTCCTTGAGGAGCTGGGCGGTCATCTGCTCGGTCTCCCGGCTGGCGGTGCCGTTGCCAATGGCAATCCGGGCCACACCGTGGGCCTCAATGAGGGCTTTCAGAGTGTCCATGGCCTCCCGCTTCTTCTTTTCGCTGAAGGTGGGGTAGACCACCGCCGTATCCAGCACCTTGCCGGTGCCGTCCACCACCGCCACCTTGCAGCCATTGCGGTATCCGGGGTCCAGGCCCATGGTGACAAAGCCCTTCACTGGCGGCTGCATCAGGAGAGGTTTCAGATTGAGGCCAAACATTTTGATGGCCCCCTCATCCGCCTGCTCGGTGAGGAGATTGCGGGTCTCCCGCTCCATGCTGGGGGCAATGAGCCGCTCATAGGCGTCATCCGCGGCGGCACGGACAAAGGCCATCGCCGCCCGGCCGGGCACCACCATCTGGCGGACCGCCACCTTGGCCCGCTCGCTGTCCAGCTCCACCGCCGCTTTCAAAAAGCCCTCCCGCTCGCCCCGGTTGATGGCCAGCACCTGGTGCCCCAGGGCCCGGTTGACCGGGGTACGGAAGTCGTAGTAGAGGCGGTAGACGCTGTCGGGGGTGTCCTCCTTGGCCTTGCGGGAGACCAGCACCCCCTGGGACCAAAAGAGGGAGCGCAGGCGCTTGCGCACCCCGGCATCGTCCGAGATGGCCTCCGCGAGGATGTCGCTGGCCCCCTGGAGGGCCTCTTCCACAGTGGACACCCCTTTTTCCGGGTCGATGTAGTCCAGTGCGGTCTCTTCCGGCGGGGGGCAGTCCGTCCCAACGGCGAACAGCAGCTCGGCCAGCGGCTCCAGGCCCTTTTCCCGAGCCATGGTAGCCCGGGTACGGCGCTTGGGCTTGTAGGGGAGGTACAAGTCCTCCACCTCCGCCAGCGTGGCGGCGGCGTCAATGGCGGCGGACAGCTCTTCCGTCAGCTTTCCCTGGTTTTCAATGGAGTGCTTGACCTCCTGGCGGCGCTTGTCCAGATTGCGCAGGTACTCCAGCCGGTCGGCCAGGGTGCGCAGGGTGGTGTCGTCCATGGCCCCGTGGAGCTCCTTGCGGTAGCGGGCGATAAAGGGGATGGTGTTGCCCTCGTCCATGAGCTGCACCACATTGGCCACATGGGCCTCGCTCTGCCCCAGCTCCTGGGCCAGAATGGAAATCATCTTGTCCATGGAATTCTCCTTTGCGTTGCGGTTGCCCCCATTGTACCCCAAACCGCCCCTGTCCGTCCAGAGGGGAGAACCGTCGGATGGAGGCGGCGGAGAAAAAATGCCAATTTCAAGGGAACAATTTCCCAGATTTTTCGTCTAAACCTACAATCAGAGGGGAACTGCCCCAAAAGGAGGAATTGTGTATGAAACGTCTGCTCCATCTGCTGCTTGCGCTGGCTCTGCTGGCCACGCTGACCCTGCCGGTCTCCGCCGCCGGTGCGGAGGACCGCCTCACCCAAGTCACCCTGAAGGTCAAGGAGACGCTGGATATTGGCGACGAGTACGACACCTTCTCCGGCGATCTCCAGGAGTCCATCCGTCCGTTCTGGTCCCTGCACTGGAGCGGCGGCGAACAGGGCCTGGAGGTGGTGGCCGGTGAGGACGGGAAGATCTACCAGTTCTACCGCTACGGAGAGGACTTTTCCTCCAGTGACAGCTCGGTGCCCTCCCTGCCCGCGGTGAGCCGCGCTCAGGCCCAGGAGGCCGCGCAGGCCTTTCTGGACAAGGTGCTCACCAGTGGGGAGAGCGTCACTTGGAACCAAGGCTCCGCCCGGCCGGGGGACCGCTCCTACTTCTTCTCCGGCACCATCCTGCTCCACAATCTCCCCTCCCCCTTTACCTTCTCGCTGGATGTGTCCACCGCAGACGCCTCCATCCTCTCCTTCTCCCGCAGCGATTTGGATCGCCCTTATGAGGAGGGCGTCCCCTCCCCCACCGCCCAAATCAGCCCCGCAGACGCGGGCAGCACCCTGCGCACCACCCTCCAGCTGCGTCTGGAGTATGTCCGGGACGGGGAGGAGAAAACCGCTGTGCTCTGCTACCTGCCGGAATTGGATGGGGAATACTATGTGGACGCTGCCAGTGGGGAACTGGTAAACTTGAGCGCCCTTTATCAGGAGTTGGACAAGGGGGCCGGCAGCACCGCAGAAGATAATGCCACTGCCAGCCCGGAAAACGGCGGCCTCTCCCAGGCGGAGCAGGAGGGCATTGCCAAGCTGGAGGGCGTCCAGAGTAAAGAGGCGCTGGATCAGTCCGTCCGCGCTCAGACCGCCCTGGGCCTGGAGGGTACCAACCTCTCCGCCTTTGCCTACGCCACCGAGGATGAGGAGGAGCAGGTGCTGGCCACCCTCACCTACACTCGCCCATTGGAGGAGGGTTTCTGGCGCCGCCGTGTGACGGTGGACGCCTGGACCGGCGCGGTGGAAACCGTCTCCTCTTCCCGCCCCCGGGATGAAAATGCAGCCCCCACCCTCACTCTGGAAGAGGCACAGTCTACGGCAGAAGCCTATGTAAATACTCTGTGGAACGCTCAGATGGAGCAGTCTGCCCTCTACCACTCCGCCGACGCGGTGGACGGCAGCTTCTACTCCTTCCAGTACGCCCAGCAAGTCAACGGCTATTTCTTCCCAGAACACGACATTCAGGTGGAAATTGACCCCGCAGACGGCACCATCGCCTATCTCTCCCACACATTTGATGAAACCGTCACCTTTGACAGCGCCGACAACCTCATTACCCCCGAGGCGGCTATGGACGCCTACTTTTCCGCCTACACCGTGACCCTGGGCTATCAGGCGGTGCCTGTCGCCCTGGACCCCAACGCACCGGAGGCGGCGCCCCTTCTCTCCTACGGTTACTCCTACTCTTACGCCCTCCGTCTGGGCTATACCCTGGAGAGTGAATCCTCTATCCGGGGTGTGGACGCCAAGACCGGCGCGGTTCTGGTCCGGGAGCTGCGGTACAACACTCTGACCTATGATGATTTGGAGGGCTTCTGGGGCAAAAATCAGGCTCTTACTCTGGCGGAATACGGTGTGGGCTGGCAAGGCGGCAGCCTGCGGCCCAATGACACCCTCACCCAGCTGGATTTGGTGGCCCTGCTGGCCAGCACCCACGGCTACTCATACTCCCCTGACGAGGACGACGCCGACGATTTGTACGCCTACGCCTACCGCTATGGCATCCTCACCCCGGAACAGCGACAGGACGCGGCCCAAGTCACCCGTCTGGAGCTGGTCCAGCTGCTGCTGGACAGCGCCGGATATGGGAACATCGCCCGTTTGGAGGGCATCTACCGCTGTGACTACACCGATGCCAACACCATCCCCGCCGGGCAGCTGGGCTATGCCGCGCTGGCGCAGGGACTGGGACTTGTGGCCGGGGACAGCGCCGGGCGCTTTGCCCCCGATCGCCCTGCCACCCGGGTGGAAGCCATCGCCATTCTTTATCAGTTTATGATTCGCTGACCGCCGGGGGTGTCCTCGCCGGACGGGCCGCTTACTCAGCGGGAGCACCGCTTTCTTTGCCAAAGAAAGCGATGGGAAAGAAAGCGCAGAGGGCGCGCTGCCCCCTCTGCACTCCCCCCAATGCGCAACCGGGCGTAATTTCTACTGTGGAGGAATTGCGCCGATACGGTGCCATTTGTGCGGAGGCTTCCCGCCTATGAGGAAAGCGTTGTACTGCTCAGCAAGACAGACAGCCTCGTTTGCGGCAGATTGGATACCACAGAACAAGCCATAAGTCAGCACCCACAAATGGGGCGGCCCCCTAAAAAGGCCGCCCTTTTGGAGGGGAGTGGAGAGGGGAACGAGAAGTTCCCCTCTCCGCCTTTTCTTTCCCCGGTTTCTTTTCCGCGAAAAGAAATCGGGTCCCCGC
>DXDX01000137.1 GCA_019115265.1 Candidatus Flavonifractor merdigallinarum | reverse complement strand
CAAGAGCCGATGAGACAGGTTCAAAAGGGCCTCCTTTTCCAGCGTTCTGTATAAAGTGACAAAAAAGCGTGTATTTTGACCCATTTTCTTGTGCGGAGTATGGGGCGCTTTCTAGTTGCATCTGCCGCTTTCTTGTGCTAAAATGTAAGCCACACTATTACAAATGACTTTGGTACAGGGACACCAAGGAAGGGGGACCCACATGCCCAGAACGCCTAACTATTTTATTGTTGACGCCGCCGCGCTGCCGGAGGTCTTTCTCAAGGTGGCAGAGGCCAAACGGATGTTGGAGACAGGAGAGGCGGATACGGTAAACATGGCCACCCGCAAGGTGGGTATCAGCCGCAGTGCTTTCTATAAATATAAGGAGGCGGTCCGGCCATTTAACGACATGCTCCACGGGCGCATTGTCACCTTCCAGATTTTGCTCAAAGATGAGCCGGGGGTACTCTCGGCGGTCCTCAATATCTTTGCCCAGAGCGGGGGGAATATTCTGACCATCAATCAGGGAATTCCCGTCAACGGCTGTGCCGCCGTCACCATTGGGGCGGAGACCTCCAGCCTCCAGCTCTCGCTGGAGGACTTGCTGGGGCGGGCGCTGGAAGTGCCCGGTGTGGTCCGGTGTGAGATTTTGGCGGGCTGATTGGGGCCCGGAGAAGAGAAGGAGGAGACGATATGATCAATGTGGCAATCATGGGCTTTGGCGTAGTGGGCTCCGGCGTGGCCGAGGTCCTCACCGGCAATGCCGGCCAGATCGACCGCAAGGCGGAGGAGAGCATCCGCCTGAAATATATTCTGGATGTGCGGGACTTCCCGGACAGCCCCTTTGCGGACAAGTTTGTCCACGACTTTTCGGTGATTGAGAACGACCCGGATGTGGACATTGTGGTGGAGACCATCGGCGGTGTCCGCGCCGCCAAGGAGTTTACCGAGCGCTCCCTCAAGGCGGGCAAGAGTGTGGTTACTTCCAATAAGGAGCTGGTGGCCACCCACGGCTATGACCTCCTGCGTCTGGCGGAGGAACACGGCGTCAGCTACCTCTTTGAGGCCAGCGTGGGCGGCGGCATCCCCATCATCCGCCCCCTGAACCAGTGCCTGGCCGCCAATGAGATTGAGGAGATTGTGGGCATTCTCAACGGCACTACCAACTATATTCTCACCCGGATGATCCGATCCGGCCTTTCCTTCGAGGCGGCGCTGAAGGAGGCCCAGCAAAACGGCTATGCCGAGCAGGACCCCACCGCCGACATTGAGGGCCATGATGCCTGCCGGAAGATCTGCATTTTGTCCTCCCTGGCCTTTGGACAGCATGTCTACCCCGACCAGGTGCCCACCGAGGGCATCACCAAGGTGACGCTGGCCGATGTGGCCTATGTGGAGTCCTGCGGCCATAAGATTAAGCTCCTGGGCCGGTGCATCCGCCAGAAAGACGGGAAGCTGTGCGTCTATGTGGCGCCCCATCTGGTGGACGGGGAAAATCCCCTGGCCGGTGTGGAGGATGTGTTCAACGCCATTACCGTCAAGGGCAACGCGGTGGGCGATGTGATGTTCTATGGCCGGGGCGCCGGGAAGCTGCCCACCGCCTCCGCGGTGGTGGCCGATGTGGTGGACGCCGCCAAGCACCGCCGGGGCCGCAAGTACCTCCACTGGGGCGCGGGCAGCCCCGACCTGGTGGTGGGGCCGGACGCACTGGAGAGCGCCTGGTATGTGCGCATGCAGGCGGGTGTGGACGCGGTCCGTTCCGCCTTTGGCGAGGTGACCATGCTGGCCCGGCCCGGCGCGCCGGAGGGGGAGACTGCCTTCCTGACAGAGCCCATGACCGAGAAGGCGCTGCGGGACAAGCTGGCCCCCCTGGGGGAGAGCGCCTCGCTGCTGCGGGTGCTGTGAGGACGGCGCCGGACGCGGCGACATAGGATAACAGGACGGAGCGGTGGGGACCCCCGCCGCTCCGCTACTCTTGAACTTGAGGGGGTACATCGCTCTATGGGACTGATTGTACAGAAATTTGGCGGGTCTTCGGTGGCCAATGCCGATAAGATCCGCAACGTAGCCCGTATTATTACCGAGACCTACCGCCGGGGGCACAATGTGGTGGCGGTTCTCTCCGCGCAGGGGGATACCACGGACGACCTGATTGCCAAGGCCGCCGAGATTAACCCCAAAGCCTCCAAGCGGGAGATGGATATGCTGCTCTCCACCGGCGAGCAGATTTCCTGCTCCCTGTGTGCCATGGCCATTGAGGCCATGGGCTATCCGGTGGTCTCTCTCACCGGCTGGCAGGCGGGGATTCGCACCAACTCCACCTACTCCAATGCCCGCGTCAAGCGGATTCTGCCCGAGCGAATTCTGGCGGAACTGGATAAGCGGAGCATTGTGATTGTCACCGGCTTCCAGGGCATCAACAAGTATGATGACATCACCACCCTGGGCCGGGGCGGATCCGATACCTCCGCTGTGGCACTGGCCGCCGCGCTCCAGGCGGACCTGTGCCAGATTTACACCGATGTAGACGGTGTGTACACTGCCGATCCCCGCCATGTGACCGGGGCCAAGAAGCTGGATGAAATTACGTACGACGAGATGCTGGAGCTGGCCAGTCTGGGCGCGCAGGTTCTGCACAACCGCTCGGTGGAAATGGCCAAGCGGTACAGCGTCAATCTGGAGGTGCTCTCCAGCTTTACCGGACAGCCCGGCACCAAAGTCAAGGAGGTTACAAAGAACATGGAAAAGGTATACATCAGCGGCGTAGCCAAGGACAGCGACATCGCCCGTGTGGCCGTTATCGGCCTGCCCGACGAGCCGGGCATCGCCTTTAAGGTGTTCTCCGCGCTGGGCAAGGAGAAGATCAACGTGGACATCATTCTCCAGTCCATCGGCCGCCACGGCACCAAGGACATCAGCTTCACCGTCAAGCACGAGGATATGGACCGGGCCAAGGAGCTTCTGGAGGAGCGAAAGGATATCTTCCGGTTTGACCACATTGATGTGGTGGACACGGTGGCCAAGGTGTCCATTGTGGGCGCGGGCATGGTCAACAACGCCGGCGTAGCCTCCCAGATGTTTGAGGCGCTCTACGGCGCGGGGATCAACATCAACATGATCTCCACCTCGGAGATTAAGATTTCGGTTCTGGTGGATAAAAAGGACGCCGACCGGGCGGTCCAGGCCATCCACGATCGCTTCTTCAACCAGTACGGCAATAACGGCAACTGATGTGCCTATGGGATACGGAGCCTCTTGTACAAAAAGAGGCTCCGTATTTTTTGCCTTAATGCCGGATACTGGGGACTCTCCTGCATCTGGGGGACCAGGCGTGGGCGAAAGACTCTGCCCGAATAGAGCGGCGAAATTGGGGCAACCTACCCTCAAAAGATGAGGGAGGAAGCGCCATGGAACCGGAGAAGCAGAACCAAAATCAAAATGACGAGCGGCAGCAGACCATTGAGGATATGGGCTCTACCGTCATCCGCACCGAGCGGGGGACCATCCACACTTTGACCATTATCGGGCAGATTGAGGGGCACCAGGTTCTGGACGCCACCACCAAGACCACCAAATATGAGCATGTGCTGCCCCTGCTGGCAGCGGTGGAGGAGAGCGACGATGTGGACGGGCTGCTGGTGCTCCTCAACACCGTAGGTGGGGACATTGAGGCGGGGCTGGCCATTGCGGAGCTGATCTCCGGCATGAAAAAGCCCACCGTCTCTCTGGTTCTGGGGGGCGGACACTCCATTGGCGTGCCGCTGGCGGTGTCAGCCAAAGAGTCCTTTATCGCCCCGTCCGCGGCCATGACCATCCACCCGGTGCGCCTTAACGGCACGATTATTGGGGTTTCCCAGACCTTTCACTATTTTTCCCGCATTCAGGAGCGGATTTTGCAGTTTGTCACCCGCAACAGCCGGGTGTCAGGGGAGACCTTTACCCGGCTCATGCTCCAGACTGGAGAGCTGGCCGCCGATGTGGGCAGCGTTATCTATGGGGAAGAGGCGGTGTCCATCGGCCTCATTGACCACATCGGCGGGCTCTCCGACGCGCTGGAGGCCCTCCACCGCGCCATTGATGCCCAAAAGGAGCGGGAAAAGAAGGGGTAAACCGGAAAGTTTTATTTTACAAGCGGCTCTGTCTATTGTATAATCAATGTGCTGTGGAAACCCGCAGTAAACTCATATTTCAAACAGATTTAGGAGTGTTGTACAATGAGCCGTATGGTCGGTACCGTTTCCCGGGGCATCCGGGCCCCAATTATCCGCAGCGGCGATGACCTGGCCAAAATCGTACCGGAGTCTGTGCTGGCCGCCGCAGCGGACGACGGATTTTCCGTCCGTGACCGGGACATTATTGCCATGACGGAGGCCATTGTGGCCAGAGCACAGGGTAACTACGCCTCGGTAGACGACATTGTCGCCGATGTGAAGGCCAAGCTGGGCGGGGAGACGGTGGGCGTTGTGTTCCCCATCCTCAGCCGCAACCGCTTTTCCGTCTGCCTGCGGGGCATTGCCAAAGGGGCCAAGAAGGTGGTCCTCCAACTGAGCTATCCCTCGGATGAGGTGGGCAATCACCTCATTGACCCGGATGTGATGGAAGAGCATGGAGTGGACCCCTACCGGGATGTGCTCACCCTGGAGCGCTTCCGCGCGCTGTTTGGCTATCCCAAGCACCCCTTCACCGGAATGGACTATATCGCCTTCTATACCCAGCTGATTGAGGAGTGCGGCGCCCAGGCGGAGGTGATTTTCGCCAACGATCCCCGGGCGGTGCTGGCCTATACCAAGGATGTTCTGGCCTGTGACATCCACACCCGCAAGCGTACCAAGCGGCTTCTGAAAGCTGCTGGCGGAGAGCGCATCTTCGGCATGGATGAGATTCTCAACGCCCCGGTGAATGGCAGTGGGTACAATGAGCAGTATGGCCTGCTGGGCTCCAATAAATCCACCGACGATACCGTAAAGCTCTTCCCCCGGGACTGCCAGGGCCTGGTGGAGTCCATTCAGCAGATTATTCTGGAAAAGACGGGCAAGCATGTGGAGGTCATGGTCTACGGCGATGGCGCCTTTAAGGACCCGGTGGGGAAGATCTGGGAGCTGGCCGACCCGGTGGTCTCTCCGGCCTACACTGCCGGTCTGGAGGGCACCCCCAACGAGCTGAAGCTGAAGTATCTGGCGGACAACGACTTTGCCCACCTGTCCGGTGAGGCGTTGAGGGACGCTATCAAGGCGGAGATTGAGAAGAAGGACGGCAATCTGCTGGGACAGATGGTGTCCGAGGGCACCACTCCCCGGCGGCTGACCGACCTCATCGGTTCTCTCTGCGATTTGACCTCCGGCTCGGGGGATAAGGGCACCCCCATTGTCTACATCCAGGGCTATTTTGACAACTATACCACCGAATAAGACGAAATAAGAGGCGCGCTGCACACAGCAGCGCGCCTCAAAAACAGAGCAACGAATTGGAATTGGTAGGTGAGAGGGGAGAAAAGATGTCCAGAATAAGCGCAGATGAATGTGAATGGACGGATATGGAATGGTACGGTGTTGACCGGCAAGGACATGTGGCTGTGTTTTGCAGCGGCGGAAGTGGAAATTTGCCGGAGTTTGTTTGCGAAGATGCAGAAAGAGCGGAGACGCTCATTCGATATTTTGAAAAAGCGCCGATCATGACCAGCAGCGTCTTACGGATTCCGGCCATCGACGCTACGGAGCAAGCGGCAAGAAATTTTTCCGAGCGCGGGCTCTATTATTTTGATGCAGATGATGGTACAGGATGTGGCGCTGCGGTGTACCAGACCTATTATACCAAACATGCTGTCCCTCAAAAACCGTTGAACTATGAGATGCTGCCAGAGCATATTCAAGAGATGCTAAGGCACAACTCTTTGGACCTCCAAGATTTTTCACTGGCAGAGACCGTATACATCGATCACGCATACAAATCCTAGAAAATCCATAAAAAAACACCCACGCCTTTGGCATGGGTGTTTCTTCCTGTGGTAATTGATTACACAGCGCGGGTGACCTTACCCGAACGGAGGCATCTGGTGCACACATAGACGTGCTTGGGCGTACCGTTGACAATCGCCTTGACACGCTTCACATTGGGCTTCCAGGGGCGGTTGGTACGGCGGTGAGAGTGGGAAACCTTGATACCGAACACGACGCCCTTGTCGCAAAACTCGCATTTGGCCATTCGCTTGAACCTCCTCGCTTGTCAATATCACGCTTGTAAAAGCACCGGCTATTAGAATAGCAGAATCTTTGAGAAATTGCAAGTGTTATTTTCAAAAAATCTGTTTTTTTCTCGACCGTTGCCAAAGTCCGGCAGTGGATGGTATACTAGAACAAACCACCATTTGAGGGAGGGAGCCGCCCATGTCTACCAATTACAGCGTCAAATTGAGCAAGCTCATTGATGAGTTTGGTCTGGAGGTTCTGCGCGGGGCAACCGGATATCAGGATCGGGCCATTGCCACCGAGGATGTCAACCGCCCCGGCCTGCAGCTCACCGGTTTTTTTGACTATTTTGACCCGGAACGCCTCCAGGTGCTCGGCCTGGTGGAGGTCACTTACCTCAGCGGCCTCAGCAGCCAGGAGCGGCGGGAGCGCTTTCAGATGCTCTTTGAGCACGACATCCCCGCACTGATCATTGCCCGGGGCATGGAGCCTTTCCCCGAGTGCATGGAGCTGGCAGAGCGCTATGACCGCACCGTGCTGCGCTGCAATATCCCCACCACGGAATTTATCAGCGCCATTGTAACTTCGCTGCACAACCACCTGGCCCCCCGCATTACCCGCCACGGTGTGCTGGTGGAGGTCTACGGCGAGGGGGTACTTCTGATGGGAGACTCCGGTGTCGGCAAGAGCGAGACCGCCATTGAGCTGGTCAAGCGCGGCCACCGCCTGATTGCGGACGACGCGGTGGAGATCCGCCGCCTCAACAACCGCGACCTGGTGGGCACCGCGCCGGAGCTGATTCGCCACTATATGGAGCTGCGGGGCATTGGCGTGGTGGATGTGCGCCGTCTCTTTGGTATGAGCGCGGTCAAAGAGGAGTCCAACATTGACATGATTATCAATCTGGAGCCCTGGCGGGAGGACGCGGTGTATGACCGCCTGGGTGTGGAAGAGAACTTCATGAAGGTGCTGGAGGTGGATGTGCCGGTGACCACGGTGCCAGTGAAGCCCGGACGGAATCTGGCTGTGATTATCGAAGTGGCCGCCATGAACAACCGCCATAAAAAGATGGGCTACAATTCCGCGCTGGAATTTACCCAGCAGATTGACAGCCACTTTGACCAGGCGCTGAATAAGAACTGAATTGGCCGGTGGGCAATTCTGACAGTTCGCACAAAAAATATCTCGATCTTTTGTGGTATCTGATGGTTGTTCCATCCGCTTCCAATTGCTATAATAGCAGCCGTCGCGCCAAAAAGGGCGGCAAAATCGGAGCGGGTAACGACCCGCAGAAGGAGATCGAGAAATGAAGAAAAAGGTCACTCTGGCTCTGGGCACCGCGATGCTGCTGAACTTGTTCGCAGGCTGTACGACCGCGGAACCATCCCAGACTTCCGGGGCGGTCACCCCATCCCTTGAGGATGCCAAACCCACCGCGGCCCAGACCGCGGGCAATTTTACCGATGAAATGAAAATCCCCTACGCGGTAGACCTGTCGCCGGAGGACGGGGCGGACTCGGTGGAGCGGGACGGCGACCATGCCGATTCTCCCTACTTCAGTCACCCGGATTTCTACAATCTGGAGTCCACCGACACCCTCACCATCCTCCCGCACTTCAAGACCATCCAGCAGACCAGCGAGTGGAGCTGCGGCGTTGCCAGTGCGCTGATGGTGCTGGAGTGGTACGGCAAGGCGGACAGCTGGAATGAGGAGAATCTGGCGGCCCTGCGGCATGAGCTGACAGGCGAGCTGGCCGACTATCCCGGCACGACCTTGAAGCAGGCTATGGACATCTTCGACGGCGTAGGCGGTTTTGACTATATTACCACGCTGGACTATACCGACGTGTACAGCGAGGTCACGCTGGAGACCATCCAGGGCTGGCTGGCCGAGGGCAAGCCGGTGATGGTGGCCTGGAATGACTGGGGCGGCCACTGGCAGGTTATCATTGGCTATGACACCATGGGCACCGAGACCACCCAGGACGATGTGATTATTGTGGCGGACCCCTATGACACCACCGACCACAACCAGGACGGCTACGGAATTTATCCCGCTGAGCGCTTCTATTACAACTTCACCATGTATAACTCCTTTACCGACGAAGAGGGAGGCAACGATATGCTCTTTATCGTGCCCACTCCCGTCCAGGAGTAAGACGCCGGGTGCCCCTTCCAAGGAGGGGGCGCCTTTGCTTTTGGGGGAGGGGAGTTGTCTTTCCGGGCAGTTTGCGGTATACTGAATCACCGAGCGATCAAAATAAGGAGAGAACGGCGGATGAAACAACAGCGCGCATATGCAAGATGTACCGTCACCCCCAAGGGCGAGCGGGCGATTGTGGGAGGACACCCCTGGGTCTACGAGGGGGAAGTGGTCTCTCTGGAGGGAGACTGGGAGAACGGCGGCCTGGTGGATGTGGTAAGCCAAAAGGGACGCTACCTGGGGACCGGCTTTCTCAGCCAGAGCTCCAAAATTCGGGTGCGTCTCATCTCCCGCAACGCTAATGACACCTTTGACGCCGCTTTTTGGGCACGGCGGGTGCGCTATGCCTGGGAGTACCGGAAGAGCGTGATGGGGGAGGAGGATGTAAACTGCTGTCGCCTCATTTTTGGGGAGGCGGACTCCTTTCCCGGCCTGACGGTGGACCGCTTTTCCGACCTTCTGGTGACCCAGACCCTGTCCCTGGGCATGGAGCGCCTCAAGCCGCTGCTGTTCCCTCTGCTGAGGCAGGTGCTGGAAGAGGACGGACAGGCTATCCGGGGCATCTATGAGCGCAACGATGTGGCCCTGCGGGTCCATGAGGGCCTGGAGGAGGGGAAGGGCTGGTTTCCTCTGGAGAGCTGTCCCACCCCTGGAGAACCCCGTACACAGATTGTGGAGAACGGTATCCGCTATGAGGTGGATGTGGAGAACGGGCAAAAGACCGGATTCTTCCTGGACCAGAAATATAACCGCCAGGCGGTGGCCAAGTTGGCCCGCGGGAAGCGGGTGCTGGACTGCTTTACCCACACGGGCTCCTTTGCCCTCAACGCCGCCAAGGGCGGGGCGGCCCATGTCACCGCGGTGGATGTGTCGGAATCTGCTGTGGAGCTGGCCCGGGAGAACGCCCGCCTCAACGGTCTGGACCAGGTGATGGAGTGTCAGGCCGCCAATGTGTTTGATTTGCTGCCCGAACTGGAGCGCCAGGGCGGCCACCCTTATGACTTTATCATTCTGGACCCGCCGGCCTTTACCAAGAGCCGCCGCACCGTGGACAGCGCCGCCCGGGGCTATAAGGAGATCAACTACCGGGCCATGAAGCTGCTGCCCCGGGGCGGGTATCTGGCCACCTGCTCCTGCTCCCACTTTATGGAGACGGGGCGCTTTGTGCAGATGCTCCGCGCCGCCGCCTATGACGCAGGGGTGCAGCTGCGCCAGATTGAGGCCCGGCAGCAGGCCCCGGACCACCCCATTCTCTGGAATGTGCCGGAGACGGACTATCTGAAATTCTTCCTCTTCCAGGTCGTATAAGGAGAAACTGATGGATTACTTTCACTTGAACGCCAGCCGGGACCAGATTAACGGGCTGAGTAATTTGGGACTGGCCCATCTGGGGGATGCAGTCTTTGAGGTGATGGTGCGCTCCTGGCTGTGTCTCCACGGCAAGGCCAGCGCCCGAGGCCTCCACAAGGCCACCGTGCGCTATGTGGCCGCTCCCGCTCAGGCCCGGGCGGTGGAGCGCATTCTGCCCCTGCTCAGCGAGGAGGAGGGGGACGTGTACCGCCGGGGCCGCAACACCAGCCCCCACTCGGTGCCCCAGAACGCCAGCCGTGCCGACTACCAGAGCGCCACCGGCCTGGAGGCCCTCTTTGGGTGGCTCTATTTGCAGGGGCGCACCGAGCGGCTCAACGAGCTTTTTGACAAGATGATGGAGGAATGATTCATGCCTTTGGACGCCATCTGTCTTTCTGCTGTGGTGGAGGAACTGCGCGCCGCCCTGGAGGGCGGGCGGATTGACAAGATTTATCAGCCCGGCCGGGACGAAGTGATTCTGGCGGTGCGGGGCCCGGCGGGGAATGTGCGCCTGCTGCTGTCCGCCAGCCCCAGCCAGCCCCGGGCCCAGCTCACCACGCTGCCCCGGGAGAACCCCGACAAGCCCCCCATGTTCTGTATGCTCCTGCGCAAGCATCTCACCGGTGGGCGGATTCTCTCCATCACACAGCCCCCCATGGAGCGCCTCATTGATTTGTGCCTGGAGACAGTGGACGAACTGGGGGACAAGACCCAACGCCGTCTGGTGCTGGAGTGTATGGGCCGTCGGGCCAATCTCCTGCTGCTGGACGGGGAGGGCCGGATTCTGGACTGCCTGCGCCGGGTGGAGGGGGATTTGGCCAGCGGGAAGCGGCAGCTTCTGCCGGGCCTTTTCTACCGCCTGCCGGAGCCGCCCCACAAGTGCAACCCCCTCACCGCCACGGCGGAGGAGCGCGCCGCTGCGCTGGCCCACAACCCCATGGACAAGGCCCCGGATCAGCTTCTGCTGGATACCTTTACCGGAATTTCGCCGCTCATCGCCCGGGAATTGGCGCAGCGGGCGGAGAGCCATGGAACTGCGCTGAGCGAGGAGGTGGAGCGCCTGGTCCAGACCGTGGAGCAAAGAGAGTTTACCCCCTATGTGCTCATCCGGGAGGGGAAAGTCTTTGATTTTACCTGGATGCCCATTACCCAGTACGGCAGAGAGGCGCTCTGTGAAAAGCGGGAGAGCTTTTCCGCATTGTTGGATGAGTTCTATGAGAGCCGCGACCAGGCCGAGCGGACCAAGCAGCGGGGACAGGACCTCATCAAATCGGTGACCAACGCCCGGGACCGGGTGGGGCGCAAGCTGGCCAACCAGCGCCGGGAGCTGGAGGCTACCTATGGCCGGGAGCGTCTGCGGGAGCTGGGCGACATCCTCACCTCCAATCTCCACGCCATGGAAAAGGGAATGCGGGTTCTGCGGACGGCGGACTTCTACGACCCGGAGTACAAGGAGATTGAAATTCCCCTGGACCCGCTGCGCACCCCCCAGCAAAACGCCGCCAAATACTATAAAGACTACAACAAGGCCAAGACGGCGGAAGAGGTCCTCACCGTTCAGATTGAGAAGGGGGAGAAGGAGCTGGAGTACCTCAACAGCGTCCTGGAGGCCATCACGCTGGCGGAAGGCGAGCGGGATTTGCTGGAAATCCGCCAGGAGCTCACCGACACCGGCTATCTCCGCCGCCAAAAGACCGCCGCCAAGCGTGAAAAGCGTCTGGCAGGAAAACCAATGGAGTTCCGCTCCACGGCGGGGCTGCGCATTTCAGTGGGGAAAAACAACACCCAGAACGACCAGCTCACCACCCGTCTGGCGGGGAAGGGGGACATCTGGCTCCACACCCAAAAGATTCACGGCTCCCACGTCATCCTGTGGACCGGGGGAGAGGCCCCCGACGCCCAGAGCCTTACAGAGGCGGCGATGCTGGCGGCTTGGTTCTCCCAGGGCCGGGACGGGAAGAAGGTGCCGGTGGACTACACGCCGGTGAAGTATGTCAAAAAGCCCTCCGGGGCCCGGCCGGGTATGGTGATTTACACCACCTACCAGACCGCCTATGTGGACCCGGACGGGGAACTGGCCCGCCGTCTGCGGGTGAAGTGAGGAGGAGACCATGGAGACCTGTCACATTCTGGTGGTGGAGGACGACCCGGACATCAACCGCCTGCTGTGTACCATTCTGGAGAACGCCGGGTACGACTGCCGCCCGGCCTATTCGGGCAGCGAGGCCCAGCTTTGGACCCAGCAGTATCAGTATGATTTGGTGCTGCTGGATTTGATGCTCCCCGGCCTCACCGGGGAGGAGCTGATTCGGGAGCTGCGGCGCAAGCGGACTATGCCCATTCTGGTGCTCTCCGCCAAGGCGGGACTGGCGGACCGGGTGAATGTCCTGCGCCTGGGGGCGGACGACTTCATTCCCAAGCCCTTTGACAATGACGAGGTGCTGGCTCGAGTGGAGGCCCAGCTGCGCCGGTACAAGGAGTTTGACCGGGGCGGAAGCGGGGGACAGCTCCTCACCCACGGGGCGCTGGCGCTGGATCAGGAGAGTATGAGCGTCACGGTGGACGGACAGCCGGTGAATTTGACCGCCCGGGAGTTTCGCATTCTGGAACTGCTGATGGTCCACCCCAAGAAGGTCTTTACTCGGGAGCAGCTCTATGAGCAGGTGTGGAACGGGGAGTATATGGGGGATGACAACACCGTCAACGTCCACATCTCCAATCTGCGCGCCAAGCTGAACAAGGCCTGTAAGGGAGAGTACATCAAGACCGTCTGGGGTATTGGCTTCAAGCTGGCGGATTGAACCGGCGGCTTTACACTTTCTTAATCTCCCCTTTATGGGACTTTGGGGTTCCTCTTGTACAATAGCCTCACAGTTCAAAGGAAAGGTGGAGACTGATATGGCGGAAGCGATTTTGACGACCCGCGGCCTGACCAAGCGCTATGGCAGCGCTGTGGCGGCGGATCACATTGATCTTACTTTAGAAGAGGGGCAGATTTACGGACTGGTAGGCCGCAATGGAGCGGGTAAGACCACCATCATCCGTATGATTACCGCCCAGACAGTACCTACGGAGGGGAGCATCACCCTCTTTGGGGCCCACACCCCTCACGAGTTGGAGCGGATGCGTGCCCGTACCGGGGCGATGGTAGAGACCCCCAGCTTTTACCCCTATCTCACTGCCCGGGAGAATCTGGAGTACTACCGCATTCAGCGGGGCATCCCCGGCAGACACGCGGTGGACGAGGCGCTGGAGGTGGCCGGCCTTACCGACACCGGGAAGAAGCGCTTCAAGCACTTCTCGCT
Organism: Candidatus Flavonifractor merdigallinarum; assembly: GCA_019115265.1. GTDB lineage: Bacteria > Bacillota > Clostridia > Oscillospirales > Oscillospiraceae > Pseudoflavonifractor_A > Pseudoflavonifractor_A merdigallinarum. The sequence continues at coordinate 6,845 of DXDX01000137.1, read as the reverse complement.
AGGCATGAAGCAGCGTCTGGGACTGGCCCTGGCGCTGATGAACCGGCCGGATTTTCTCCTGCTGGATGAGCCCATCAACGGTCTGGACCCCGAGGGGATTGTGGAGTTTCGCAATCTCCTGCTGCGGCTCAATCAGGAACAGCATACCACCATTCTCATCTCCAGCCACATTCTCAGTGAGCTGGCCAATCTGGCGACCTGCTACGGGTTTATTGACCACGGCGTCATGCTGGAGCAGATTACCGCACAGGGTCTGGAGGAAAAATGCCGGGCCTGTCTGGAACTCCATGTGGATGACGCCGCCCGGGCCTCTCTGGTGTTGGAGCGCAATCTGAACAGCACAGACTATGAGGTGCTCAATTCCACCACCATTCGCCTCTATAGGCATCTGGACGAACCCGAGCGAGTGACTCGGGCCCTGGTGGAAGAGGGGGTTGGCCTGTGTGCGGTGGAGAGCCGCGGGGCCAACCTGGAGGACTACTTCCTCCGTCTGATTGGGGGTGTGCACCATGCGTAACTATCTGTCTGCTGAGTGCTTCAAGGTTTTTCGCCGCAGCTACTTCTATCTGACTCTTCTGGTCTGTCTGCTGGGAGAGGGGCTGCTCTTGCTGGGGTACTGGCTTACCTGGTCTTGGGGCAATGGGACCGTGACCTTTTCCAATACGGCTACTATGGTAGCTCCGCTGCTGACGGTGGGTATGTACGCCACCATTCTCACCGGAGACATGGTATTCTCCGACCAGTACAAGAACAATACCCTGAAAAATGAGGTGTCCTATGGGGTACGCCGGGCGGTGATTTATACCGGAAAGCTGTTAGTGGCTCTGCTGACCGCGCTGGTGGCGGCAATCATTATGCTGGCCTTTTATCTGCTGGGCTGTTGGCTGCTCTTCCCCCATGGCATTGAGGATGTGCCCACTCTGTCCCTCATTGCCTACTGCCTGTCTGGCGCTCTGCCCCTGTGGATTGGCTCCCAGGCTGTGGTTATGGTGTGCTATTTCCTGGTGCGCAACTCCACCGCCGCTGCGTTTGTGAGCGTCGGTGTTCTGGCCGTAGTGCCCAGTGTGCTTCAGGTACTGGGCCTGTTGATTAACCCGGTTTTTGAGATGGTGCGGCAGCTGTTCCCCGCTGTGATGCTGGAGACATTGCCCAACCAGGCTTTCAACTGGAACTATGTGGGATTGTGCTGGACCAGTGGACTGGTATGGACGCTGATTGCCACGGCGCTGGGGCTGTCTCTGTTCCAGAAGAAAGAGATCCGCTGAGGAGAGAGGGGCGCTGTCCATGCTCAACTACATCAAGGCCGAGCTGTGGAAGGCCGTCCGCCGCCGGGGAATCGTCATCTTTTATCTCGTTTTATTTCTGCTGGCGGCAACTTTCTGTGTGGAAGTCAGCGGCGGACGGTTTGAGGATTTGGCCTCCGGTGTATGTGTAGTACTGATCCTGGGGATGTTGATGGGGCCCATTCTGGCCCATCAGGTGGATGGACATACCCAGGAGACCCTGAAAAATGAGCTCTCCTTTGGTCTGAGCCGGGGGCGCATTTACCTTGGCAAATTGATTGCGGTACTCGTTATCGGCCTTTTGATGGCAGGGAGTATTTTGGCGGTCTGTGTGGGCGGCGGCTGGCTGCTCACCGACCACAGCACGAACCCGCAGGCGGCGCAGGTCAGCCTGGAAGTGCTGCTCTTTGCCCTGGCGGGGGCGGTTCCCTTGTGGTGCGGGATGGCGGCAGTGTGCCATATGGCGGCTCTCCTCATCTCCAGCACCGCAGTTTGGGCCTCTGGCTACTACATTCTCTTTTTCTTCGGACAGCCGATTTTACTTCTCATTGCTGCAGCATTTTTTCATGGGAATACCAGCTGCTGGCAGATTAATCTCCTGGAGGCAATCTTAATGCCCTATACGCTGCTGATGCCCCAATTTCTCAGCGGCTGGCTCACCTGGGGGTATCAGGTTTGGTGCTGGTCCATCGGAATGGGGTGGCTGCTGGTCTCCGCACTGGTGGGGTTTCTGCTCTTTAGGCGAAAAGAAATTCATTAAACTTCCGCCTTGGCGCGCCTCTTGGGGCGCGCCCTTGGCGTATCTGGAAGGAGGAGGGAGCATGGCGGTCCTGTGTATCCTGTTGGCGCTGCTGTGTCTGACCCTTGGTATCTGGAGCTGGAGCCAGCAGCGCTCCCTCAAAGACGCCGCTCGGCAGCTGCGGGAGCGCACCACCAACGGCAGTGCGGCCCGGATTCGCCTCAGCGCCCCCAATGCCGGAGCGGAGGAACTGCTCTCGGCAGTCAATCAGATTTTGGAACTCCGCCAGGCAGAGAGGACCGCCGATCTCGCCCGAGAGCGGGAGCTGCGCCGCCAGATCTCCAATATCTCCCACGACCTGCGCACCCCGCTCACCTCCATTCTTGGTTATCTCCAGCTGCTGGAGGACCCGGCGCTCCCGCCGGACCGGCGGGCGGAGTATCTGAATGTGGTACGAAGCCGCTCCAAAGCGCTCCAGAGCCTCATTACCAGCTTCTATGACCTCTCCCGCCTGGAGGGGGGCGAGTTTCCCCTGGAGTGCCAGGCGGTGGATTTGCGCACACTGCTGGCGGAGCTTCTGGCCTCCTTTTATGGAGATTTTACCGACGCCGGTTTTTCCGTAGAGGTGGAGATGCCGGAAAGCCTCAGCCCGGTCTATGTTGACCGTGGAGGGGCCCTGCGCATATTAACCAACCTGCTGCGCAATGCTCTGGACCATGGCAGCGGTTCTATGGAGGTCCAGGTCTGGGAGAGGGAAGGGGCGGTGTACACAGCTGTCTCCAACCGGGCGCCCGATCTGGCGCCGGAGGATGTGGCACATGTGTTTGACCGCTTTTTTACGGCGGACCGGATGCGCACCGGGCGCAACACCGGCCTGGGTCTGGCGATTGTCAAGGCGCTGGGAGAGCGCATGGGTGTCCAGGTGAGCGCCGAACTGGACCAGGGACGCTTTACCATCACCTTGGTCTGGCCCAAAGATCGGGATAATCCAGAAAAACACTCCGGCAGCCCGTGTTAAAATCTTGACAAATCCCGACGGAACTGCTATCTTTTCATATAGTAAGATCTGTGTGGGGAGAATCGCGCCCAAAAATACGCAATTTTCTGAACTGCGCAGTCTGAAAAAGCGATTCCGGCCGCTGTGAGGGCGGCTACAACAAGCACCGGAGCGCAGGTGCGGCGCGGTCCGTTCCGTCTGTGGGGAGCAGATGGGGCAGCGCTTTTTCCATAGCTGCGGTACGGAGGAAAGGAAAGGTCAAAAAGTATGGTTAAGATCGTGAGAAAGAAGGTACTCAACCCCAGCGTCACCCTGCTGGAGGTCGAGGCTCCGATGATCGCCAAGAAGGCGCAGGCGGGTCAGTTTATCATCCTGCGCCTGGATGAGGAGGGTGAGCGTATCCCTCTGACCATCGGCGATTTCGACCGCGAGAAGGGGACCATTACGATCATGTTCCAGAAGGTGGGCCTGACCACGGAGCTGCTGGGCGATCTGAACGAGGGGGATACCATCCGCGACTTCGTTGGTCCTCTGGGCGTTCCCACCCGCAATGAGCTGGGCGACGTGAAGCGCGTCCTGGTCATCGGCGGCGGCGTGGGCTGCGCCATTGCCTATCCCCAGGCCAAGCACCTCCATGCCGAGGGCGTGAAGGTGGATGTCATCGTGGGCTTCCGCTCCAAGGATATTGTCATCCTGGAGGACGAGTTTAAGCAGGCCTGTGACAACTTCTATCTGATGACCGACGACGGCACCTATGGCGAAAAGGGCTTCGTCACCGTCAAGCTCCAGGAGCTGCTGGAGGCGGGCAATCAGTACGACGCCGTCATTGCCATTGGCCCCGTGCCTATGATGAAGTTTGTCTCCGCCACCACCAAGCCCTTCAATGTGCGCACGCTGGTGAGCCTCAACCCTATCATGATTGATGGCACCGGCATGTGCGGCTGCTGCCGCGTCACCGTGGGCGGCAAGATGAAGTTCGCCTGCGTGGACGGCCCCGACTTTGACGGCCATCAGGTGGACTTTGACGAGCTGATGAACCGCAACTCTGTGTACCGTGAGCGCGAGGCCAAGGAGAAAGAGCGCCACCAGTGCCGCATGGAGAAGCTCGCCAAAGAAATGATCCACTAAGGGAGGTTGACCACAATGCCGAATATGAGCATGACCAAGAATCCGATGCCGGAGCAGGACCCTAACGTCCGTAATCATAACTTTGAAGAAGTGGCCATGGGCTACACCGCCGAGATGGCCATGGACGAGGCCAAGCGCTGCCTGGGCTGTAAGAATAAGCCCTGTGTGAAGGGCTGCCCCGTCAATATCCGCATCCCTGAGTTCATCGCCAAGGTGGCGGAGGGCGACTTCCAGGGCGCCTATGAAGTCATCACCGACACCAATGCGCTGCCCTCCATCAGCGGCCGCGTCTGCCCCCAGGAGACCCAGTGTGAGTGCCACTGTGTCCGCGGCATCAAGGGCGAGCCGGTGGGCATTGGCCGTCTGGAGCGCTTTGTGGCCGACTGGTACCGGGAGAATGTGAACGCCATGCCCAAGAAGCCGGAGAGCAACGGCATCAAGGTCGCGGTGGTGGGCTCCGGCCCGGCCAGCCTGACCTGTGCCAGCGATCTGGCCAAGAAGGGCTATCAGGTCTCCATCTTTGAGGCCTTCCATACCGCCGGCGGCGTGCTGGTTTATGGCATCCCCGAGTTCCGTCTGCCCAAGGCTATCGTGCAGAACGAGGTAGACAAGCTGGCTGCGCTGGGCGCCGATGTGGAGACCGACGTGGTGGTGGGCCGTACCTACACCATCGACGAGATGTTTGAGGACGGCTACAAGGCCGTGTTCGTGGGCTCTGGTGCCGGTCTGCCCATGTTTATGGGTATCCCCGGCGAGGCTCTGGCCGGTGTGTACTCCGCCAACGAGTACCTGACCCGTATCAACCTGATGAAGGCCTACAAAGAGGGCTATGACACCCCCATTAAGGACTCCAAGGCTGTGGCCGTTGTGGGCGGCGGCAATGTGGCCATGGACGCGGCCCGCTGCGCCAAGCGCATGGGCGCTAAGGTGTATGTGGTCTACCGCCGTGACGAGGAGGCCATGCCTGCCCGTCGGGAGGAGATTCACCACGCCAAGGAGGAGGGCATCGAGTTCCTCTTCCTGAACAACCCCGTCAAGATTCTGGACGACGGCCACGGCAAGGTCCGGGGCATGGAGTGCGTCAAGATGCAGCTGGGTGAGCCTGACGCCTCCGGTCGCCGCCGTCCCAGCGAGGTCCCTGGCTCCAATTACGAGCTGGAAGTGGACACCGTCATCATGTCTCTGGGCACCAGCCCCAACCCGCTGATCCGCTCCACCACCCCCGGTCTGGACGCCAATCAGCGCGGCTGCCTCATCGCCGATGAGGAGACCATGGCCACCAGCCGTGAGGGTGTGTATGCCGGCGGTGACGCGGTCACCGGCGCTGCCACCGTCATTCTGGCCATGGGCGCCGGCAAGAAGGCCGCTGTCGCCATGGACAAGTACCTCCAGGAGAAGTACGGCAAGTAAGGAACCTGTATAGAACAGGGACCGTAGAGCATTGCTTTACGGTCCCTGTTTTGCATCGGTCTGAGGGAGGGAGTTATGGAGCCATTTCCCATCGAGGAGCTGCGGAAGGGCTTGGAGGCGGCCCGGATTGCAGACGCCGGGCGGAAGGTGTTTGGAGCGGAGAAGCACCAATACCACTGGAATCCACCCGCGCTGCCATCCGAGGTAGAAGAGCTGGAGAAAACTCTGGGGGTAAAGCTGCCGGAGGAGTACCGGGATTTTCTGCTCCAGGCCGGGAACGGCGGGGCGGGGCCTGCCTATGGACTCTTCTCTGTACAGGAAATTCCTGGCTGGATGGATTGGCCGCTGGAGCCGGAAGAGACTCCTGTTCTCTCCCCGGAGCGAGACGCAGAGGACCTCCCAACGGATGAAAACTGGCGGCGGGGCTGTATTCCCATCGGCTCTCAGGGGGACACCTATTTTACCGCCCTCATGCTCACCGGCCCCTATCGTGGGAGGGTGGTGTACTGGGAATGGGAGGGAAGCTGGGTCTTTTTCCCGGAAGAGAGGACCTTTTTGGACTGGTATCAGCGCTGGCTGAGGGAGGTCGCGGCGGGCTACCGGATTTTCTGGTTTGGACTCAACCTGGACGGCGGGGAAGAGGAGCTGGCCCAACGCTATGAGGCCGCTCAGACCGAAGAGGAACAGAAAAAGGTGCTGTCCAGCTTTGGGAAATTCCCTGTGTTGTCACCCGCTTCTGTGGCGTTGATCCGGCGGGCGCTGTGGAGCCATCTGGGTATGAAAGATGGCCGAAGCTGGCTGGAGCTCCTTTATAAGGCCAGTCCTGAGCTGTTCCATGCCTTTTTGGAAGAGCGCTGGGGGAGGGGCCTCTATGATGCGGTGGTGAGGGAAGTCGAGTATGCCACTTCACATGAGCGGTTGTTCCCCAAGACGGAATTGATAGAACACTGGTGGGAGCGGATGTGGGAGAAGCTCCCCCAGCTTTCCGGGCATACTTCCGTCCAAGCGCTGCGTCTGTTGGCAGAGAGTGGACAAGTGACTTTGCAGCAGGCGCTTGACCGGCTGGGAAACATACCGGACGAGGAAAAAGGCGCTTTTTTACAGGTGTGCAGGGCATTCCCAGACGTTGGGTCACATATGGATCTATGGGTGGAGGCACTTCAGGAACGGGATAATCTACCTCTGCTGTTGGAGACATTGCATTCCCTTCCCATCACAACGGACGTCCGCATTCGGGACGCTTTGAATCAGATCTGTGAGGAATTTTCCAAGTTTCAGACGGATAGCC
>DXDX01000136.1 GCA_019115265.1 Candidatus Flavonifractor merdigallinarum | reverse complement strand
GGGGCTCTGGGCGGGGGTGGTCAGGTCGCCGCGCATCTCCTTCATCTGCTCGGGGGTCAGCTCGCAGACGTAGGCCAGGCCCTTCTCGATGAGCTCCTCTGCCCCTTTGTACATATCCTCAAAGTAGTCGGAGGCGTAGTAGAACCGGTCCTCCCAGTCGTAGCCCAGCCAGTGGATATCCTCCTGGATGGCCTCCACGTACTCCACGTCCTCCTTGGTGGGGTTGGTGTCGTCCATGCGCAGGTTGCACAGCCCGCCATACTTCTCGGCGGTGCCGAAGTCAATGAAAATGGCCTTGGCGTGGCCGATGTGCAGGTAGCCGTTGGGCTCGGGGGGGAAACGGGTGTGGACGGTCATGCCTTGGAACTGACCGCCCTGTGCGAGATCCTCATCAATGAAATCGTGGATAAAGTTCTGGGCCATCACGGGGGTATTCCGCTCGTCCGGCATGTCATTCACTCCTTCGTAAAATGGGCGATGGTTCGCCAAGTCAACTTTGGTATTATACACCGGAAGAGAAGGGAAATGCAACCCTCAGCGGGGGATTTCATAGCCCAGATGGGCCAAAAGGGCGGTGCAGCCCTCCACCACGTCGTCCCAGGTCCGCTGGAAGTCGCCGGTGTACCAGGGGTCGGCGATGTCCCGGGGGTGGTCGGTGAAATCCAGGAGGCGGCAAATCTTGTGCGCCGGGTCCCTCCCCACGATGCGCAGCATGTTGGTGATATTGCGGCTGTCCGCCCCCAGAAGGTAGTCATATTTGGCGTAGTCGCCCTTGCGCAGCTGGACCGCCCGCTTGCCCGCGCAGTCAATGCCGTGCCGGGCCAGCTCCCGCCGGGCGGGGGGGTAGACCGGGTTGCCGATCTCCTCGGTGCTGGTGGCCGCCGAGGCGATGAAAAAGTCATCCGCCACCCCGGCCCGCGCCACCAAATCTTTCATTACAAATTCCGCCATAGGACTGCGGCAGATGTTGCCGTGGCAGACAAAAAGTACATTTGTCATCTTTTGGTTCTCCTTACCTGTTTCTATCGTTTCTGTCACTTGAGCTGCGCCTGTGCGCGGTGCAGTTCCAGTACCACCAGCTCCGGCCGGTTGTTCACCCGGAAGGGGAAGCTGCTGTTGCCCAGTCCACGGCTGACCACCATATTTGTGTCTCCCAGCGCATAGACTCCGGCGGTGTAGGTGGGGAAGATCCCCTGGCCGGGCGCCGCCAGCGCCCCAATTCCGGGCAGGCGGAACTGTCCGCCGTGGGCGTGCCCGCTGAACACCAAATCTGCCCCGCAGCGCTGATAGAGCTCCACATACTCCGGCCGGTGGGCCAGAACCACGCAGTAGCCGCGCTCTGTGTCCCTGTCGGGCAGCAGACGCTGGAGGGCCTCTTCCAGCCCTTTTTCCGCCGGACGGGCCGAGAAGGAGGGGTCGTCCAGCCCCACCAGGGTGAGCTGTGCCCCATCCCGCTCGATCTCCACCCGCTCATTGCGCAGCACCGTCACACCGGCGGCGCGCAGACCGGCCTCCAGCTGGGGATAGGCGGCAATTCTGGCCTCATGGTTGCCGGTCACATAATAGGTGGGGGCGATTTGCACGGCCTGTTGAGAGAAGGCCAGACTGACCTCCGGCTTGGGGTGGTAGGAGTCCACCAAATCGCCGGTGATGACAATAAGGTCGGGGCGGGCATCCCGGAGCAAATCCAGAAGGGTCTGGTTGTCTGGGCCGTATTCGGCGTTGTGTAAATCGGAGATGTGGGCGATGCGGTACCCCGAAAAGGGGGCGGGCACCGCCGGACTGCTTACTGTATAGGTACTGACCATCGGGGAGCTGTTTTCCCACACGACCCACCCGATTCCCACCGCTCCCACACACAGAAGGGAGAGAAGGAGGGGGAGACGCCTGCGGCCCTGGGGTTTTCGCTGCATGCGGATTCCTCTTTCCGGCCCAGACTTCCCTTGGCGCAGGGCGCGCCGGGATAGGCCAGCTCCATTGTAGCATACCAGCTCCTGTGCGGCAAAGGGAGACTTGTGCAAAGGGGGAAACATCGTGTATAATACCATATTATGAGCGCCCCCCGAAAGGGGACCGCCAATCAAAACGATCCGAGGTGTATCTGTGAAAAAACGAATTTTGGCCGCCCTTGTGACTGGCCTGCTGCTCCTGTCCGCCTGTTCCGCGCCCGCCGCCCAGCCCACCGCGGAGGCGGCGGACGGGACGCTCCACATTCTGGCCACCACCTACCCGGTGTATCTCTTCACCACGGCGGTGACTGAGGGCGTGGAGGGGGTGGAGGTGAGCCTGCTGGTCAACCAGCAGACCTCCTGTCTCCACGACTATACCCTGACGGTGAACGACATGAAGGCCATTGAGGGGGCCGATGTGGTGGTGAGGAATGGCGCCGGGCTGGAGGACTTTATGGATGACGCCCTGGCTTCCTCCAACGCGCCGGTCATCGACTGCTCTGAAGGAATTTCTCTCCTGGAGGAGATGGGCCACGAGGGGCACGACCATGATACGGCATATGACCCCCATATCTGGATGAGCCCCACCCAGGCCGCTGTCATGGTGGACCAGGTGGCCGTCAAGCTGGGGGAGCTGGACCAGGACAACGCCGACACCTATGTGGCCAACGCCTCTGTGGCCCGGGAGTCCCTGACCGCGCTGACCGAAGAGGGGAGAGAGAAGCTGTCCGCTCTGGGCACCCGGGAGCTCATTACCTTCCACAACGGCTTTCAGTATTTTGCAAAGGAGTTCAACCTGGACCTTTTGAAGGCCATTGAAGAGGAGGAGGGGGCGGAGGCCTCCGCCGCCGAGATTCAGGAGATGGTGAGCCTCATTGGGGAGTACCACATCCCCGCCATTTTTACGGAGGTCAACGGCTCTGACGCCACCGCCCAGGCCATCGCCCGGGAGACGGGCTGTAAAGTCTATCAGCTTAACATGATTATGAGCGGCGACGGCACCGGCCTCACCCCCTATCTGGAGGCCATGGAGAGGAACCTCAACACCCTGGTGGAGGCGCTGGGATGACAGTACGCAAGCATGAAAACTGCGGCAGCGGCTGCGCTGGCTCCTGCTGCCTGAAAGTCACCGATCTGGGAGTCCAGTTCGGCGGGGAGGAAGTGCTCCATGACGTGTCCTTCCACCTCCACTGTGGGGAGATTGTGGCCCTCATCGGCCCCAACGGGGCGGGGAAGAGCTCCCTTTTCCGCACCATTCTGGGCCAGGTGCCCCACACGGGGACCATTGAGTTCCAGCGGGCCGGCGGGGACAAGACCCGGCCTCTCATCGGCTATGTGCCCCAGTCCCCCAGCTTTGATAGGGGGGACCCGGTGAGCGTACTGGACTTTTTCGCCGCGGCGGTGGACCACTACCCGGTGTTTCTCCCCATCCCCAAGGCCCTGCGCCGCCGGGTGACAGCGTGTCTGGAGCGGGTCCATGGGGAGGGCCTCATCGACAAGCGTCTGGGCGCCCTGTCCGGCGGAGAACTCCAGCGGGTGCTGCTGGCCCTGGCGCTGGAGCCGCTGCCCCACATCCTCATTCTGGATGAGCCCCTCTCCGGGGTGGACATTGACGGGGAGCGGCAGCTTCTGGACATGCTGGACGAAATCCGCACCCGCTTTGATCTGTCCATCCTCCTGTCCACACACGACTTTGCCACCCTGGACCAGTACGCCGACAAGGTGATTTTGCTCAAAAGTCAGGTGCTCCAGGTGGGCACCCCCGCCCAGGTCCTCTCCAGCCCGGAGTTTCAGGCGGTCTTTCATCTGAACATCGCGGGAAGGGGGAAGGGATAGTGGAGCTGTGGTATCAGCTGGTGTCGCTGCTGCCCTTTGACTGGGCGGTGCCGGGCACCATGCTCTTTATGAAAAACGCCCTGCTGGCCATTCTGGTCATCTCGCCCCTCTTCGGACTGCTGTCCACCATGGTGGTGGAGAGCCGCATGTCCTTTTTCTCCGACGCGCTGGGCCACTCGGCCTTTACCGGCATCGCCATCGGTACCCTGCTGGGTCTGGTGGACCCGCTGTGGTGCGCGGTGCTCTTCGCGGTGGTGTTCGCCCTCCTCTTCACCTATGTGCGCCGCCACACCCACATGGCCAGCGACACCGTCATCGGGGTCTTTTCCTCCACGGCGGTGGCGCTGGGTATTTTCATCGCAACGCTGGGCGGGGGGAGCTTCACCAAGTACAACGCCCTGCTGATTGGCGACATCCTCAGTGTGGAGCCGGGAAAAATCGCCCTGCTCTTTGCCATTCTGGTGGTGGTGCTGGGGCTTTGGGTGTGCGCGTTCAACCACCTGATGCTCGCCAGCGTCCACCCCGCCCTGGCGGACAGCCGGGGCATCCGGGTCTTTTGGCAGGAGGCCCTTTTCTGCTGTGCCATCGCGGTGGTGGTCACGGTGTCTATGACCTGGGTGGGTCTGCTGGTCATCAACTCGCTCCTGGTGCTCCCGGGGGCGGCGGCCCGCAATCTGGCCCGCAACCTGCGGCAGTACCACGCGCTTTCCATCGCCGGGGGGCTGGTGTGCGGGGTGGCGGGACTGCTGACCTCCTACTATGTGGGCTCCTCCACCGGGGCCTGCATTACGCTGTATCTGGCGCTTTGGTTTGCCGTCACCTTCCTGCTGCGCAAGGGACGGCAGTAGAGAAAAAGTTCCGTTTGGAAAGAAGGAATCCAAGTGAAAACCGGAATCGTATTAGAGGGAGGCGCGCTGCGCACCATTTTCTCCAGCGGCGTCACCGATGGAATGCTGCGCGCGGGGGTGGATTTTGACTACCTCATCGGCGTCTCGGCGGGCATCGCCTACGGGGTGAGCTACCTCTCCAAGCAGTTTGGACGCAACGTGGAAATTCTCACCCGCTACGTCCGGGACAAGCGGTATATGGGGGCCCGCAATCTGATTAACCCCCACAACCGCTGTTACTTCGGGCTGAAATTTACCTATGAGGACATCCCCGACGAGCTGGTGCCCTTTGATTACAAGACCTTTGCCGCCTGGCCCGGCGTGGCCGAGGCGGTGGTCACCGACGTGGAGACCGGCAAGGCCGACTATCTGGAGGTGCCCCGCACCGACGACCAGCACTTCCAGCTCCTCCAGGCCACCTGTGCCATGCCGCTGATGTTCCCCATCTACACCATCAACGGCCACAAGTACCTGGACGGGGGCGCGGCGGACGCCATCCCCTTCCGCCGGGCCTTTGAGCAGGGGTGCGACCGGGTGGTGGTGGTGCTCACCCGGGAGCGGAGCTACCGCCGCAAGCCGGAGAAATTGCAGCGGGCCATTGATTTGTACTACCGGCACTATCCCGCCTTCTGCGAGACCATGCGCCGCCGCAGTAAGGTGTACAACGCCGACCGGGAGGAGCTTTTCCGCCTGGAGCGGGAGGGGAAGGTGTTCCTCTTCCTGCCGGAGAGCACGGAGGGGTTTTCCCGGGTGGAGCGGGATTTGGACAAAATCCGCGCCCTCTGGCGGGCGGGCTATGACCAGGCCAATGAGCGCATGGAGGAACTTCAGGCCTTTCTGCGGGGATGAGGGGGCGGAAAATTCCTCCGCCGCTTCATAATCTGGTAACAATTATCTGTTAAACTAAAGAGGCAAAGATAAACCCGGAGCCGCGGGACCACGCGGAGCATCCAGCGGAAAAGGAGGAATTTCCTATGGCAACGAATCCCAACTACGGCCTCATTACCCCGGAGATTCAGGCCCTGGCCGAGATGACCCGGAACAATAGCAGCATCGACCCGGCAGACTATGTGCGCTACGACGTCAAGCGGGGCCTGCGGGACCTGAACGGCAAAGGTGTGGTGGCGGGCCTCACTGAGATTTCCGACATCATCGCCAAGAAGGTGGTAGATGGAAAGGCGGTCCCCTGCGACGGCGAGCTCTACTACCGGGGCGTGAATGTGCAGGAGCTGGTGGACGGCGTGCTGAAAGAGCGCCGCTTTGGCTTTGAGGAGACGGCCTATCTGCTGATGCTGGGCCGGCTGCCCAGCGCCAAAGAGCTGGAGGAGTTCCGGGCACAGCTGTCCTACTACCGCTCGCTGCCCAACAATTTTGTGCGGGATGTCATTTTGAAGGCCCCCAGCGGGGATATTATGAACTCCCTGGCCCGGAGCGTGCTGAATCTGGCCTCCTACGACGAGAACGCCGACGACATCTCCCTGCCCAATGTAATGCGCCAGTGTATGCAGCTGGTGGCGGTGTTCCCCCTGCTGGCGGTGTACGGGTATCAGGCCTACCACTATAAGGAGGGCAACAGCCTGTACATCCACGCCCCCAACCCGGAGCACAGCACCGCCGAGACCATTTTGGCCCTCCTGCGGCCCGATTCCAGCTACTCCTACTGGGAGGCCCATGTGCTGGACATCTGCCTCATGCTCCACGCCGAGCACGGCGGCGGCAACAACTCCACCTTCACCACCCATGTGGTCACCTCCTCGGGGACGGACACCTATTCCTGTATGGCCGCCGCGCTGGCCTCCCTGAAGGGTCCCCGCCACGGCGGCGCCAACATCAAGGTCATCCGCATGTTTGAGGACATGAAGCAGGTGGTCCACGACTGGAAGGACGAGGACGAGGTGCGCCGCTACCTCCAGGCGCTGCTGGACAAGAAAGCCTTTGACAAGTCGGGCCTGATCTACGGCATGGGCCACGCGGTGTACTCTCTCTCCGACCCCCGCGCCAACATCCTCCACGGCATGGTGGAGAAGCTCTCCCGGGAGAAGGGGAGAATGGAGGAGTATGAACTCTACTCCATGGTGGAGCGTCTGGGTCCCGAGATCATCGCCGGCGAGCGGAAGATGTACAAGGGCGTGTCCGCCAATGTGGACTTCTACTCCGGCTTTGTCTATCATATGCTGGATTTGCCGCTGGAGCTGTACACCCCCCTCTTCGCCATGGCCCGTGTGGCCGGCTGGGGAGCGCACCGGATGGAAGAGCTCATCAACATGGGCAAGATCATCCGCCCGGCCTACCAGTATGTGGGCCGCCATCAGCCCTACTGCCCGCTGAGCGAGCGCTGAGGACTACAAACACGCGAAATCGAGCTGTCAAAAAAGCAAGACCTATGCAAGAGAGAAAGGGATTCTTGCATAGAAAAAAGCCCTCGGCAGAGTTTTGCCGCCCGCAGGCGGCAAAACAGAGTGGAAATCTGTTTTTTCTGAGGACATGCGCCTCAGAAAAAACACTGCTCAGCCCGCAAGCGTGCGCGCTTTGCGCGTGCGACGCAGCGGGCTGCATCTCCTCGAAAAAATGCTTGCATTTTTGAGAAGCGTGTCGAACTTGTTCGACACGCTGTGGGCGGGCGCCCCGCAGGGGCGTCCGCCCTTGTCTGCGGAAGAGAACTGAGAGAAAAGAGAGAGACACTGTGAAACGAATCCTGAGCCTGGGCATTTTATCGTCCTTTTTCTTCGCCTTTACCTTTATTCTGAACCGGAGCATGAACCTCTCCGGCGGGTATTGGATGTGGAGCGCCTCGCTGAGATACCTCTTCTCCCTGCCTATTTTACTGCTGCTGGTGGGGATGCAGGGGAAGCTCAAACCCGTCCTCGCCGCCATCCGCCAGGCGCCGGGCCCGTGGCTCCTGTGGAGCACCGTGGGCTTTGGACTCTTCTATGCCCCCCTCACCTGGGCCTCGGACTTCGGGCCCTCCTGGCTCACCGTGTCCCTGTGGCAGCTGACCATTGTGGCGGGGGTGTTCCTCAACCCCCTGTGGGGAAAGAAGGTGCCGCTGAACAGTCTGGGGGCGGTGCTGGTCATTTTGGCGGGGGTGGTGCTCATCCAGGGGGAGAGCATCCTCTCCGGCCAGGCCGGGGGAGAGGCCCTCGTCTGTGTGGGGCTCATCGCCATCGCCGCCGTGGCCTACCCGCTGGGCAACCGGAAGATGATGAGCCTCTGCGGGGAGACGCTGGACACCCCCCAGCGGGTGCTGGGCATGACCATCTGCTCGCTGCCCTTCTGGCTGATTCTCTCCGCCGTGGCGGCGGCCCAGGGGCGGCTCCCCGACGGGAATCAGCTGGCGCAGGCCTTTCTGGTGTGCCTCTTCTCGGCGGTTATCGCCACTCTCCTCTTTTTCCAGGCCACCAATCTGGCCCAGAGTGACCCGCGTCTGCTGTCCGTGGCGGAGGGGACCATCGCCGGTGAAATTATCTTTACCCTCATCGGCGGGGTGGTGCTGCTGCATGACCCCTTGCCCAGCGGGGTGCAGATGCTGGGCATCGCGGTCATCATCGCCGGAATGCTCCTCAACTGCCGGGCGGCGGCCGGAAGAAGCTGAGCCTATTTGGAGAGAACAGCGGGAAAAAGGCCGTAAAGGGGCAAAAGGCTGTGAAAATGGCCTCTTGTCAAGGATACCGTAATGTGGTAAGATAGCGCAAAGGCTCCTGACCGCGCCGGCGGTCAGGCCAGCGGCGGAGGCGCGCCGTTCATCGGTCGAGAACAAAGGCGTTCCGGCTCCCGTGGGAGCGGAGCGCCTTTTGGTCTGTCAGGCCGGGCGGCCACCTATATATGATATAATATATGGAATGTGGGAAAGGGGACCGATACTTATGGAGTATACCAAGGAAGAGATTATCCGCATCATGCGGGAAGAGGACATCAAATTTATCCGCATGCAGTTTGCCGATATCTTCGGCCAGCTCAAAAACGTGGCCCTCACCGCCTCGCAGATTGAGAAGGCGGTCAGCAACCAGATTATGTTTGACGGCTCCTCGGTGGAGGGGTTTGTCCGCATTGACGAGTCGGACCAGTGCCTGTATCCCGATCTGAATACCTTTACAATCTTCCCTTGGCAGGCTCAGTTTGGCCGGACCGCCCGGCTCATCTGTGATGTATACAATACCGACGGCACGGCGTTTATGGGCGACCCCCGCAATGTGCTCAAGCGTGCCCTGAAGAAAATGAAGGACATGGGCTACGACACCTTTAATGTGGGCCCGGAGTGTGAGTTCTTCCTCTTCAAGACGGACGAGAACGGCCTGCCCACCACCGAGACCAACGATGAGGCCGGTTACTTCGACCTGGGTCCTCTGGACCACGGGGAGACCACCCGGCGGGAGATCTGCCTCAACCTGGAGGAGATGGGCTTTGAGATTGAGGCCAGCCACCATGAGAACGCCGCCGGCCAGCATGAGATTGACTTCAAGTACGCCGACGCTCTCACTGCCGCGGACAACATCATGACCTTCAAGCTGGCGGTGAAGCTCCTGGCCCAGAAGAACGGCCTGCACGCCACCTTTATGCCCAAGCCCATTTTCGGGGTGGCCGGTTCGGGCATGCACACCAACATGTCCCTCTTCAAGGACGGCAAGAATGTGTTCTGTGACCCCAGCGACCGCCGCGGCCTCTCCAAGGAGGCGTACAGCTTCATCGCGGGCATTCTGGCCCATGTGAAGGGCATTACCGCCATCACCAACCCCCTGGTCAACTCCTACAAGCGCCTGGTGCCCGGCTACGAGGCCCCCTGCTACCTGGCCTGGTCGGCGTCCAACCGCTCCGCCCTCATCCGCATTCCCGCCGCCCGCGGCCAGTCCACCCGTGTGGAGCTGCGCTCTCCCGACCCCTCCTGCAACCCCTATCTGGCCTTTGCCGTGTGCCTGGCCGCCGGTCTGGACGGCATCGAGCGGGGCCTCACCCCGCCCGACGAGATCAGCGAGAATATCTACGCCATGGACGACGCCACCCGGGATGCCCACGGCATTGAGAGCCTGCCCGACTCCCTGTCCAACGCCATCCGGGCGCTCCAGGCCGACCAGCTGCTCATGGATACCCTGGGAGAGCATGTGTCCAGCTACTACATTCAGGGCAAGCGCAGCGAGTGGCGGGAGTACAAGACCCGCGTGTCCTCCTGGGAGCGGGAGAAGTATATCATGAATTATTAAGCCCCGGAGCGCTCCATCCGGGACAGGGGAGGTGAGCGAATGGAGCGGGTGCTGCTGGCATTTGAAAACGAGGGGACCGGGGAGAAAATCCGCGCCCTTCTGGAGCAGACCGGGGCGGCCCGGGTACTCCTCTGCCGCACGGCGGCCCAGGCCCGGGTGCTGGCCGCCCAGCAGAACATTCACACCGTGATCTGCTCCTTCCGCTTTCCGGACGGCAGCGCCCGGGAGCTCTTCTATGACCTGCCGCCCGGCAGCACCATGGTGCTCCTGGCCCGGCAGGATCTCCAGGCCCTGTGGATGGAGGCGGGCATCTTTCCCCTGAGCCCGCCCATCTCCCGCCGGGCGCTGCTGGAGACCCTCCAGACCGCCCTGACCGCCGCCCGGCAGCGCAGCCGTCCCGTCCGCAGCCAGGAGGAACAGACCCTCATTGCCCGCGCCAAGGCGCTGTTGATGGAACAGCGGGGCATTGGGGAGGGGGAGGCCCACCGCCTGCTCCAAAAGCGGAGCATGGACCAGGGCCGCAAGCTGTCCGAAACCGCCCGCCTCCTGCTGGAGGAGGCGGAGCGCACGCATTGAGGAGGTGCGTATTTGTTGCAGTTCACCAAGATGCACGGCTTGGGAAACGACTATGTGTTTGTGGACTGCACCAAAGAGAGTCCGGCGAATCTGCCGGAGCTGGCCGCCGCCCTCTCCGACCGCCACTTCGGGGTGGGGAGCGACGGGCTGATCTGCATCTGTCCGTCCCAACAGGCGGATTTTCAGATGCGCATGTTCAACGCTGATGGCTCTGAGGGGGCCATGTGCGGCAACGGCATCCGGTGTGTGGGCAAGTTTGTCTACGACCGGGGGATGACCCGCCAGACCCACCTCACCATTGAGACCTTGTCCGGTGTGAAAGACTTGCACTTGCAGATCCGGGCGGGGAAGGCGGTGGGCGCCACGGTGGACATGGGAGTGCCGGTGCTGCGGGAAGAAGCGCTGGTGCGCGAAATTAATGGAAAGGATTTTTCCTTTACAGCTGTCTCCATGGGCAATCCCCATGCCGTGGCGCTGTGTGCCGCGCCGGAGGCGCTGGACCTGGCCCGGATTGGTCCGGTGATGGAGACGGACACCGCCTTTCCCGGCGGGGTGAATGTAGAGTTTGCCGCTGTGGAGTCCCCCCAGCGCATCCGCTTGCGTGTGTGGGAGCGGGGGAGCGGGGAGACGCTGGCCTGCGGCACCGGAGCCTGTGCAACACTGGCGGCGCTGGCCGCTCAGGGGTTGTGCCGGTGGCAGGTGACTGCGGCGCTCCCTGGGGGGGAGCTATCCCTGCGCTGGGCCGAAGATGGCCATATTTACATGAGCGGTCCGGCTGTGACCGTATTTGAAGGAGTTTACGAGGATGGTACAGATCAACAGTAATTTCCAAAAGCTGCCCGGCAGCTATCTCTTCTCCGAAATTGCCCGCCGTGTGGCGGCCTATGCCCAGGCAAACCCCGACCGTGCCCTCATCAAGCTGGGCATCGGGGATGTCACCCTGCCGCTGCCTGCCGCGGTTACCGCCGCCATGCACGCGGCGGTGGACGAGATGGCCACCGCCCAGGGCTTCCACGGCTACGGCCCGGAGCAGGGCTATTCCTTCCTGCGGGACGCTATTGCCCAGCAGGACTACCAGGACCGGGGCGTGAACATCCAGCCGGACGAAATTTTCATCTCCGACGGCGCCAAGAGCGACTGCGGCAACATTGTGGACCTCTTTGGCCCGGACAATAAAGTGGCGGTGTGCGACCCGGTCTATCCGGTGTATGTGGACACCAACGCCATGTCCGGCCGGGCGGGGGAGTACGACGAGAAGAGCGGCCGGTGGACGAATCTGGTCTACATGCCCTGTGTGGCGGAGAACGATTTTATGCCCGACCTGCCGGGAGAAGAGGTGGATATGATTTACCTCTGCTTCCCCAACAACCCCACCGGCGCCGCCGCCACCAAGGAACAGCTCAAACCCTGGGTGGACTACGCCAACCGCACCGGCGCGGTGCTCCTCTTTGACGGGGCCTATGAGGCGTTTATCACCACCCCCGGTGTGCCCCACTCCATCTATGAGATTCCCGGTGCGGAGACCTGCGCCATTGAGTTCCGCTCCTTCTCCAAGACGGCGGGCTTTACCGGCACCCGCTGCGCCTATACCGTGGTGCCCAAGGCGCTGACCCGCCAGGGGGCCAGCCTCAACGCCATGTGGAACCGCCGCCAGTGCACCAAGTTCAACGGGGTGCCCTATGTGGTGCAGCGGGGCGCGGCGGCGCTCTATACCCCCGAGGGACGGCAGCAGGCGAAGGACCATGTGGCCGTCTATCAGAACAATGCCCGAGTCATCCGGGAGGGCCTGGCCAACGCGGGTCTCACCGTGTCCGGCGGTGTGGACTCCCCCTATGTGTGGGCCCGCACCCCCAACGGTATGGGCTCCTGGGAGTTCTTTGACCTGCTGCTCCGCCAGGCCAATGTGGTCACCACCCCCGGCGCGGGCTTTGGCCCCAGCGGAGAGGGGTATATCCGCCTCACCGGCTTTGGCGAGACGGAGGCCACCCGCCAGGCGGTGGAGCGCATCCGCAACGTGCTGTAATTGAAAAAAGTCCCATCCCGCCGCCCCCTGTTCCGGTGACTTGCCGTTGACAGGGGGCGGCGGGTGTCTTACACTAGAATAGAGAGGCCAGACCAGGTGGTCTGGCGCCATTTAGTCTGCGTTGTAAGGAGGGACAGGGATATGGGACACACTGTTATTGCGCTGAGCCGTCAATTTGGCTCCGGCGGACGGGAGATTGGCCAGCGGCTGGCACAGCGGCTGGGCATCGCCTTTTACGACCGGGAGATTATTCAGCTGGCGGCAGGCCGGGGGAACATCAAGGTCTCCAAGCTGGCCGGAGCGGACGAGAACCGGGGCAATCCGTGGCTGTTTGAGAGCGTCTATGAGGACAACGGGGCGGTGAACCGGGGCCCCTCCCCCAGCGACACCCTCTATTGGCTCCAGAGTGAGGTCATCCGGGACAAGGCCCGGAAGGAGGACTGTCTCCTGGTGGGGCGCTGTGGGGGGCATGTGCTGGCCCGGGCGGGGATTCCCCACATCAGCATCTACGTCTGCGCCCCGCTGGAGGAGCGCATCCGCCGGGTGGGCGCCCAGGAGCAGGTGGACGAAAAGACCGCCGCCGCTCTGGTGCGCAAGACGGACAAGCAGCGTCGGGCCTATTATGAGTACTACACCGGCGGAAACTGGGGCGCGCCGGAGAGCTATGATCTGTGCATCAACAGCGCCCGGTACGGGGTGGAGCGGACGGTGGACCTTCTGGTGCGCTACTGCCACCAGGTAGACTAAAAAAACACCCGGCAGAGCGGACAAAACCGCCGCTGCCAGGTGTTTGGGGGAGGAAAGAGGGGAAATCAGAGGGCCGCGCTGGGCAGGTTCTCCACAAAGGCCTCCAGCTGCGCCTGTGTCTGCATCTGGGGCAGCTGGAGCAGGATGGCCTGCCGCTGGGCCGGGGTGCACTGGTCGAAGAACTGGGAGGCCTGGGGATTCTCCCGCAGCAGACGGCCAAACTGGGTTGCGGAGTTCATCGCTTGATCCATACAATCTCACCTCGCCCTCAGTATTTCCAAAGTTTGGAATATCCATACCTGGCAGGAGAGAAAATTCAGATTGGGATTTGGAAACTGGCATGGTCCTCGGACCATGCCAGTTTTCGTTCTCCGTTCAAAGAAACAGCTGTAATGTGGGTTCCCCGCCCTCATAGGAGATCAAACAAATGAAATTCTGGCTGCCTGTGTAACACGCCAGCAAATCGCGTAATTTGAGCAGACGAATATCGGAATTACTCCTGTGGGCATACAGCCGGAGCGGCGCTTGGAAGCGGGAGGTATCCGTATCCCATAACGCGCTGCAAAAGGCTGCGATTTCGCGTTGTAAGCGGTCAAACAGGGTACGGTCGGAGCGTGGAAGCTGCAAAATGGAATCCATGAGCGAAGCAAAATCGTCCGGGTATGCAGACGTGCGGAGGAGCGTGTCCACCGCGTGTTTGGCCCGCTCCCATAGAGGGGCGGAGGGCGGCTGGAATCGGGGCGGAAGGGATAGCACG
Source organism: Candidatus Flavonifractor merdigallinarum (assembly GCA_019115265.1). GTDB lineage: Bacteria > Bacillota > Clostridia > Oscillospirales > Oscillospiraceae > Pseudoflavonifractor_A > Pseudoflavonifractor_A merdigallinarum. Next base: position 2,725 of record DXDX01000136.1, on the reverse strand, counting down.
ATTTGATAGGAATAGGCTTGTTTTCCCTGTAAAATCCGTTGGATTGCCTGGATTTCTTCCTCGGTACTGGGGTAGACATCCAGTGAGTCGTTCTCTTCCAGATGGAACTGGGAGATGGTTTTCAAAAACGGGTAGAGGACCAGCTTCTTTTGCTCGATATAACCGCCGGTCAACAAGTCATAAAAGGCCTCTTTTCCCCATGCGCCAAGCTCCGAGCGGCTGCACGTTCCCTGAAAATATGCGTCTATGTGCCGTTTCAAATCAAATATATGATATTCCATGTCTCATGTTCCTCCCATGTTCCATAGCACAGGAGATTGTGACTTTCGTTGAATACCGTTTCCAATGGTCCGGAATCCGGGAGCACCAGTTCGGTTCCCATAGCAAAGCACCGGATGGGGGTACGTTTGTGGAGCGTAAGTAGTTGCTCGACAATTCCCTGACAAAACGAGCGGCAGAAGGGGCTGGGAGGACTGGTATCCAACTCTGGAAAGCGGGCGGTATCCAGCCAGAGTTCAGTGCGAAACTGTTCCTCCTGCACATATTGCAGCGCCCCAACGGGACAGGAGCCGGCGCGCCCCTGGAACCAGGCGATCTGCCCCCGGAGCAGCTGGGAGGAAAGCCATCCAGCTTCCCGGATGGGAACGGGGTCCCCCGTTGTGGACAGCCAGCCGTCACAGAGCAAAACCTCGGGGGCAAATTCTATGTTCCCCACAAAGGGGAAGAGTGCGCTGCATGATTTTAGATCCAAATACACATCACTGACCATGTGAACCTCAAACTTTGCGCCCACAAAGGACACCCCCTTTCAGCGGTTCCGCAGACGGAGCCCAATCACGCCTGTACCCTCATTGTAGCACAGTTCAGGAAGATGGAGTAGAAAAATTGGCGCCATCATGGTACACTTCTCTTATCCATCGTCAGGAAATTCGGCTGGAATTGTGTGAGGCGGTCTATGGAGGAAAAAGGCTATCTGTCCTACGGGGAAACCGAAATCGAGACCATCAAAAAAGGACTCCCCGCTATTCGGGAAGTCCTTCTGGGGGACAACACCCATCAGAAGAGAAGGCTGCTGTTTGCACTGGACTGGTTCATGGATTCCTACTATGGACAGGACATCTGGCTCAAACCGTTCCGGGAGGAGTTGGTGGAACTGCTCCAGGTGGTTATCCTGTCCGCCCAAGAGGATGAAGTGGCAAGTGACGCGCTGGACCTGTTAGAATCTTATGAATGGCCGCCCTTTCCGATTTTGGAGAGACAGATAGATCAGGTATCCGAGCGGCTGAAGCCGTTTGTACTGCGGCTGATCCACACAGAGTAGAGAGGAGGGGCGGCGTGAATACAGGCAGAATCCTCTTGATTGGCATTATCTCTGTGGTGCTGGTTTGGCTGATGGGACGGATTGTCCGCCGCACGGTAGATTTAGTGCGCTGGCACCGGAAGAAACGGCCCAAACTGCCATCTTATCTAATCGTACTTGTGCTTCCGCTGATTCTCTGGAGCACCCCCTTGCTGGTGCTGTGTCAGCGGATGTCCCTCTCCATACCGGTGGAAGAATCAGAACTAAAAACCGTACAGGGGAATGTGACGGAGTACCAGACCGGCTCCGAGAAAACCAGCCGCTATGGTCCGCGGCGCACCTATCTGGCGGGACTGTATCTGGAAGGGGATTCTGCCTGTTACTATCTGCCCGGCAGTGGGTTTGAGCCAGAGGAGACGTTAACTCAACTGGGGCCTGAGCCTGTGACCGTGCAGTATGGGGTGGAGCGCACCGGTGCGCGGCAGATTTATACCCTGACCACTTCCAGTGGGGAAGAGCTGCTGACCTATGAAGAGACGGCGGACATCCTCTGGAGGGAGATGGTCATTGTGCTCTCCTGTGTGGGAGGTGTGCTGCTGGGCGGTGTGGGATGGGCGCTGCGTCTGCCGCCCCTCTGGATCACCGGCCCGGGGGAGGTTGAGAAGGCCGCCGCAGAACGAAAAAAAGCGGGGGGCCTTCTGCTGGGCTATTATGCGTTGCTGTTCTGTGTCTTTCTGCTCCCCAGAGCGTCCGAACCGCCCCATCCGCTCTACACCACCGTAGAGCTGGAAGAGATGGCACAAGTCAACCTTCCGGGTGAGTGGACACAGAAGGAGGGAGAGACCGATACCTGGTATTACAGCCAAAAAGATGCCGGTCTGTGTATTCGCCTGTATGACCTGGGTGTGCCCGAGAGCATGGGACTGATGGAGGAGCTGTGGTATGAGGAAGCCTTTGGCTCCATCCGGGCATTTCTTCTGGAGACCTTTTTGGAGCCGGGGACGGAAGATTTTTTTGAGTGGTGGGAGCCGGTGCGTCTCCCCAGCGGACTGAGCGGACGGATGACCCAGGGCCAGGGCAAATCCACCGGCGGAGCTTTGGACGCCTTTGTGGTCGCCGCATTCCCGGAAAAGGGCTGCCTGGTAACCTTTCAGGTGAGCTCCTGGAGTATGGAGTGGGAAGAGCTGGAGGATTACACCCAGAATGATATTCTCCCGCTGGTGTCATACATCGCGTTTACCCAGTAGGGGAAAGCCCTATATTGTATCTGCTCTGTTCCGGCCAAGCCGGGGGTTTTTGTCCTCGCCGGACGGGCACCCTGCGCGGGTGGCGCCCGATTTCTTTTCGCAGAAAAGAAACCGGGGAAAGAAAAGGCGGAGAGGGGAACTTCTCGTTCCCCTCTCCACTCCCCTCCAAAAGGGCGGC
>DXDX01000016.1 GCA_019115265.1 Candidatus Flavonifractor merdigallinarum | reverse complement strand
ATTTATTTTAGCACTTTCGCTTTCGCTTGTCAAGAACTTTTTTCAAGTTTTTCGAAGTTTTTTCTTCGAATCCGCTTGGTTTTCATCCTTTTCAAGCTCGTTCACACCTTCCGGCGCGAACTCATTTAGTTTACCACGCACTTCCCGGTTTGTCAAGAACTTTTTCAGGAATCTTTCAGAAGTCCGTCCGGCTTCCGCCCGGTCTCTCCTGTCCGTTTCCTTCTTTTTCTTGCCCTCCCGTGAGGCGCTCAGATATAATACCACCCCCTCCCTCTTTTGTCAACACTTTTTTCTCGTTTTTTCAGTCTTTTTCAATTTCCGCGCCGGTTGCAACCGGCGGGCAAATATGCTACTCTTATTATAATAATAGGAACACAGACCGGAGGGGATTACCCATGCCTATCAAGATTCCCGACTCCCTGCCCGCCACCGCGGTGCTGGAGAGCGAAAACATCTTTGTCATGACGGAATACCGGGCCATCCATCAGGATATCCGCCCGCTGAACGTCCTGATCCTCAACCTGATGCCCACCAAGATCGTCACAGAGACGCAGATCCTGCGCAAGCTGTCCAACACACCGGTGCAGATCCAGGTGGAGCTGCTGCGCACCGCCAGCTACCACTCCCAGCACACCGACGAGGATCACCTGGCCTCCTTCTACACCACCTTTGACCAGGTGCGCCACCGGAACTTCGACGGGATGATCATCACCGGCGCGCCGGTGGAGAATCTGGAGTTCAGCCAGGTGGAGTACTGGCCGGAGCTGTGCGAGATCATGGCGTGGAGCCGCACCCATGTCCACTCCACCCTCCACATCTGCTGGGGGGCCCAGGCGGGGCTCTACTTCCACCACGGGGTGGAGAAGCGCTCCCTCCCCAGGAAGCTCTTCGGCGTGTATGAGCACCGGGTGCTCAAGCCCTCCTCCCCCCTGTTCCGCGGCTTTGACGACGTGTTCTTCGCCCCGCACTCCCGCTATACCGAGGTGTGGGAGGCCGACATTCGGAAGGCCGCCGGCCTGGAGCTGCTGGCTACCTCCTCCGAGGCGGGGGTGTACGCGGTCAAGACCGAGGACAGCAGCCAGTTCTTCGTCATGGGCCACCCGGAATATGACCCCGACACCCTGGCCCGGGAGTACTGGCGGGACAAGGACAAGGGGCTGGACATCGACGTGCCCGCCCACTATTTCCCGGAGGACGACCCCGCCCGGGTGCCCATCGTCCGCTGGCGCAGCGCCGGGCAGCTGCTCTACACCAACTGGCTGAATTACTACGTCTATCAGACCACGCCCTATGATCTGACAAAGCTCCACGCATAAGCGGCGCGGCGCTCCGTGCGCGTTCGTCCGTATCGCAGCATTCCTCCCGGCCGGGTGGCCGGGAGGAATTTTTTATGGCAAGTTATACGGAACACTATCAGCTGCACCAGTGGGTGCCCGAGGACGATTTCCTCAGAACCGATTTCAACGAGAACGCGGGGGTCGCGGCGGCGCTGTCGGCGGCGGAGAGTAAGGCGCAAGTGGTCACCGGCTCCTACAACGGAAACGGCGCGGCCACCCGCGCCATTACCCTTGGCTTCCAGCCCGCCGCCGTGCTGGTGGAGGCGGAGAACGGCCGGCGCAACCCCGGCGACGACTACATATATGGCGGCCTGGCGCTGCCGGGCGCGCCGGTCATGGGGTCGGGCTCCACCGCCGTGGACATTCTGGAGACCGGCTTCCGGGTGCGGTCCGGCGGCAACTCCTTTACCAATTTCAGCGGACAGTGGTATAGCTGCATCGCCTTCCGGTAAAACGAACCCCGCCCCCCGGCAATGCCGGGGGGCGGGGCTTTGAGAATTGTCCAGTGATCTTAATCCAGCGGATTAGCTCACAGCATCAAAGTTGACGGACTCAACAGTGCTAATGTCGAAGGTAAACACACCGGTGGTGTTATTTCTGACAGCGCTGCCCCCACCAACTGTATAAGTTACGCACTGGCCCGTAGAAGCAGGCGTAACAGCGAGCTCCGTACCAACCGCCACATATACGTATGGCGACCCTTACATGCGGTTTGAAGTGAGGAAATCGCATGGTATAATGATGATTTTGGCCTGTATTTACGGCCGAAAAGTTCCTGTGGTAGACATCTGGTAGACATGGACTCAAAACACATTAAGCAGCATGCCGGGTACGCTCCAGATGGGTCAGCTTGACACAGGTGCCGATGACGCCAAAGAGGAACCAGTAGGTGAACATATTCCGGGGATAGTACCAGGTATACTCGGCCACGCCAATGACCAGGATTCCGCAGAAAGCGGCAATGGCCGCGGCCAGCATACGCTTGACCCGGGGATCCAGCGCGGCACAGAATGCCTTTACGCCGGTTTTGAGCCGCCACAGCAGCAGGGCCAGATAGGCCAGCATCCCCAGGATGCCGGTCTCCCCCCACATCTGCAGGTAATTGTTGTGGGTGTGGACGGGATAGGTGCCGTCGAAGTTGGTGGGATAGGTCTCAAAGATCTTTTTCATCACGTCGGTGCCCAGGCCGACGCCGCGGAACCAGTAGTCCTCCATCAGGTTCCTGGTGGTGTCATAGATGCCGAACCGATACTGGACAGAGCTGTCGTCACCGGCCCGGAAGATGGTCAGGATCCGGTTGTAGATGGTCTCCGGCAGGAAGGGAATGGCCGCCAGCCCCAGCACCAGGAACACGGGCACCCAGCGCCAGTTCATCAGGGCCAGGAAAACCACCAGCGCGAAGGCCAGGCCGATCCAGCTGGCGCGGCCGTAGGTGGCGCCAATGGCCACCAGTCCCAGGGCCAGGGACACCAGGGACAGGAGCTTGCCCCGCCACCTGCAGTTGAGGAAGAGGGCCAGATTCAGGGGCAGCAACATCTCCAGCTGCTCGGCAAAGTTGTTGGGGTTGTCGAAGAAGGAGTACACCCGGCCCGGCATGCCCTGGTTAAGGGCCATGTCCTGCTGGGAGGCCACGATATCCACGCCGACATAGCTCTGATAGCAGCCGTAGAGGGCGGCGACGGACAGGCCCACCACCGCCAGGGACACCATGAGCTGGAGCTGTTCATACT
>DXDX01000135.1 GCA_019115265.1 Candidatus Flavonifractor merdigallinarum | reverse complement strand
GCGGCCTGTGCGGCGAGCACAAAACCCCCACACTGGGAGTGTGGTCTGTAAGAACAGAATTTTCCCCCTGTTATTCCTCCTGGAAAACCCCTGTGGAGAGGTAGCGCTCCCCGGTATCGGGGAGAATGGTGACAATAGTCTTGCCGGAGAAGGCCGGGCGCTTAGCCAGCTCTCCCGCCGCCCAAACCGCCGCGCCGGAGGAGATGCCGGCCAACAGGCCCTCCTTCCGGGCCAGGGTGCGTACCATGGCTTTGGCCTGGGCGGTGGGGACGGGGAGGACCTCATCCACCACCGAGCGGTCCAGCACGCCGGGGACAAATCCCGCCCCAATGCCCTGGATGCCGTGGGGGCCGGGTGCGCCCCCCGAGAGGACCGCCGACTCCGCCGGTTCCACCGCCATGACATAGAGCTGGGGATTCTGCTCCTTTAAGTAGCGGCCTGCGCCGGTGATGGTCCCGCCGGACCCCACCCCGGCCACCAGTACCGATACGGTGCCCTTGGTGTCCCGCCAGATTTCCGGGCCGGTGGTTTCATAGTGGGTCTTGGCGTTGGCCGGGTTGTTGAACTGGTCGGGCATCCAGGTGCCCGGCAGGGTGTTCAGCAGCTCCTGAGCCTTGGCAATGGCGCCCGACATGCCTTTGGCCCCCTCGGTGAGGACCAGCTCCGCACCCAGAGCGGAGAGCAGGTTGCGCCGCTCCAGGCTCATGGTCTCCGGCATGGTGAGAATGACCCGATAGCCCCGCAGAGCCGCCACATAGCTCAGCCCAACGCCGGTGTTGCCGCTGGTGGGTTCCACAATCACTCCGCCGGGCTTAAGCACCCCGCGCTCCTCCGCGTCCAGCACCATATACCAGGCCGCCCGGTTCTTGGCCGAGGAGAGCGGATTCATGCACTCCAGCTTGCCCAGCACACAGGTCCCCGGCAGGGCGCGCTCCAGCGCCAGCAGAGGCGTCTGGCCAATCAGGTCGGTAAGGGTGTGAGCAATCTCCATGGGAAGGACCTCCTTGATTCTATTTGCTGCTAGTATACCACCGATTTCCCAGGAGTTCAATTGGGAGCTTGAGCGGGCACCGGCTGTCTCATTTTGGCATATGGTGAGATGTAGAAATGATTCGGATGGGAGGGTTTTTTATGTCCGAACAACCAAAGATCCGCTTCTTTCTGGGGGCCAACTCCCCGGCGGGCTTTTATTCCCTGTATGACCAGCTCATGGACCGGGACCGGGCCGAGCACTATTTTCTCCTCAAGGGGGGACCGGGCTGCGGCAAGTCCACTCTGATGCGCCGGGTGGCGGAGTACTTAGAGGAAGCTGGCGTTGAGGTGGAGTACATCCTTTGTTCCGGGGACCCCGGGTCCCTGGATGGAATCCATATGCCGGAGCTGCGTGCCGCCATTGTGGACGCCACCGCGCCCCATGTCATTGAACCCTTGTGTCCCGGCGCGGTGGACCACTATGTCAACCTGGGGGCGTGCTATGACGCGGTTGCACTGAAAGCCATCCGGGAAGAGCTGGTGGGGGTTATGGAGGGCTATGGTGCCTGCCAGAAGCGGTGCCGCCGGTGTCTGGCCGCGGTGGCGGAGTTGCAGAGCAGCGCCCGGGAGCTGATTCTCACACCGGAGCTGGAGGAGCGCCTGGACCGGCGGGCCCGGGGGATTCTCTCCCGCGAGTGCAAAAAGTGCGGTGAAGAGCCAGGTGAGGCCCGGCAGCGCTTCCTCAACGCGGTGACCTGTGAGGGGGTGCTGTGCCTCTTTGAGACGGTGGAGGCGCTGTGCGGGCGGGTCTATGAGCTGTGGACCCAGGAGGGTCTGGCCCATCCTATGCTTGAGCGGCTGGCCGCCGGGGCCATGACGGCGGGGTACGATGTGATTCCCTGTCCCGACCCCCTGGAGCCGGGGCGGATGCTCCATCTGCTCATTCCGGGGTTGTCGCTGGCCTTTGTCACCAGCTCTCCCCAGTGCCCTTGGAAGGGAAAGCGGCCCTACCGGCGGCTGCGGCTGGACGCAATGGCGGACAGTGAGCTGCTGCGCCGCCACCGGGGGCGTCTGCGCTTTGAACACAAGGTGAGTGAGGCGCTGCTGGAGGAGGCGGTGTCTGCTCTGGCCAGAGCGAAGGAGAAGCATGACCGGCTGGAGGCTCTCTACAACCCCCATGTGGACTTTGAGCGGGTGGAGGAGACCGCCCAGAGCATCGCCGCAGAGCTGCTCCGGGAGCGCTGAATCGAAAAGACGGGAAGCGGTGGGATGACCTGCCGCTTCCCATTTTTTTAGAAAGTTTTTGAGTGGTTGCACACAGGTGTGCAACTTTTGAGGGCTGGGAGGGTAGGGGTGAAACGAGGTGGTGTACGATGGAGCAAACGCGGCGGGACCGAGCGGTGGTCCTGCGGCAGCTGCGGCGGATGCTGCGCAGCCGGCCCAACGACACAGTGAAGCTGGCTCTTTTGGAGCAGCTGAACCGGGAGGAGATTGAGGGGCTGGATTTGACGCTGCTCTGCGAATTTAAACGCAGCGCCAGCGGCGTGGTGGAGGTAAAGCTCCAGGATAGGCTGAAACTCCTGGAGATGCTGGAGCGCCTGTCCGCGCCCGCCGAGCGGGAGGGGCAGACGGGGGTGGAGCTCTTTTATCAGGCGCTGGAACACCGGGCGGAACGGGAGGAGGTCCATGATTCCTAAATGCTTTTCGGACAAGCAGGCCACCGTCCTCACCTGGTGGTGTGAGAGCTCCCCCTGGCACGGACGGGAGGCCATTATCTGTGACGGCGCAGTGCGCAGCGGCAAGACTTTGTGTTGCGGCCTCTCTTTTTTCTGCTGGGCCATGCGGAATTTCTCCGGGCGTAGCTTTGGATTATGCGGCAAGACCGCCGGGGCGCTGCGGCGTAATTTGCTGGGGGAGCTGCTCCCCCTGCTGCAAGAGTTGGGCTTTTCCTGCACTGAGCGGGTGAGCCGGGGACAGCTTCTCCTCTCCTTTGGGGGGCGGAGCAATACTTTCTATCTCTTCGGCGGGCGGGACGAGGGGAGCGCCGCCCTCATTCAGGGTATCACGCTGGCCGGGGTGCTGCTGGACGAGGTGGCCCTGATGCCCCGCTCCTTTGTGGAGCAGGCCTGTGCCCGGTGCTCCGTAGAGGGGAGTCGATTGTGGTTCAACTGCAACCCGGAGGGGCCGGAGCACTGGTTTTATAAAGAGTGGGTGCAGAAGCGGGAGGAGCGCAACGCCCTCTATCTCCACTTCACCATGGCGGACAACCCTGGACTTTCCCCCACTATCATCCGGCGCTATGCCCGCCATTACAGCGGCACCTTCTACCGGCGCTTTGTGCTGGGGGAGTGGGTAGCCGCCGAGGGGGTGGTGTACGACTTCTTTGACGAGAGCTATGTGCGCCCCGCGCCCCCCGATTTGGAGGAGTGGGTTATCTCCTGCGACTACGGTACCGTCAACCCCGCCTCCTTTGGACTGTGGGGGAGAAAGGGAGGGACCTGGTACCGGGTGGAGGAGTACTACTACGACTCCCGCCGGGAGGGGCGGCAAAAGACGGACCGGGAGTACGCCGACGATTTGGAGCGCCTGGCCGGAGGGCGGACCATTCGACAGGTGGTGGTGGACCCCTCTGCCGCCAGCTTCATTGAGGTGCTGCGCCGGCGAGGGTGGCGGGTGGTGCGGGCGGAAAACCGGGTGCTGGAGGGCATCCGCATCACCGCCCGGCTGCTGAAAGAGGAGAAGCTGGTCATCTGCCCCCCTTGTCGGGACGCCATCCGGGAGTTCTCCCTCTACTGCTGGGACACCAAAGCCGTAGGCGACCAGGTCCGCAAGGAGCACGACCACGCTATGGACGACATCCGCTACTTTGCCGTCACCGTGGCCGCCGGAGAGGGGAGAGGCGCACTGGCTGCCGCCGCAGTGGAGCGGCGGGCCTTTTGAGAGGAGGAAATCAATTTGGGCTGGCTGCGAAAGCGAGCGGCAAAGCCCGGAGCGTCGGTCCAGCTCCGGGAGGGAGGGCGGCACCCCTTTGGGCTGCTGGAGCACTATGTGCCCCTCCATGGCGGAGAAATCCGCCTCTATCGGACCATCCGGGAGGCGATCCCCATTGTGGACGCCGCCATTTTGAAGCTCATCCGCCTCACCGGCGGGGTGGGCGTGGTGCCCCGGGACACCCGGGCCCAGGGGGCACTCTCAGAGTTCTTGCGCACTGTGGACACCGGGCGGGGCCAGCGGGGGGTGCAGTCCTTTCTGGACAGCTATGTGGACTCCCTCCTCACCTGTGGACAGGCGGTGGGGGAGATGGTGGTGGATTGGAGGCGGCAGGAGCTACTGGCCCTGCTGTGCGGCAATGTGGAGCATGTGGAGGTGCGGGAGGGGGATACCCCCATGGACTTTGCCCTGTGCCGGAGGGACGCGGGTGGCGCGCTGGTGACCCTGCCCCAACAGGATTTGCTCCTCTTCACCCCCTTTCAGCCGGAGGCGGAGCACCCCTATGGCGTGTCTCTTCTGCGCTCCATGCCCTTTCTCACCGGGATTTTGCTGAAAATCTACCAGGCCATGGGGATGAACTGGGAGCGGATGGGCAACGTCCGCTTTGCCGTGGTGTGCAAGCCGGGCAGTGAGGGCGGGCTCTACGCCCAGGAGCGCAGTGAGCAGATTGCCCGGGAGTGGTCCGCCGCCATGCAGGCCACCAAGGACGGCTCGGTGCGGGACTTTGTGGCGGTGGGCGATGTGGAGATTAAGGTCATCGGGGCAGACAACCAGATTTTGGACAGCGAGGTGCCGGTGCGGCAGATTCTGGAGCAGCTGGTGGCCCGCACCGGCATCCCGCCCTTCCTGCTGGGGCTCTCCTGGTCGTCCACCGAGCGGATGAGTACCCAGCAGGCGGATTTGCTCACCACAGAAATCACCGCTATTCGCCGCTCTCTAGAGCCGGTGGTGGAGCGGATCTGTGAGATGTGGCTGCGCCTGCACGGCTACGACCACCGCGTCACGGTGGAGTGGGAGGACATCAACTTGCAGGATTTGGTGGAGGAGGCGAAAGCCCAGCTCTACCGGGAACAGGCTTTGGCGCTCCGCTATGAGCGGGGAGCCGACGAAGAGGAGGAGGAGCTTTGAACATCATCAAAGAGGCGGGGGTCAGCACCGCGGCACAGGTGAGCCCCGAGGATTTGGCCCTCATCAACGCCCAGAGCCGCAAGGAGCTCACCGCCCAGGAGGTCTTTACCTTCTGTGTGCGGCTGTGCGATAACGAGGTGGATCGGGAGTACGACCGCTTTCCTGAGGCCACCCTCCAGGGGCTGGCCCCCTTGTTTGTGGGCAAGTCGGGCATCTTTGACCACCGCTGGAGTGCCCGGGAACAGGTGGGGCGCATTTACCGCACCGAGCTGGTGCGGGAGGAGCAGATCCGCACCGCCGCCGGAGACCCCTATTGCTACCTCAAAGGCTGGGTGTACATGGTGCGCACCGACAGCAACCGGGACCTCGTCGCGGAGATTGAGGGGGGCATCAAGCGGGAGGTGTCGGTGGGGTGCAGTGTGGAGCGCTCCATCTGCTCCATCTGCGGCGAGGATTTGAGCGACCGCAGCCGCTGCGCCCATGTGAAAGGCCGGGTGTACAACGGCAAGCTGTGCTGGGCGGAGCTGGAGGGGGCTACCGATGCCTATGAGTGGTCCTTTGTGGCGGTACCCGCCCAGCGGGAGGCCGGTGTGCTCAAGGGCTTCCACGGCCTGCGGGAGCTGGCGGGGCAGGAGCCCCGCTGTCAGAAGGAGCTGGAACAGCTGGAGCGGGAGGCCAAAGCCGGACGGCGCTATCTGGAGAATCTGCGGCGCAGTGTGGTGCGGCTGGGCGGACTGGCCGAGCCCGCTCTGGAGGCCCCCACCCTGGAGCGCATTGTCCAGCGCCTGGAGGAGGGGGAACTGGAGGCCCTCAAGAGGGCCTATGAGGAGCGTCTGGAGGGACTCTACCCCGGCGGTACCCAGCTGCGCTACGACGGACCCGCTTCCGGCAGCGACCGGGGCGATGAGATGTTCCGTATTTAAGAGAAGAGGGAGGAAACAGCATGAAATTGGTTTCGTTTGACGGCATTGGCCAGGTGACGGCCACTTTTACCGCCCAGGAGGGGGTGGAGGCGGGGATGCCCGTAAAGCTCTCCGCCAACGGCACCGTGGCACCCTGCGGCGATGGCGACCCCCTGAACGCGGTGGCGGTGCTGGTGAAAAACGGCTGTGCCGCCGTGCAGGTGCGGGGCTTTGTGCGCTGCAAGGCTACCGGCCTCTCCGCCGGGACGGTGAAGCTCTCCGCCGACGGCAGCGGCGGCGTGAAGCAGGACGCCAGCGGCACCGCCTTCTTGGTGGCGGAGGCCGACGATGAGAGCGCCACGGTGCTCCTGTAAGCAGAAAGGGAGGATGAGAATGAGCTATTCCTTTGACCATGTGCGCCTGGAAAAGGGCATGTACCACGAGACCGGGCGCTCCTTTACTCAGGTGCTGGAGCGGGAGGACCCGTCGGAGTGCTACAAGGGTACCCCCCTGGAGGGGCTGGACGCCTACCAGCGGCAGCTCAAGCGCTTTGACATCAAGGTGAAAGGGGCCGGCAGCGATGTGGTGGACAAGTTCTTTGCCACGTCCCAGTCCGCTGTCCTATTCCCGGAGTATATCTCCCGCTCGGTGCGCCAGGGTATGGAGGAGGAGAACCTCCTGCCCTACATCACCGCCGCTATCACCCGTTTTGACGGTATGGACTACCGCTCCATCGCCTCCGTTCCCGAGGCGGAGCAGAAGGAGCTGCGCCATGTGGCGGAGGGGGCTTCCATCCCCGAGACGCAGGTGCGCAGCCAGAACAACCTGGTCAAGCTCCACAAGCGGGGCCGGATGCTGGTGGCCCCCTATGAGGCCATCCGCTATCAGAAACTGGACCTCTTCTCCGTCACCCTGCGGCAGATTGGCGCCCACATCAACCGGATGCATCTGGAGGACGCCATTGACGTGCTGGTGAAGGGAGACGGTAACGACAACCCCGCCGAGGAGTTTACCGTGGGTACAACCCCCATCGGCGGCAGCGCCGGGACCCTCACCTACGACGATCTGGTGGACTTCTGGGCCCAGTTTGACCCCTATGAGATGAATACTCTGCTGGTGTCCGGCGATGTGATGCGCCAGATGCTCAAAATGACCGAGCTCCAGAATCCCCTCACCGGCCTCAACTTCCAGGGGACCGGCACCCTGGATACCCCCCTGGGCGCTAAGCTCCTGCGCACCTCTGCCCTGGAGGCGGGTACCCTCATCGGCCTGGACCGCCGGTACGCCCTGGAGATGGTGCAGGGCTCCGATGTGCTGGTGGAGTACGACAAGCTCATCGACCGGCAGCTGGAGCGGGCCGCCATCACCAGTATCTCCGGCTTTGCCAAACTCTTTGTGCCGGCGGGCAAGGTGCTCCGCCTGGGGGCCTAAGCCGTGGACGGAGAGAGCGGCACTGTCCTGGAGCGGTGTCTGACCTTGGCTAAGCTGCTGGGGGAGGTGCCGGAGCGGGACGAGCCCAAGCTGGAGGTGCTGTGCGCCGCCGCCCTGGAGGAGCTGCGCCGCCGCCTGCGTCCCGGTGTCACAGAGGAGGACTGCGGGGATGCCTTTCCCCTGGCTGGGGCCTTTCTGGCCCTGGCCAATCTGGAAGATGGGGGCGGAGTGGAGCGCTTCTCCGCTGGAGACTTGACCATCCAGACCGGCGGGTCTGCCGCTGTCCAGTGGCGGCGGCAGGCCAAAACCGCCCTGGAGCCCTGGCTGGTGGATGAGAACTTTGCATTCCGGGGGGTGTGGGGATGAATTCCATGGTGCTGGAGCGCCTGCTGAGCCGCTATGGACAGGTTGTCACCGTCACCGGGGCGGACGGCATCCCCCAAGAGGGGCGGGCCTTTGTGCAGCCCATCTGTGAGACGGGGGAGACGGCGTTGCAGGTGTGTCCCACCCCCCTGGGCACCCGGCGGGGAGACCGCTATCGCTATCTGGGCAGCCCCAGTCTGCCCCTGGCGGCGGGGGACAGCGTCAGCGCCCTTGGGCTCTCCTTCCGGGTGCAGACTGCGCAGCCCATTCAGGTGGGGGAGACCCTCTCCCACTGGTGGGCTGTCCTGCGGGTGAGAGGGGAGGAACAGCCGTGAACGGATTGGACCGAGTGCGGGAGTGTATGGCGGAGTTCCTCGCTGGGCAGGGGGTGGAGGCCATCACCGCCTGGTCGGATACCTCCAGAAAAAACGCGGACGGGGCGGTGTGTGCCGTGTCTCTGCGGAAGTGTCAGAACCTGGGGGCGGGCTTCTGTGACTACCTGGGGGAGCGCTTTAATCAGGACACCGGGAATTGGGAGGAGCTGTATGGCCGACGGGTACGCCTCACCTTTGGGCTGGATTTGTACGCCCCGGCGGGGCATACGGCGGGGGAGTCCGCCATCCGTGCGGCCTTTGATACCCTGTCCGCCGCCCTCCAGAGCGGTGGGCCGGTGGGGTTGAAACTGGAGGAATTTTCCTGTGGAGAGACCGGCTTTGACCGGGCGGAGGGGCGCTATCTGTGCCCCGTGGAGGCGGTTTATCAGGCCTTCCTCTACGCCGTGGCCGACGAGGGCGGTACTTTCCTGGACTTTGAGGTGAAGGGAGTTGGACAGCTTTGAGTGAAATGACAGTCCATGAGCGTCCGGGGGTGTACTCCTCCTATGACGCATCGGCGGTGGTGAGCGCCAGCGGCGGCAGTGCCACCGTAGGCCTGGCCGCGGTGACCACTAAGGGGGAGGACGATACCCTCTACAAGTGGAGCCGATATGAGGAGGCGGAGGCGGTCTTTGGCAGTGGGGACCCCCTCAGCGTTTTGGTGCGCCTCCTCTTCCAGAACGGCGCAGGGGCGGTATACGCCGTGCCGGTGCGGGAGGAGACCGGCTATGACAATGCCTTTGCCCTGCTGGCCGGGGAGGAGGGGGTGTCCCTCATCACCTGTGACAGCACCGACGCCACGGTCCATCAGGCCCTGCGGGACAGTGTGAACAGCGCCTCTCAGGCCCGGCGGGAGCGTATTGCCGTGGTGGAGGGGGCCGCTGGGGAGAATACCCAGGCCCTCACGGAGCGGGCCCAGGCCCTCAACGCCGAGCGTCTGGTGCTGGTGGGGCCCACCGCTGTGGGAGAGCAGAGCGGACTGCTGGCCGCCGCTGTGGCCGGGGCCATCGCCAAGGAGAGTGACCCCGCCGTCCCCCTGGGGGGCGCACCCCTCACCGGACTGGAGGGGCTGAGCCAGAAGTATGGTGACAGCGAGATTGATGTGCTGGTCAAGGGGGGCGTCACTCCGGTGGAGGAGATGGGCGGCATTGTCTCGGTGGTCCGAGGCATCACCACCCGCACCAAGACCGGCGAGGCCAGCGATTTGACCTGGCGGGAGCTGACCACCATCCGCATTGTGGACGATGTGATTCCCACCATCCGTAACGCCCTGCGCAGCCGCTTCCGCCGGGCCAAGAACACCGAGCAGAGCCGGGGGGCCATCCGCTCCCAGGTGGTGCTGGAGCTGGAGAACAAGCTCAGCCGGGAGATTATCACCGGCTATGGCGAGGTCACCGCCCAGGCGGACAGCGAGAACCCCACCGTGTGTGTGGTGGAGTTCCCCTTCACGGTGGCCCACGGACTCAACCAGATTTGGGTCAGCGCCCATATCACGGTCTAAGTCCAATGGTATTAAGTCAAGAGGGTGATTCACGGAAACAACAGAAGAAAACGCCATAGGAGAGCTATGTGAGCAGCCAAAAGGCAACACCAACCAAAGCCCTGCCCCTAAGAAAATTTGAAACAGGG
>DXDX01000134.1 GCA_019115265.1 Candidatus Flavonifractor merdigallinarum | reverse complement strand
TCCTCGCCGGACGGGCACCCTGCGCGGGTGGCGCCCGATTTCTTTTCGCAGAAAAGAAACCGGGGAAAGAAAAGGCGGAGAGGGGAACTTCTCGTTCCCCTCTCCACTCCCCTCCAAAAGGGCGGCCTTTTAAGGGGGCCACCCCATTAAGGGGCAGTAACTGACAGTCTTTGCGGTTACCTGTCTTGCATGGCAGTACAACGCTTCCCTCATAGGCGGAGAGCCCGGTTCAAATGGCACCAGACTGGCGCAATCCCACCGCAGCAGACATTTAGCCCGGTTGCGCATTGGGGGGAGTGCAGAGGGGGCGGCGCCCCCTCTGCGCTTTCTTTCCCACCGCTTTCTTTGGCAAAGAAAGCGGTGCCCCCGCTGGGCAAGCGGCCCGTGCGGCGAGCACAAAAGCCCCCCGCCGCTGCGGCGGCTCACATAAAAAACCTCAAGCTGGACCGGAGCGCAAATAGAAAAAGGCCTGTCCAAATCGGACGGGCCCTTTTCCGTTTGAAAGAGAGAGAAAGAGAGAAGGTAAAATGAAAAACACTTTTTATGTGAAAACACGGCACTTCCGTGGTGTTTCTTGTCTGCTCCCGCAGTCTGGAGCAGTGGTAGTTGGGTTTTCCCTGACTGCATGATAAGAATACCACGGTTTTCCTTTTAAGAGTTGGACAGACTTTGAAATCTATGTGAATAATATGTGAACCTAGTAGACATAACATGGAACAACTGGAAAGATGCCTCTGGCCTCTCTGCAGAATCTGTGCTAATCTGAAGAAAAAGTAAAAGAAAAGAAAGAACAGGCGATGGAGGGAACCAAATGGATGCATCGTTTTTGGAATTAACGCGAGAGGAGCGCCAGCGGCTGCTGGCGCAGAAACGGGCGATCCTCGCGGCGCGGACGCGGTGTAAACAGCTCAGTGGGGTGGAAATAATCGCTCTCTTGGATGGCGAGGAATACCCCCCATTGAGCCGGATGTACGCGGCATACTGTTCCTATATGTGCAATGACACCGTACCCACCAGCCGGCTTCCCCACTCCGCGCCGAGGGAACAAATCTGTGCTTGGGTTGTGGCGACCATGGGCTTACAGGAGGGACAGGAGTATTTCTATCTCTGCGGCGGTGGATTTTGGGCCCACATCCGACTGACGGATTTGACCTTGGCAGTGCCGGCCCTGCTGGGGGAGTGTGTGGAGGGCTTTCTGCTGGCCAAGGTGGATTTGAGCCGGATGTTGGAGGTGGGGTTTGACAGCCGGGACGAGGAGCACTATCTCATTGATATCTGGAACAGAACACCGCCGGACCACGTGTAAGCGCGGTCCGGCGGTGCTTGTCTTGTGCGGATTTACTGGAAGTAGTACGCGCCGCTCTCCAGGAGAGGCTGGTGCTTCTCGCCGGGGATGTTGACGGCCACGCAGGGGCCGCGGCGCTCCGAGTGGCCCATCTTGCCAAAGACCCGGCCGTCGGGGGAGAAGATACCCTCAATGGCCATCAGGGAGCCATTGGGGTTGACCTCAATGTCCATGGAGGGAACACCGGTGCAATCCACATACTGGGTCGCCACCTGGCCGCTGGTGATGAGGTCGTCCAGAACCTCCTGCGGTGCCACAAAGCGGCCCTCGCCGTGGGAGATGGGGATGGCGTGGAGGTCGCCCACCTGGCTCTTGAGCATCCAGGGGGAGCGGACGCTGGAGACACGGGTGGTGACATAGCGGCTCTGGTGCCGGCCAATGGTGTTGAAGGTGAGGGTGGGGCAGGTGTCGTCCATATCCCGGATCTCGCCGTAGGGCACCAGCCCCAGCTTGATGAGAGCCTGGAAGCCGTTGCACACCCCCAGCATCAGCCCGTCCCGGTTGCGGAGCAAATCGTGGATGGCGTCGGTGAGGCGGGGATTGCGCAGGAAGGAGGCAATGAACTTGGCCGAGCCCTCCGGCTCGTCGCCGCCGGAGAAGCCGCCGGGGATGAATACCATCTGCGCCCCCCGGATGGCCCCCTCCAGGGCCTGAGCGGACTCCGCCAGAGCGGCGGCGCTCAGGTTGCGCACCACCAGAATTTCCGGCTCCAGTCCCGCCCGCAGGCAGGCCCGGGCGGAGTCATACTCACAGTTGGTGCCGGGGAATACGGGGATGACCACCTTGGGCCGGGCCACCTTGTGCTTGCATACGACGGGGGAGCGGACCTCACAGGAGATCTGCGGAACTGCGCCGGTGTCAGCGGTGCCGTTGGGGTACACCGCCTCCAGCACTCCCTCGTTGAGGGAGAGCAGCTCCTCAATGGAGGCGCTGTCGCTGCCAATGGTGAGGGTGGGCTCGGCGGTGGTGACGCCCAGGCGGACGACGTAAGGGCTGTCCACTTCCTCAGTCAGCTCTGCCACAATGGCGCCCGGACAGGAAAGATCCCAGGCCATCTCCAACTGCGGTTCATCCTGGAAGCCAATCTGGTTGCCAAAGGACATCTTCATCAGCGCCTCGGAAATGCCGTGCTCCACCGCCCAGGCGGCCTTGACCTTTCCGGCCTGACACAGGGCATGGAAGGCATCCCAGGCCGCCTTTTGGCTCTCGGCGTCCAGGTCCTCCGGGGTGAAGAGGTACACCGGGTGTCCCACCTCCTTGAACTCAGGGGAGAGCACCTCACCGGCCTGGATGGGGGCGATGGCGAAGGAGATGAGGGTGGGGGGCACGTCCATGTCCAGGAAGGAACCAGACATGGAGTCCTTACCGCCAATGGCGGCCGCGCCCAGCTCCAGCTGGGCGTCCAGTGCCCCCAGCAGGGCGGCGAAGGGCTTGCCCCAGCGCTCCGGCTCGTCCCGCAGTTTCTCAAAGAACTCCTGGAGAGTGAGATAGGCTTTCTTGTAATCCGCGCCGGCGGCCACCAGCTTGGCCACCGAGGTGTACACCGCCCGATGGGCCCCCACATAGGGGTCAATGGACAGCTCTTCCGGGTCGCAGCCCCAGGCCATCACGCTGGCCTGGGCGGTCTCCTGACCCGGTTCCACCGGGAAGAGGGCGGCCATGGCCTGGGCGGGGGTGCGCTGCGTCTTGCCGCCGAATGGCATGAGGACGCTGCCCGCGCCGATGGAGCCGTCAAAGCGCTCGGTGAGGCCCCGGCGGGAGGCGCACATGAGGCTTGCGGCCATCTCGCGCAAGGTGGTGAAGTGCTCCTGCCCCAGGGCGGAGCGGTCCGTTTTGGAAACGGCCACTTTGGTGTGCTTCACCGCGCCGTTGGTGTTGAGGAAGGCGCGGGACAGGTTGGCCACTGTCTGGCCCTTCCAGGTCATTACCATCCGGGGGTCCTCGGTGACGGTGGCCACCGGGTAGGCCTCCAGGTTTTCCGCCTGAGCGGCGGCGATAAAGGTCTCCGCGTCCTCGGGGGCCACTACCACCGCCATGCGCTCCTGGCTCTCGGAGATAGCCAGCTCGGTGCCGTCCAGGCCGTCGTACTTCTTGCGCACCGCGTCCAGGTTGATGGTCAGGCCGTCGGCCAGCTCGCCAATGGCCACGCTGACGCCGCCCGCGCCGAAGTCGTTGCACCGTTTGATGAGGCGGGTCACCTCCCCATTGCGGAAGAGGCGCTGGATTTTCCGCTCCTCGGGGGCATTGCCCTTTTGGACCTCGCTGGCCATGGTGGTGAGGGACTTCATGTTGTGGCTCTTGGAGGAGCCGGTGGCCCCGCCGATGCCGTCCCGGCCGGTACGGCCGCCCAGCAGAATCACCACATCCCCGGGGGCGGGTACCTCCCGGCGCACATGGTCAGCGGGGGCGGCCCCCACCACCGCGCCGCACTCCAGGCGCTTGGCGATGTAGCCCTCGTGGTAGAGTTCCGCCACATGGCCGGTGGCCAGGCCAATCTGGTTGCCGTAGGAGGAGTAGCCCGCCGCGGCGGTCTGGGCCAGCTTGCGCTGGGGGAGCTTGCCGGGGGTGGTCTGGTCAAAGGGCACCCGCGGGTCGCCGCCGCCGGTGACGCGCATGGCCTGGTGGACGTACACCCGGCCAGAGAGGGGATCCCGGATGCAGCCGCCAATGCAGGTGGCCGCGCCGCCGAAGGGTTCAATCTCGGTGGGGTGGTTGTGGGTCTCGTTCTTGAACATGAGGAGCCAGTCCTGCTCCTTGCCGTCCACCACAGCGGGGACGTGGATGGAACAGGCGTTGATCTCCTCGCTCTCGTCCAGCTCGGGGAGCAGGCCCCGCTTTTTGAGGACCTTGGTGCCCAGAGTGGCAATGTCCATCAGGGTCTGGGGCCGCCCCGCGGCCTTCTCCGCCCCATAGACCTCCACACGGGCGTCCAGATAGCGCTGATAGGCCGCCTGCACCTCCGGGTCGGACACTTCCACCCCGTCTAGATGGGTGGAGAAGGTGGTGTGGCGGCAGTGGTCGGACCAGTAGGTGTCCACCACCCGCAGCTCGGTAAGGGTGGGGTCCCGCTTCTCCTCGTCCCGGAAGTAGGCCTGCAGGAAGGTGAGGTCCGCCAAATCCATGGCGAGTCCATAGTCGCTCTGAACACGCTCCAGCGCCGCCGTGTCCATGGAGATAAAGCCGGTGAGCACCGCCACGGCGGCAGGCTCCGGGTACTGCTGGTGGAGGGTGCCGGGCTTGTCCAAAGCGGCCTCCCGGGCCTCCACCGGGTTGATGAGGTAGCCCTTTACCTGCTCCAGCTCCCGGTCTGTGAGGGCGCCGAAGAGGATGTAGACGGTGGCGGAGCGCACCACCGGGCGCTCCCCGCCGGTCATCAGCTGCACACACTGGGCGGCGGAGTCCGCCCGCTGGTCAAACTGGCCGGGCAGAGCCTCCACCGCCAGCAGGGCGTGGGGCTCACCGGGCACCGGAAAAGTCTCGTCATAGATGGCGTCCACCTGGGGCTCACTGAACACGGTGGTGCGGATGGTTTCATAAGTGGTCGCATCCACCCCCTCCACGTCGTAGCGGTGGAGGATGCGCACATTGGTGAGCCCCTCCAGCCCCAGTTCGCCCCGCAGCTCGTCCCGGAGGCGGCGGGCCTCCACATCAAAGCCGGGCTTTTTCTCGGCATAGCAGCGAAATACGTTACCCATTTCCATAACCCCTTTTTCTAATCTGGCAAAGCGGTCCCCCATAGGGCCGCGAATCCCATTAAGTACCTGTGTGGAGCTCCCAGCTGACAAATCCAAAGAAGAGATTTTCCTGCGTGGGAGTGAGCGCGGAAATCTGTCCCCACTGGGTGAGGACCGACCAGTTTTTAAAGCAAAGCGCGGTAAACGGCATCTGCTCGGTGAGAGCCTCATAAAACGCGGCGGCGGCCTCTTCCCGCGCCTGCCCCTGGGCGGAGCGGAAGGCGGCGTGGAGAGAGGTGATATTCCAGTCGTTGAATTTGCCGTAGTTGAGGCTCCCGCTGGGGAGCAGCGGCGTGAGGGTGAAGTCGGCGGTGAGCCGGGTCTCCGCCAAATAGAGGTCAAAGTCCCCGGCGCTCAGGGCGGAGAGGTACTCCTCCCAGGGGCGCTGGTCCACCGTCACCGCCACCCCGGCGCTCTCCAGCTGGCGCTCCAGCTCGGCGGCTACATCGCAGCGGTAGGCGTTATCCTGACTCACCAGCAGGGTGAGCTCCAGCGTTTGGCGGCTTTTGGTGTACGTTCCGCCCCCCTCCCGCTGCCATCCTGCCTCCTCCAGCAGCTGCGCCATGGTCTGAGGCGCGTAGGAGAGCTGCGCAGCCACATCCCCATCATAGAGGGAGCTGTTCGGGTGGAGCGGCAGCGGCGTGGGGGTGGCGTGGTGGGCCAGTATGGCCTGTACGATGGTGGAGCGGTCCATGCCGTAGGAGAGCGCCCGGCGGACCTGGGCGTCCCGGCAGGGGCCGGAGGCGGCGTTGAACCCCACAAAGAGCAGATTGGTGGTGGGGTAGTCGGTGGTCTCATAGTTGCCGGAAAAACCGGGGGTGTTGGTGCCGGTGAGGTCGGCGCTGACTAAGGTGATATCCCCGGTGTCAAAGCTGGAGATAAGGGCATCATTGCCGCTGATGGAGCGCAGCAGAATGGTTTCCGGCAGGCGGCTGGCCGAGCGCCAGCTGGTATCCCGGCGCTGGAGGGAGAGGTTTTCCCCGCTCCCCTGCATCACATAGGGTCCAGTGCCCGGCGGGATGGCGGCGGCACTCTCCTTGATAATGGGCACGTCCAGCAGGGTATCCAGCGCCCCATTGGGGAGAGACAGGGTGATGGTCACCGTGCCATCCCCCGCCGTCACCGAGTTGATGGAGGAGAGGCGGTACTGATACAGGGCGCTCTGCCGGGCCAGATTGAGGGAGTACACCACATCCTGAGCGGTGAGGGGGGAGCCGTCGGAGAAGGTGACCCCCGTGCGCAGGGTGATGGTCCAAGTGGCGCTGTCCGCCGAGACGGTGTGAGAGGCAGCCAGGGCGGGCTGGGCGGTAAAGTTTTGGTCCACCTCATAGAGTCCATCGTAGAGCAGCCCTGCCAGCTCCAGATTCACCCGGTTGGTACCATTGATGGGGTGAAAGCCCGCGTCCGGGTAGCAGGGCAGGGCAAAGGGACTGGTGCTCACCGCAGTTGGCTGGGGGGAGGCGGCTGTGTCGGTGGGGGAGGGCGTCTGGGTGTCCGCCGGGGGCTGATCCTGACAGCCGGGCAGGAGCAGCAACAGGGCCGAGAGGGCCGCGGCGGCCAGACGGGTGCGCACCGCCCCCCTCACAGCAGCTGAATCATGGCCGCCTGGCTGCCCCGCTGGCCCCGTGTGTAGCGGTGGGACCAGAAGCGCTCATGCTGGCACATGGTACATGCGTCGGATACGGCGATGTGCTCGGGAGAGAGGCCGGATTTCTCCAGGCGCAGGGCGTTCATCCCCTTTAAATCCACATGGAATTTGCCGTTGTCCCGCACCTCAATGTGGTGCAGAGCGGAGGCTCCCATGGCCTCCGTCATGGCGTTGGGCACGTCCTCGTCCGTCTCAAAACAGCACATGGAGATACCCGGCCCGACAGCGGCCAAAATGTCCCCAGGCTGGCAGCCGTAGCGCTCTACCATAGCGTTGACCGCCGTGCCGGCGATGCCCATAGCGGTGCCCCGCCATCCGGCGTGGACAGCGGCCACCACCCGGCGCACCGGGTCATAGAGCAAAATGGGCAGGCAGTCGGCGGTAAAGATGGTGATACACAGTCCGGGAATGTCGGTGATGAGGCCGTCGGCCTCCCACGGGGGCCGCTGGAGCCCCAGGCCCCGGTCGGCGGTGGTGATGGTGCGCACTGTGTTGCCGTGGACCTGATTGGACAGCACCAGGCCCTCAAATTCCGCCCCAATGGCGGCGGTGAAGCGGCGGAAGTTCTCCGCCACCCGCTCCGGCTCGTCCCCCCGGTGGAGGCCCAGATTCATGGAGGTGTAGATTCCCTCACTCACTCCGCCCTGCCGGGTGGAGAAGCCATGGGCCACCCCGCCGGCGGCCAGAAAGCCGTCACAGGCCAGAAAGGGAACATTCTTTTCCGTACGTTCAACAATGGTCATAGTCAAACCCTCAGCAAATGCGAGAAAAGCAGGATGGGCCAGTCGTGTCTCATTCTGCTTTTCTACCTGGTTGTTCGGTTTTCAGTCCCGCCGGTCCCAAAAAACGGGACCGGCGGCGTTGGGTTTACTGGTACTCCGGGCCGTGATACTCGGCGCAGTCGCATTTCTTCCACTTCTTGCCGCTGCCGCAGGGGCAGGGGTCGTTGCGGCCAATCTTCATGCCCTTTTTCACCGGCTGCTTTTTGACGGTCTGGTCGCCGCCGCCGGACTCGCCGGTGACGCGGGCCACGCGCTCCCGCTTCACGTTGGCGCCCACCTGGATGCGGGCGAGGAAGATGCGGCGGATGGTCTCCTCCTGGATGGCGGCGATCATGTTCTCAAACATCTCGTGGCCTTCCCGCTTGTACTCCACCACGGGGTCGTTCTGGCCGTAGGCGCGCAGGCCGATGCCCTGGCGCAGCTCCTGCATGGCGTCGATGTTGTCCATCCAGTACTCGTCCACCACCCGGAGCATCATCACCCGCTCCAGCTCCCGCATCAGGGGCTCGCCCAGCTCCTGCTCCTTGCGGGTGTAGACGTCGGAGGCCCGCTCCCGCAGCAGGTCGATGAGGCCCTGGGCGTCGTACTGCTGCAGCTCCTCATCGGTGAACTTCAGCTCGTCGGGGGTAAGGAACATGCCCCGGTACTGGGCGCACACCTCCCGCCAGTTCTCGGCGTCCATGTGCTTGAGCTCGCCCATGTGGGCGTTGACCTCGTTGGTGATGACGGTGGTGATCATGTTCTGTACCGACTCCTTCAGGTTCTCCCCATCCAGCACCTTGCGCCGCTGCTCGTAGATCACCTGACGCTGGGTGTTCATCACGTCGTCGTACTCCAGCACGGTTTTCCGGGTCTGGAAGTTGCGGGACTCCACCTGCTTCTGGGCGTTCTCAATGGCGTTGGAGAGGATCTTGGCGTCGATGGGGGTGTCCTCGTCCACGCCCAGCTTCTCCATCATGCCCATGACCCGCTCGGAGCCGAACAGGCGCATGATGTCGTCCTCCAGGGAGAGGAAGAACTTGCTCTCGCCGGGGTCGCCCTGACGGCCGGCGCGGCCCCGCAGTTGGTTGTCGATGCGGCGGGACTCGTGGCGCTCGGTGCCCAGGATGAACAGGCCGCCCACGGCCCGGACCTTCTCGGCCTCCTCCTTGATCTCGTCCTTGTACTTGGACTCCGCCTCGGTGAACATCCGCCGGGCGTCCAGGATCTCCTGGTTGTCGGTCTCGGCAAAGCCGGTGGACTCGGCGATAAGCTCGTCGGACAGGCCGGCCTTGCGCAGCTCGGCCTTGGCCAGAAATTCCGCGTTGCCGCCCAGCATGATGTCGGTACCACGGCCGGCCATGTTGGTGGCCACGGTGACCGCCCCCAGCTTGCCGGCCTGGGCCACGATCTCGGCCTCCTTCTCGTGGAACTTGGCGTTCAATACGTTGTGCTTGATGCCCCGCTTTTTCAGCATGGCGGAGAGCTCTTCCGACTTCTCGATGGAGACGGTGCCCACCAGCACCGGCTGGCCCTTCTGGTGGCAGGCCTCGATCTGGTTGACAATGGCCCGGTACTTGCCCACCTCGTTCTTGTACACCACGTCGGGGTGGTCGATACGGGCCAGGGGCTTGTTGGTGGGGATCTCCACGATGTCCAGGGCGTAGATGGTGCCGAACTCCTCCTCCTCGGTCATGGCGGTACCGGTCATGCCGGAGAGCTTGTTGTACAGGCGGAAGTAGTTCTGGAAGGTGATGGTGGCCAGAGTCTTGGACTCACGGGCCACGGTGACGTGCTCCTTGGCCTCAATGGCCTGGTGGAGGCCCTCGGAGTACCGGCGGCCGAACATCAGGCGGCCGGTGAACTCGTCCACGATGATGACCTCGCCGTCCTTCACCACGTAGTCGATGTCCCGCTTCATCAGGCCCCGGGCCTTGATGGCCTGGTTGATGTGGTGGGACAGGGTGGTGTTCTCCGGGTCGGCCAGGTTCTCCAGCTGGAACTGCTGCTCGGCCTTCTTGACGCCCCGGGCGGTGAGGGTGACGGTGCGGGCCTTCTCATCCACGACGTAGTCGGCGTCCACGTCGGGGTCCTCTTCCTCCTTGGTGTCCACACTGGTGACCCGCTGGCCCTTCAGGCGGGAGACGAAGTCGTCCACGATGGTGTACAGCTGGGTGGACTTGTCCCCCTGGCCGGAGATGATGAGGGGGGT
>DXDX01000133.1 GCA_019115265.1 Candidatus Flavonifractor merdigallinarum | reverse complement strand
GCGGCCTGTTGTCTGTATAATTCCACTCTATGTTTATAACAGGTCTTCTCCCGCCGCGCCACTGACACTTTTCCCATTCTGTATAGACAAAAAACGCAGACTGTCAAAAAAAGTGACAGTCCGCGCCCTTTGTCCCCTTTACGCTTTGCCCGGGAGGGCGGTAAAGAGTCTGCCGGTCAGCAGGCGGCAGAGCTGATCGGCCAGCCTCTTCTCATCCACCTGCTCCTGC
Source organism: Candidatus Flavonifractor merdigallinarum (assembly GCA_019115265.1). Lineage (GTDB taxonomy): Bacteria > Bacillota > Clostridia > Oscillospirales > Oscillospiraceae > Pseudoflavonifractor_A > Pseudoflavonifractor_A merdigallinarum. The sequence goes on along the minus strand of DXDX01000133.1, from coordinate 2,836 downwards.
TGGCCCACCTGGAGCATCAGCCCGGACAGGCCGTAGGCGCCAAAGTCCAGCATCAGCTCCAGATCTGTATGACTGATGGTGTGCCGGGGCGAGCGCAGCTGGTAGGCCTTCCACAGGTAGCTCCGAACCCCATCCACGATGATCCGCTCGATCTGCTCCCTGTGCTGGGAGTGGAGCAGGTGCCGGATAAAGTCCCGGTTCTCCAGCATCATGGAGACGAAGATTTCCATGGCCTCCTGGTCCGAGCCCACCTTCAGACTCCGCTCCAGGGTCCGCCCCACCGTCTCCTCCATCGCCCACTCCAGAACATCCATGATGTCCTTGAAGTGATAATAAAAGGTCTGCCGGGAGATCTTACAGCGCTCCACCAGGTCGGTCACCGTAATCTTATCCATGCTCTTCCCCCTGGCCATGCTGAAAAAGGTCTCCGCGATCATGGCTTTCATATTTGCCGGCATCTTCTTCTCTCCCGCCATCGGATTTTTTCTGCTTTACTCCCTTGACTATTCCCATCTACTCATACCGTTTTCCCGCCGCCGTGGCGGCAGCCAGCATCCCCAGGACGGCGGCCAGGGTCAAGACCGGCTCCAGTGTGGCAGATGGCCGGGGCCAGAGGTAGCGGACCCCCCACCACAAGGCCGGAAAGAGGACCATGACCCCCAGCAGCCACCCCCGCATGGCAGAGAGGATATGGGGCCAGTTGCTGTTGTTGAACCGCACCCCGGGCAGATTCATGCAGAAGATGCCGTCGCTGTATGCGGTGATTCCGTTCTCATCATAGTACGCGGGCAGACGCTCCTTGGCCAAGAAGCACAGCCAAGCGGCAAAGAGGAGACACATCCCCTCCACCAACAAAACGCTGTCCCTCAGCTCGCTCCAGCCAAAGCCCCCCACCGTCAGCAGCGCGGCGGTCTGGGCCAGCCCCGTCAGCGCACACAGGACAAAGGCCAGCCGCCACCGCCGGCGGCGGCCCACACCGCTTTTCCGCTCCGCTTCCGTAAGATGTAGAGAGGCGCTCACCAGGGCCTCCACCTCCGCCACCGGCAGCCCCTCCCCACCGGTGCGCTCACCCCGGAGCAGCTCGGTAACGCTCACCCCCAGACAGTCCGCCAGGGGGATGAGCAGGGAGACATCGGGAAGGCTCAGGCTCCGCTCCCACTTGCTCACCGCCTTGTCCGATACATAGAGTCGGTCGGCCAGCTCCCTCTGGGTCATCCCCTTCTCCCGGCGCAGCTGGGCCAGGAATGTCCCAAAGCGCTCCCTGTCGATTTCATGCATACAGGTCCCTCCTTTGCTCCCCATGCTAGCCGGATGGGCTTCTCCCGTCAACCGACCAGTGGTAGAGTCCTTGGGGCCCAATGCCTCTGGGTTTTCTGAAAAAGTGCGTCCACCCCATCACCCGATGGGGGTGAGCCCCGTGGCCTCTATAGCTGCCTGGAGTTCCCGGCGCAGAACATAGATGGTATACTGACAGCTGTGCTCCTGAAACAGGGTCCCGCTTCGCTCCCGGCTCCCACTGTGCAGCGTCCGGTCCACCACCTTTACATGACAGTCGATCCCCGCCTCCTCCAGAGCCCGGGTGAGATCGCTGCACTGGTCCAGGGTGAGAACCGTGGCCAGCTCACTGCGGTTCCATGGCATGATCATAAGGTCTCCTCCTGTTCCGCTCCGCTCCCTGGCGGGAAGGGCGCTCGGTGCTTTTAAGATGCCATCTTCCCGCCGCCTTGTCAATCCTCTGTCCTCTGCTCCAGCCCCATCTCAGCCATGGCGTGGCGCATATGGATGGCCATGGCGTGCTCAGCGCCGGCGCCGTCCCGGCGCCGGAAAAACTCCAATAGCAGGGCGTGGTCCCGGAGGGTATCCGCCGCCAGGCGGTCTCCGTGCTCCCCGGTACCCACCGCCGTATAGACCGCCCGGTGGATGAGAGGGAGCAGCCGCACCATGAATTCATTGTGGGTGGCCCGAACGATGGCCGCATGGAAGGCGCCGTCCGCCTCCACCCGGTCCTGTCCCCTTTGGATACAGGACGCTACCGCCGCCCCCTTTTCCAGAATATCGGAAAGCTCCTCCCCGGTGGCCCGGAGACAGGCCAGCCTGGCCGCCTGGGGCTCAAAAATGCTCCGCAGCTCGAAAAGATCCCGGAGCTGGCCCTTCACCCGCTCCAGACCCCCAAAGCCAAAGTCCTCGATCTCCCCCACCTGCTCCGATACAAAGGTCCCCTTCCCCCGGCGGACCTCCAGCACCCCCTGGGTCACCAGCGCCCGGATGGCCTCTCGCAGGGTGGTCCGGCTCACCCCCAGCTCCTGGGAGAGGTCCAGCTCATTGGGCAGCTTCTCCCCCGGCCCAGGCTCACCCTCTGCCACGATCCGGGCATACAGCCGCTCCGCCGTCTGCTGCGTCAGACTCTTCTTCTCCACGCCTCCGCCCCCTTTTTCCCTTGACATTCTCTCTTCTATCTTATATGATATTGTCAGACAATGCAAGCATAATAATACAACGCAGAGGAGGATTTTTTATGCGCAGCGACAACGTGACCAAGGGCGTGGAGCGCGCCCCCAACCGTTCCCTCTTTTATGCCCTGGGCTACACCAAAGAGGAACTGGAGCGCCCCCTCATCGGCGTGGTCTGCTCTCAGAATGAGATCGTCCCCGGTCATATGAACCTGGACAAGATCGCCGAGGCGGTGAAGGCCGGCATCCGCATGGCGGGGGGCACCCCCATCGAATTTCCCGCCATCGCCGTGTGCGACGGCATCGCCATGGGCCACATCGGCATGAAGTACTCCCTGGTCACCCGGGAGCTCATTGCCGACTCCACCGAGGCCATGGCCCTGGCC
>DXDX01000132.1 GCA_019115265.1 Candidatus Flavonifractor merdigallinarum | reverse complement strand
GTTGGAGAAATCGGCTCGCAATGTGCCTCCAGTGTGTCCCGGGAGATTGCGGATTCGGGGAGAGATTCCAGATACTCCAGCCCAATTCCCACCACAGGGCCATCTGCGTCCCCGGTGAGGGATTGGACGTCCAGACAGACCAGAAGGTCGGAACACTCATCGTAGGCAAAGGGCAGATACGAATGGCGGGCCAGCACCGGCTGAAATACGCTTTCCAGGCCAGAAAAAGGACCGTCCGGGGGCTGGTCCGGCACAAGAGCGTGGGTATCCGTGCCGAAACGGTGAAAGTAAGTGGACAGAAAAGCCCGGAACAGAGGCGGAAAGGAGATCCCCAGCTTCTGCTCTTCCCGGTCCAGGTCCGCCTCCGTGACAGTGGAGGGGAGAAGCGGCCATGGATTAAATTGCAGGTATCCGGCTGCCCATACCGCCTGATAGTAGCGCTCCATGCAGAATGCGACGAATTCTCTGGGGCGCATTGAACTGAACTTCCGGCCCATCTCCCGGCCTCCTTCTCTCTGTATGACACATTCGCCCGGATTCCCCCTCATTATATCCCATGTTTTTGCAATCCGCAATGCGGTTTTTGGGGCGGGGGTTGCAAAGTGCGCCCGGCTGTGATAGACTAATTGCGCTGATTTTCGGCGTCTGCCGCCCTGCGGCGGGCCCGCAGGATAACAAGAAGGGAACGATACTATGTCTGGACACTCCAAGTGGCACAATATTCAAAAGACCAAGGGCGCGGCGGACGCCAAGCGCTCTCAGATGTTTACCAAGATCGCCCGTGAGATGATCGTGGCGGTCAAGACCGGCGGCAGCGGCGACCCGGCCAATAACTCCCGTCTGGCCACCGTCATTGCCAAGGCCAAGGCGGCCAACATGCCCAACGACAACATCAAGCGCACCATTGACAAGGCGCTGGGCGCGGGGAACACCGACAACTTTGAGAGTGTGGTGTACGAGGGCTACGGCCCCAACGGCGTGGCCGTCATTGTAGAGGCCCTCACCGACAACCGCCAGCGTACCGCCCCCGAAGTGCGCCACCTGCTGGACAAGTATGGCAAGGGCCTGGGCGCCACCGGCTGTGTGTCCTGGTCCTTTGACCGCAAGGGCGTTATTGTCATCGAGCGGGAGGATTTGGACGAGGACACCGTGATGATGGACGCGCTGGACGCCGGCGCCGACGATATGCAGGCCAGCGACGAGGTCTTTGAGATCTACACCGACCCTGACGCCTTCGGCGATGTGCTCCCCAAGCTGGAGGAGAAGGGCTACACCTTCCTGGAGGCCGGGGTGCAGATGGTGCCTCAGAACTATGTCACCCTCACCGATGAGACCGACATCAAGAATATGGAGAAGCTCATCGACCTGCTGGAGGAGAACGACGACGTTCAGAATGTGTACCACAACTGGGACCAGGACTGAGCGGATACACAGTAGAAATGGAAACCCCCTTTTATTTGTATGGACAGATAAAAGGGGGTTTTTGTAAAACAGATGGAGACAGGAGGGGGATTTCATGGATCTGGAACAGGTTCAGGCGGAGAGCAAAGCCCTGCAAGAGGGGCCGGTGGAGCCCTTTGTGGCGCAGCTGAAGCAGATGTGCCGTGCGGCGTTTGGCATGGACTGGACGCCGCCGGCGGTGGATGCCGCCGGAATGGAGAAGCTGCGGAGCTATTCCTTTTTGCCGGAGGCGGTATTTGCCTTCTATGAGACAGTGGGCGGCGAGGAGCGCCTGTGGAAGCAGGGACTGTACCCGGTGGAACGGATTGAGCCGGATTCTTCCAAGGCGGCTTCTGACGAGAGCCAGAATCTGATCTACTACAAGTCCCGTGAAGGAGAACTTTGGGCGTTTTCCAACCGGAAGTGTCGAACCCCTTGCAGCGGTATCCTGAGCGATGGTCCCGGATACCATCTTTACTGGATGCCGGTTCAGCCTGGCCAGACGCTCCACGCTATTTTGGTGCGCCAGGTGGGCCGGATGCTGAGCCAATGGATGCCAAACCGGGTTTGGGTGAAGCTGCCCTCCACCCGCCAGAAGGGGCACACCGCCTACCAACGGGCGGCGGCGCAGCTGGGCCTGACTGCCTTGAACGAGGATGGCAAGTTTGGCTGGGATTACGCTTGTGACGAGCAGCGGGGACTGCTGATGGACTATTTGATTGATAGGCAGAAGAAGTGTCTGGTGTACAGCGCCACGCCGGAGGCATTGGAGGCGCTGGAACAGGACTTTGAAGTGGTCTGGGAGAAGCGAAACGGGGAAAAAATTTTGGACCCGGCCACCTTTCTACAGACGCCGCCGCCCCAGACCTTTGAGGAAAAGCTGGACATGATGCGGGAGATTCTGCTGGGTAAGCGGCGCATGGACCTCCCGATGGAGGAGATTGAGAAGGCGGAGAAGCGTCTGGGGATGGTCTTTCCAGAGCCGCTGCGGGCGTTTTACCAGCGCTTTGGCAAGGGCGGGAAGCTGATGAGCACCGAGAGCCTGCATACCATCTATACACCCAAGGAGCTGCAAACCTACACCGTAGAGGACGAGGACTCTGACGAGTATGAGGGCTACACCGAGGAGGAGCTGACGGCGCTGGGGGGCGACCTGGTGCTGGCGGAGGAAAATCAGGCGGTGTGGTGGTGCCGTCTGGACCGGGAGACCGGGGAGCCCTATCTGGACTATGGCGACGGCGAGCGGATGGAGATGGACATGGGGCTGGAGGGTACCCTGCTCTGGCTGCTGGCCCAGCAGAGCCTGGGCTGTCTGGCCAACGGCGGCGACTGCGCGTTGGAGCAGACGCCGGAGAACCGGGCGTGGATGGAGCACTACTTCCACTACCTGGCGGAAGGGAAGTGGGAGGTCTTTGTGAACCCGGAGCGGGGCATCATTGGTAGCCGCACCGATGAGAATTCCATTTGCATCGCAGGCCGCCGGGGCACCGAACTGGACAAGCTGGAGCGGGACACCGGCTTGCAAATCAGCTATTTCTAATGTGATGTAAAGAGCCCTCGGCAGAGTTTTGCCGCCCGTATGCGACGCAGTGGGCTGCATCCCCTCGAAAAAATGCTTGCATTTTTGAGAAGTGTGTCGACTTTGTCGACACACAACACGCAAAACCGCCCGGCGCATGACGCGCCGGGCGGTTTTTCACAAGTAAGCCTGTAAGCCGGGTTCTGTCCTTTAAGACAGCCATCTATCTCGACGTACCGTTGCCGGTGCGCTCCAGCCGCCTCCCTGGGACGGTCGGGCCGACCATATGTCCCTCCACGGCGTTGCTCCGGATAGAGTTTACAGCGACGGACGCTTCCACGCCGTCGGGCGGGCTCTTACCTCCGCCTTTCCACCCTTACCGCTCCCCTCACAGGAGGCGGGCGGCGGTCTATCTCTGTTGCACTTTTCCTGGGGTCGCCCCCGGCGGGTGTTACCCGTTATCCTTGCCCTGCGGAGCCCGGACTTTCCTCACAGCGGGACCTTTCGCCCCCGCCGCGCGGCTGCCCAGCTTGCTTGCAAAGGGTATTGTACCTGATTTGCCGCCGGTTGTCAAATCCAGTGTGGGACGGGGAAGGGGAGAGCTTATAGATTGACGTCAAACAGGATGGACAGGGTCCCATCCTCGTGTTCCATCCCGCGAAATTCAAACCAGAGGTCCAGCGGTTCTCCCGCGTTGGTGGGCTGATAGGTTGCAAAAGCACACTTGCCGTTATTGGATGGGAGAAATCCGTCCTCATCCAAATCTAAAGAAGCGGCCTGAAAGGGGTCAATTGCAAAGGGCTGTCCTTCGTCCTCTTCCCAACCGGCCAACTGCTCCTCCA
>DXDX01000131.1 GCA_019115265.1 Candidatus Flavonifractor merdigallinarum | reverse complement strand
CCTCCCGCTCCAGCAGCCGCTCCGGCAGGCCCACCTCCACCAGAAAGTCGTACAGCGCCCAGGCGTGCTCCTTCCCCGATGCGGTCCCCACCGAGCGGAGCTTCTCCAGCGGGGCGATGACCTGCCGCCGGGCCGCGTCCAGACGCGCCACCAGTTCGCGGTCCTCCTCTGTCCACTTGAGGCCGTACCCCTTGGGGTGGAAGTCCCAGGGGGCCTCCCGGGTCCAGCGGCTCCCCCGGATGTCCCAGGTGAGGACATAGTTCTCCAACTGGTCCCGCAACTCCTCCGAAAGGTCGGTGAGGCCGGTTTTCAGATAGCGGAACAAATCCTCATACCGATAGCCCCCCGCCGCCGCGGCCAGGGCGGAGGTGATAAGGGAGAGCACCGGCTTTTGCAGAATATCGCTCATCTGCCCCAGAAAGACGGGCACCCCATAGCGGGGGAAGATGGTTTCCATGAGAGGGCCATAGTCGTCCATAGAGCGGGCGGTCACTGCAATCTCCCGGAAGCGGTACCCCTTCTCCCGCACCAGGCGGAGAATCTCCCCGGCGGCCCACTCCACCTCGCTGGCGCTGCTGCGGGCGGCGTAAAGGGTGAGGCCCTCTCCATCCCCCTCCACCGGGACGGGGTTGGGAGAGAAGAGCCGCTCCTCCACTGCGGCCAGCGTGGGCACACGGGGGCGGGTCATTTTTTCCCGCACCTCCACCTGGGCGGGGACGTGGGCCTCCTCCGCCAGACGCAGGAGCTGCCGGGCGGTGCGCCGGGCGGGGGAAAAGATGCCACCGCCCCCCTCCGTCTCCTCCAGATGGTCACAGGTGAGGGCCACTGTCACTTGATGGGCCTGGGCCAGCAGAACAGAGAGCACCTCCCGCTCCTGGGGGGTGAAGTCAGTAAAGCCGTCCAGATAGAAGTCCTTGCCCCTGGCCCAGCCGCTCTTCCGCAGAGCGGCGGACAGGCGGGTAAGCCGGTCCCTTGGGTCCGCCCCCTGCCGCTGGGTGAGGGCCTCATAGGCCCCAAAGAGCAGGGCAATGTCCCGGAGCTTGTCCCCCTCTCCGCCTCCGGCCTCCTCCCCCGCCTCCCACAGTGCCTGGGCGCTGATGCGGCAGCTCTTCAGCTCGTCCACCGTGGAAATCAGGCCGTTGAGAAAGGCGGGCTTGCGGGAGGGGCGGCGGTAGACGGTGAGCTGGTCGGACACCTGCCGCAGGGCGGCGTACATGAGGAGCAGCCGCCCCCCCGCGTCCAGGGTGGGAGTGGCCGCGCCGCCGGTGGCGTCAAACACCCGCCCGGCCAGACGGGTAAAGGACAGCACCTCCGCAAAGAGGGAGGCCCCCGGCCCCACCTGAGCACACAGGCGGCGCTCACTGTCGTGGGAGTGCTGTTCCGGCACAATCAGAATTTGGGGCCTGCCCTCCGCCGGACGGGCGATGGCCTGAAAGAGGGTGTCGGTCTTGCCGGTGCCCGAGCGGCCCAGAAGCAGATGCAGCATATCCATTTCTCCTCTCTGTGGGGGATTGTCAGCCCTGTAACTCCGCCAGCACCCGCTTGGCCTGTTCCGCCACGGTGCGGCCATAGCTCTGTCCCGTACCGGTGGCAACATCAAAGGTAGCGGGGGGCGTGCGGTGGCAGGTGAGGGCGCGCTCCAGCTGGGGAATCAGCTCCTTGGCCTGATAGCGCGAGGCCAGAAGGATGCCGTTCATTTTAATCGCCAAATGATCCGCGTCTATCATCCGCCCCACCCGCTCCACTATCTCCGGCGGAGTGGCCGGTTTTGCTCTCCTGCGCCAGAAGGGGCGGCGGGTTTTCTTGTTTGGCTCCGGCAGCCAGCTGACAAAGTAGGGGAAAAAGTCCTCGTCCTCCAAAAGCTCCAGATAGTGTTCCTGGAGATAGGCGTCATGGAAGCGCATCTGCTCCCGCTGAAACCCAAAGCCCCCAAACTGAGGATTGGCGAGACACTCCGCAGCCCACACGCCGTCTTTCCCATAATAGGTACAGCGCCCTCCCAGCACCGCCTGCTCCTTCCGCTCGCCAGAGGGATACCACTTCTGCCAGCCCTGGGCGGTGCGCTCATGATAGAGCACCCCCGCTTCGGTGAAATACTGAATGCACTGGGGGTCGGCCTGGTAGCGGGAGCGCACCACGCCGGTGGGGTACCAGGTGGTCTCTTTCAGCAGCTTTCCCCCATCCAGCCAAAACTCCTCCTGGAGCTGTCCGCTCTCCCAGCGGGAGAAGCACCGCCCGTGGCCCGCGCCGTCCTGATAGCGGTACTCACTATACACCCCGTCTTCCCACTCTGTGGCAACCCCGGTAAAGGGTTTCCCCTGATAAGTGACCTCCTGGAACATATCCTCCTCTGAGGTTTCCAGGTCATTGAGGTTCACTGGCTCCATATCCGCTCCCCCTCTCCGCTCAGGAAATTCCAGCAAATTCCAAACGCAGCAACAGCTGCTGATTGGTCAGCTTCTTCCCCAACAGCTCCCGGAACTGGGCGCTCTTCTGTCGTCCCGCGGCTTTGAGGGGCTCCATTATGGCGGCCAGCTCCTCCTGTTCCCGTAAAATGCCCTCATAGGCCGTCTCAAACCGGGCCAGCCGCTCCAGCGCCTCCGCCAGACGGCCCTCCTCCACCTGCCAGCCCTGGGGGCCCTGGTAGGTCAGTCGCTCCATATGTCGCTCCTTTCCGTGTAAAAACACAGCAGGCCCGCGCTTTGGGCGCGGGCCATAGACTGTCAAAATAGAGAAGCTCTGCGCAAAAGCAGGAATATTTCCTGCATCAGAAAAAGCCCTCGGCAGAGTTTTGCCGTCCACAGGCGGCAAAATAAAGTTGTAAGTTGTTTTTTCCGAGGACATGTGCCTCGGAAAAAACACCTCTCAGTCCGCAAGCGTACGCGCTCTGCGCGTGCGACGCAGCGGACTGCATTCCTTCTCAAAAATGCTTGCATTTTTGAGAGCAGGCCCGCGCCTGTGGCGCGGGCCTGCTGTTCCCGCTTACTGGGGATTGACGGTGTAGTTGGGCGCTTCCTTGGTGATATAGATGTCGTGGGGGTGGCTCTCCCGCAGACCGGCGGCGGTAATCTGGATAAACTGGGCTTTCTCCTGCAAATCCGAGATGGTGCCGCAGCCGCAGTAGCCCATGCCGGCCCGCAGGCCGCCCATCAGCTGATAGATGGTCTCGCCGGTGAGTCCCTTGTAGGGGACGCGGCCCTCCACGCCCTCGGGCACCAGCTTCTTGTTGTTCTGCTGGAAGTAGCGGTCCTTGGAGCCCTTGGCCATGGCCCCCAGGGAACCCATGCCCCGGTAGACCTTGAACTGGCGGCCCTGGTAGACCTCGGTGTCGCCGGGGGACTCCTCACACCCGGCCAGCAGGGAGCCCAGCATGACCACGTTGGCACCGGCGGCAATGGCCTTGGCGATGTCGCCGGAGAACTTCACGCCGCCGTCGGCGATGACAGGCACGCCGTACTCGGCGGCCACACAGGCCGCATCATACACAGCGGTAATCTGGGGCACGCCGATACCGGCCACCACGCGGGTGGTACAGATGGAGCCGGGGCCGATACCGATTTTCACGCAGTCGGCGCCCGCCTCAATGAGGGCGCGGGTGCCCTCCGCGGTGGCCACATTACCGGCGATGAGCTGCACATCGGGGTAGAGGGCCTTGATGCGCTTGACGCACTCCAGAATGTTGTGGCTGTGGCCGTGGGCGGAGTCCAGGCACAGCACATCGGCCCCGGCGTCCACCAGGGCGGACACCCGGTCCAGCACGTCGGAGGTGACGCCGATGGCGGCGCCCACCAGCAGACGGCCCTTCTCGTCGCGGGCGGAGTTGGGGTAGACGGTGGCCTTCTCAATATCCTTAATGGTGATGAGGCCCTTCAGGTGGAAATCTTCATCCACAATAGGCAGCTTCTCCACCTTGTGGCGGCGCAGGATATCCTTAGCCTCCTCCAGGGTGATCCCCTCCCGGGCGGTGACCAGGTTCTCCTTGGTCATCACGTTGTCAATGAGCTGGTTCATGTCCGTCTCAAACTTCATATCCCGGTTGGTGATGATGCCAATGAGCTTGCCGTTGTCGCAGATGGGCACGCCGGAGATGCGGTACTTGGCCATCAGCTCGTCCGCCTCGGCCAGGGTGTGCCCGGGCGCCAGCCAGAACGGGTTGGTAATGACGCCGTTTTCCGAGCGTTTGACCATGTCCACCTGTTCGGCCTGCTGGCCGATGGACATATTCTTGTGAATGATGCCAATGCCGCCCTCCCGGGCGATGGCGATGGCCATGCGGGACTCGGTCACCGTGTCCATGGCGGCGCTCATCAGGGGGATGTTCAGGGTAATCTTCTGGGTGAGCTTGGTGGTCAGGTCAATGTCCGCGGGGAGCACACTGCTCGCAGCGGGAACGAGGAGCACATCGTCGAAGGTGAGCCCCTGCTTGGTAAACTTCTGGCTGGCGTCGGTGTTGACCATGGTGCATCTCCTATCTCTGAAATTTTTCCTATTTTACTATCCCTTCCGCTCCTTGTCAAGAGCGGTTTTCCGCCCAGGGCGACAGGGTCACCGCCGCGTCAAAGCGGCTTTTTCCGTCCGCGTCGGTGCCGTGGACAAACCATGTCCCGTCGCTCTGGCCGGTGTAGAGCTCCAGCATCTCGCCGGGGCGGCACTCGGCCAGGAAGCCCACCTGGAGGGCGGACACAAACTGTCCCTCTCCCAGTGTCTCCAGCCGGAGGGCATCGCAGGCGAAGTCGGCGTATTTACTGTTGTTCACATGGCGGTTCACATCGGCGTCGCTGTAATGGAGCCGCCGCTGCTCCGCCAGCGCCATCCCCTCGGGCAGGCGCACCTTGGTGAGGAGCTTGCTTTTGCACAGCCCCTCGCCGGTGGTGCCTTCAAACTCGGAGAAGCGGGACAGGCGCAGCGGCTTGTGGGTGTCCGCGTCGGCCAGCACCCAGGTGGAGACCGACTCCCCCACCCACTCGTCTCCCAGATAAAGGTCGTAGTCCCGGTACATGGACGCCCCCTTGCCCCCCCGGTGCCAGGTGCGGACTGTGAGGGTGTCATTCCAGTGGAGGGGATTTTTCAGCTGGTACCAGATGCGGGCCAGCATCCAAAAGGCGTTGTGTTTCTCCAGCATCTCCTCCCGGGAGACGTGAAAGTCCAGCGCCGCCTCGGTGGCGGCCTCTTGAAGCAGGGAGAGCAGCGACGAGGGCCGGCAGTGGCCGAAGGGGTCGGTATCCCGGGTGCTTACGGTGTAATGGTATTCAAAAAACATGCTTGTCTCCTCCTCAGCTCCGCGTTCCGTGGAGGTGTAAACTTTGCCGGCAGCACAGCTCGGCCAAATCGCTCTGTGTGGCGGCGGGAATGCGCAGGCTGCCGCCGCAGTGGGCGCAGATCAGCTCCACCGAGCTATAATGGATGCGCAGTTTCCACTCCTTTGAGCCGCAGGAACAGGAGATTCCCCCCCGCTGGGCGATGTCCCGCAGCTCCTCCAGCACCTCTTTCATCACCACTTCATCCAGAAAAGCGCCCCGCTCCGGGCCTTCCGTCTCCAGCTTGTCCACCGCCTCTTCCAGGCGGCGCACTGCGGCGTATACCGTGTCCTCCTCCCCCACATAGCAGCAGTCCAAGCCCGACTTGCCGCAGGAGAAGGCCAGCGCCTTCCGGTGGAGAAAATCCTGGCTCCGGCAGGTGACGGTGTGGCTCTCTCCGCAGAAGGCACAGGGCACCTCCAGCTTCACCCGGTCCCCCATCAGCTCCACCTTCAGGGCGGACTTGCCGCAGGGACAGGGCAGGGTATTGGGCGCGGCGGCCAACTGGAACACCGTGCGCTCCACAATCACGCTCTGCCGGCAGGCCGGACAGAGGTAGGCAATGGTTCGTTTCTCTTCCGCCATGGGTTAAAACTCCTTTTTCTCACCAAAACAGGACCTGTTTCTAGTGGTATTATACTCGAAAGAACGCCCGTTGACCAGAGCCGCTTTTGACGAATTCCCATACGCTTCCGCCCACTATCTTTGGAACTCTCTCTTGACATAGGTAGATGTTCTATCTATACTATGGGTAGATAATCTATCTATGAAAGGTGGACACAACCATGGCAAAAGAACGCTCTGCCCCCGGCGGGCTGGGGATGCTGCTCCTCTCCCTGCTCTCCGAGCAGGACCGGTACGGCTACGAGCTCATTGAAACCCTGCGCAGCCGCTCCAACCACGTCTTTGACCTGAAAGCGGGCACCCTCTACCCCCTGCTCCACACGCTGGAGCGCCAGAATTGGGTGACCTCTTATGACGAAAACGCCCCCGGCGGCCGGGCCCGGCGGTACTACCACATTACCGAGGATGGCCGGCGGGCACTCAGTGAACAGCGGGAACAGTGGCACAGCTACACCGCCGCCGTGGAGGGTGTGCTGGAGGGAGGGGTGCTCTGTGGCGCGTGAGTGTGAGGACTATCTGGCCCAGGTGGGGGCGCAGATTCGCTGGCCCCGGGCCCGTACTTATCTTCTGGAAGAGCTGTCCCACCACCTGACCGACCAGCGCGCCGCCCTGGAGGAAGAGGGCGTCTCCCCAGAGGAGGCGGAGCGCCGGGCGGTGGCCGACATGGGGGACCCGGCGGCGGTGGGCAGGGAGCTCAACGCCCTCCACCGGCCCGCGCTGTCCCTGGCCCCCGCCATTCTGGCACTGGGAATTGGTCTGGTAGGTGGTGCCCTCATCCCCGCTTTAGTGGGTGCCTCCGCTCTGCGGTATTGGCTGGGGCTGGCGCTCGGGGTGGGGCTGATGGCTCTGCTGCGCCTGTCGGATTTGGGCGGTCTGATTCGGCGGCGGCGTGGCTGGATCTCTCTTGGAATGGTACTGGCCTTCGTGCTGACAGTGGCAGGCATCCAGTGCTCTCCCCGGCTCCCGGTTGGAACTTCCCCCCTCTGGCCGCTCTATCTCTGTCTCTTTTTCCCGCTGCTCTTTGCCCTGCTTCTGCTCCGGCTGCGGGGAATGCCGGGAAAACTTCTGTGCTTCCTCTCCCTCTGGATGTATGCTCTGGCAATCCCCGCCCTCCTGGTCCCCAATCTGACCTCTGCACTCCTGCTGGGCGGGACCATGCTGCTCACCGCCACGGTGGCCACAGCGCTGGGGTGGTTTGGTGGAAGGCGCTGGGTGGGACTGGTCAGCCTGTGGTTTCCCACCGTGCTGCTGATGAGCAGCTTTATCTCCGCACTTGTCTCCACTTCCGGCAGAATCCAGTATTTCTTCCACCCGGAGCAGGACCCCGCGGGCTACGGCTGGCAGATTTTGCTCATGCGTGACATTCTGTGGAAGGGCAGCGAAGCGGCTGCGACAGAATATCTCTCCATCCCCCTGAGTCAGTACCCCGATATTTCCCTTCTCACCCTCAGCGCCCGGCTGGGACGGCCTGTGATGGCGGCGGCGCTGGGTGTCATCCTGCTCTTTGCCATGGTGTGCCTGTGGCGGATGGGCAAACTCCGCAGTACCTCCGGCAAACTTCTCGCCCTCAGTCTCTTTCTTCCCCTCTTCTTCCAGGCAGTTGCTTACTGGCTGTACAACGCCGCTCTCTTCCCTTTCTCCTCCTCCCTGCCCCTCCCCTTCTTCTCCTATGGGCCCACCGGTATGGTGGTGGATTTCGCTTTGCTGGGTCTGCTGCTCTCCGTCTTTCGCATGGACCCCCTCCAGCGGGACGGCCCCCGCTGTCAACTCCAGTTCTCCACCCCAGAGATAGCAAAGCACCTCTGCTCACTGGCGGAACCGGCAGATGAACATTCCTGATGGAAAGCAATATCCGTTACACAGGCCGCCAGACCGGCGGAGGTTTTGTCCTCGCCGGACAGGCCGCTTATCCAGCGGGGACCCGATTTCTTTTCGCAGAAAAGAAACCGGGGAAAGAAAAGGCGGAGAGGGGAACTTCTCGTTCCCCTCTCCACTCCCCTCCAAAAGGGCGGCCTTTTTATGGGGCCGCCCCATTTTGTGGGTGCTAGATGACACCTTTATCATTCGCACTAGATTCTCAGTAAACGGCGTCACCTGTCTTGCATGGCAGTACAACGCTTTCCTCATA
>DXDX01000130.1 GCA_019115265.1 Candidatus Flavonifractor merdigallinarum | reverse complement strand
CGATGGTCACCTGGGCGGGAAATTCCCCGTTCAAAAGCGCCTTGGCAGCGGCCAACGCCGCGGCGGCGGCGCAGGTGCCGGTGGTAAAGCCGCAGCGCAGCCGCTCCTTTCCCACCGGGAGATAGAGTTCCAGTCTGGCCACGGCAAATTCCCCCTTTCGCACAAACAGCCCGCTCCCAGAAGGAGCGGGCCGCCATTTGGGGTACACCAAAGCCGCGGCGCTCTCCACCTCAGAGCGACGATTCCCCAAGCGGCAGGTATCCTGGCTTGCGCTTCGCCCTCCGGCGTCCCTTCTCGGCCCCTGGCCAATGGTTCCGACGCCCTCGTCCGCGCTGACAGTAGAGGTAAGACTGCGCCGGATTCCCACCGGCTTCCCTGTTGGGCGGCCTATGCCGCACCGCTCGATGTTTTTTTATTATACCAGCCCCAGCGCTGCTTGTAAACAGCTCCCTTTTGCGGGATAGACGTTTCCTATCATCCGAATATCTTTTTATGTGCGAAACAAAATATTCGACTAGTTTCCTCATATTTTGTATGAATCATCCAAATCATCTTGACAAGACATCTGAACTCTTATATATTTAATGAAGTAAACTTCACCAAGTAGAACCCACCCTATCGGCTCTCGTCAGACAGAAAGAAAGAAGGGACGAAACCATGAAACCGCAAGAATCCGCCGTGGAGGGTATGCTGCGCCGGGACTGCATCCTGCTGGCCGTCTTTCTCCTGGCCGCACTGGGCATCAACGCCTTTGTTGTGCTGGAGACGCTGCCCATTGTAGACGACCCGGGGCTGCGCGCAGGCATTGTAGTGGTCTTTGCCGCCGCCATGCTGGTGCTGGCAGGCGCCATGTTCTGGGTAGGCCGCCACCTGTTTCGCAACCGGACGGAGGTCTATGGAGAGGACCTCCACTACCAGCAGCTGATCAAAGAGCAGAAAGGGGGCGGTGCCGCGTGAAGAAGCGGAACTGGAAAGATATCCTCCTGATGGTATGGGATATTCTGTTTGTGCTCATTTTGTGCTTTGTAGTGCTGCTCACCACCATGCTGGTCACACGTTCCGCCGGCAGCGCGGAATTTCAGGGCTACACCATCCAGCCCGCTCTGCTGCTGGGGGTAATTGCCGCCCTGGTGCTCTATCTGGGCTTCATGGTCACCGCCAGCCTCAAGGGGCTGCGCCAGCTGATCGAGCACTACTTCCGCAAGCACAAGGAAGAGGAGGAGAAACCATGAGTATTGCTGACATCTGCAACCTCACAGCCTGGGTGCTGTGCGCGGTGGTGGCGTTTCTGCTGGTGCGGGACTTCATCCGCACCGAACTCTATTTCCTGCGGGAAAAGCAGAAGGACGCCTCTAAGTTAAAGGAAGAGGGGGTGGTGGAAGATGGAACCGAGCACTCATAATCCGGTTCAGAGCCACACCATCCGCCGGGTTCTGGGCCCCATCCATGTGTGGGCCCTGGGGGTAGGCATTGTACTGGTGGGCGAATTCATGGGCTGGAACCTCACCATCAAGCAGGGCGGCTCCCTGGCCGCTCTGCTGGGCCTGTGGGTCATGAGTATGATGTATGTGGGACAGGTGATGATGGTGTCGGAAATGGCCACCGTCATGCCGGAGGCCGGCGGGCAGTACACCATGGCCAAGTACCTGCTGGGCCCCCTGGCCGCCTTCAATGTGGGGCTGATGCTGGTCTTTGAGTACGCCATGCTGGAGGCCGGCGATGTCATTGTGGTGGGGCAGCTCCTCAACTCCCTCAACCCGGACATCCAGATTCTCCCCTTTACCATCCTCACCCTGCTGGTTCTGGCCTTCATCAACTACCGCGGGGCGCAGGCCACTCTGACGCTGAATTTTGTCATCACCGCCATCGCCTTCACCTGCGTCATCGTGCTGCTCTTCTCCACCAATTTCTACGACCCTCAGGCCACCCTCCTTCAGCTCAAGGAGCTGACCAACGGTCTGCCCTATGGCCCGCTGGGGATTATGGCGGCCATTGGCTACTCCTGCTGGTTTTTTCTGGGGATTGAGGGGACCGCGATGGCCGCCGACGAGTGCCGCAGCTCCAGCCGCTCTGTGCCGCTGGGCGCCATTGTGGGACTGGCCACCCTCCTCATCGGCGGCACCATCACCTGGTTTGTCTGTTCCGGCCTGATTCCCGCCGGGGAGCTGGGCCCCTCCGTCTACCCTCTCTATGATGCCGCCCTGGCCACCGGAAAGCTCTTTGTGGCCATCGCCCTCTTTGTGGGCTCCATCCTGGCGTGCCTGGCCAGCGCCAACGGCTGCATCAACGACGCCAGCAGCGCCTGGGCCGCCCTGTCCAAGGACACCCTGCTGCCCAACGTATTTGCCAAAGAGCACCCCAAATACGGCTCTCACTACCGGGCGATTCTCTTTCTGCTGCCCATCTCTCTGAGCTTTGCCATGACAGGCCTTTTGGACCAGGTGGTCACCTTCTCCATCTTCTCCGCCCTGATGGTCTACCTGCTGACCTGCCTCATGTTCTACCGCTTCCGGCAGATGTACCCTCTGGGCACTGTCAAGCGCTCCTTTTTGGCCCCCCTCTTCCCTATTCTCCCCCTCCTGGTCGCTGTCATTGTACTCTGCGGCCTCTTCGGTCTGCACCTGAACTATGGCATCAACCTGATTTCCGGCGCCATCTTCTACCTGCTGGCCTCGGTGTGGTTCCTCAAGCGCCGGGCCAAATTCATTGACCAGGACCGCTTCCTAGAGGCCGGTCTGAAGCTGTGGGGCAAGCCCAAGTGGATGTAATCAACCCGCATTCAAAAAACAACCTGTTATACGCTGCAAAAATTGCCTGGCCATTCGGCCAGGCAATTTTTTTAGTCTGCGCTGTCGGGACTTGCGGGGAGCTGGGCAGTATTGAGGGGCAGCGTCACCTGGGCGGTGAAGAGGTCCGCGTCGGTTCGTACCGTCAGTTCTCCGCCGCAGGCTTGGGTGAAGCTCAGGGCGATGGCCAGCCCCAGCCCGCTTCCGCCGTCGGTGCGGCTCTCGTCCCCCCGGACAAAGCGCTCAGTAAAGTCCACCCCATGGGGCAGCTCCTCCTTGGAGGTATTCTGCACCCGGGCCACCGCCCTGCCCTCCTCTTCGGTGAGGCGCACATACACCCGGGAGCCGGGCAGCGCGTACTGGAGGGCGTTGTGAATGAGGTTCTGGAACACCCGGTACAGCCGGTCCCCGTCCGCCCGCACCGGCACCGGTGTCTCCGGCAAATCCACCCGGAACTGGAGGCCGCTCTCCGCGATGGGGTCGGCCTGGTCCGCCAGCGTCTGGCGCAGGAGTTTGGAGAGGTCCAGCTCCTCCCACTGGAGTTTCAGATTCCCCGAGGCCGCCTTGCTCACATCAAAAACCTCCTGCACCATGGTCTTGAGGCGCTGGGCCTTGTCATTCAAAATCTGCACATAGTCCCGCACATGGTCGGGCAGCGCCTCCTCTTCCCGCAGCAGCTCCGCATAGCTGAGAATGGAGGTGAGGGGGGTCTTTAAATCGTGGGAGACGTTGGTGATGAGCTCCACTTTCATCCGCTCGCTGCGGGTGCGCTCCTCCACCGCCTGCTGCAAGCCGTCCCCCATCTCCGCCACCCCCTGAGAGAGAGGGGCCAGGGGGCGCACCGAGTCCAGCGGCTGGGCCTCTCTCCCCTGCCGGGCCTCCTCCACCTGCCGGGAGAGGGTCCCCAAGTCCTCAATGAGGGCCTTTTCGTCCTTCCAGTGGCGGAAGAGCAGCGCCAGCAGCACCAGGCCAAACACCCCAATCAGCAGGGGCAGCCACGGAAGGCCGGATTGGCAGCGCATCCAATAGAGAAAAAACTGCATATCCAGCACCGCCGCCCCGGCGGCCAGCACCAGCGCCGCCACATAGGCTGCCACCGCGCCCCGCAGGAGCTTTTTTTGCAGGGGCAGCTCCAATCCGTCCCCCCGCAGAATGCCCGCCAGACAGGCACAGAAGCTCACCCGGCACAGCTTTCCCCGGTTGCAAATCAGGTCGTTCAGGTAGAAGATCAGCAGCCAGGAGATTCCAATGGCAAAGGTCAGAAAAACGGGTTCACTCGCATAGGCGATAGACAGCACCAGGGGGCCTGCCAGAGCCGCCAGCACCGCCAGCTTCACCTCCAGCCAGACTTTCCCGGTGACCTTTCCCGCCGCCTGGAACGCCAGAACCAGCCAGCGCCGCCACAGGATAGCCCATACCACCAGCGCCACACCCAGCAGGAGGCAGCCCCCCACCAGGCACACCGCCTCACGGGTAAAGCGCAGGTTCTCCACTATGCCATACAAACCGGAGTAATAGCTGGAATTTGTATAGGGAATGGGGGTCTCCGCTGCCGCCAGATAGATGGTCACCCCCTCCCAGGGGTTTTCTGTATCACTCTGGGCAGCGTTTTCATCTGTTGTGGTTTCATCCGGGACCGGAGTTGCGCTGGACACCGGGTCGGCAGCAGCGGTGGTGGTACGGATGGGATGTTTTGATTCGGAATCTCCAATCCAGCCCAGATAGGAGAACAGGTCCAGATTTTCGTATCCGGGCAGCTCCCACTGGTCCCACTGTTCCCGGAATACCCCGTCGCCGTAGATGTCCACCTCCTCCCCATCCTTCCAGATGGTCACCTTGCCATTCTGGTACTGCAAGTAGAAATTGTAGCCCGCTTTCTCGTGCCGGCTCATTGCCTGCATGTCGCTGAGGTCACCATAGAGCACGGACCCGTTCTTCCACATCCCCCAGCAGAGGTTTTGATCGTCTAAAGCGGAACTCACCTCACCGGAAACCTGTGTCTCCAGCGCGGTGCGCAGTGCATAGCTGATTTCTCTGCGGAACTGCCGGGTGTCCTGGTAGTCCCCCCGGAAGGCGTCCACCACCTCCCGGGGACTCAGATAGCCAGCATAGAGGATTGTCAGACCGCCGAAAATCACCATCAGGGTTAGGCCCACCAGCAGAAACAGGACGCTGAGGACCCCTTTACTTTTTTTCCATTTTGTATCCAATGCCCCACACCACCTTTACATATTCTGGTTCCTTGGGATTGAGTTCGATCTTCTCCCGGATGTGCCGGATGTGGACCATCACCGTGTTTTCCGTGGCGTAGGCCGCCTCGTCCTCCCACACGCGGCGGTAGATCTCCTCCGCCGGGAACACACGGCCCAGGTTGCGCAGAAAGAGGTCCACAATTTTCCGCTCGGTGGCGGTGAGGTGGACTTCCTCCCCGTCTACCAGCAGCTCCATGGATTCGGGCCGGTAGGTGAGCCGCCCGTTGACAATCTCCCCCTCCCGGTGCTCCGAGTGGACATCCCCCAGCAGGGTGTACCGCCGCAGCTGGCTGCGCACCCGGGCCACCAGCTCCTGGGGGTTGTAGGGTTTGGCCACATAGTCGTCCGCCCCCATGGAGAGGCCCAGAATCTTGTCGCTGTCCTCGCTCTTGGCGGAGAGGACGATTACCGGCAGGTTCCGCTTCTCCCGGATTTTCATCAGAGCGGACAGGCCGTCCAGCTTGGGCATCATCACGTCCAGCAGAATAAGCTGCACCGAGCGCCCCATGGCCAGCTCCACCGCCTCCAGGCCGTTGTAGGCCTTCAAGACCTGATAGCCCTCCTTCTCCAGCAACAGGGCGATGGCATGCACAATCTCACGGTCATCGTCCACCACCAGCACACACGGCTCCATAAGACCGACCTCCTTCTCTACGGTTGACAGGATACACCCCATTTCTTAGCGTGGGGCGAATGCATTTCTTAGTATTTTCTTAATATCATACCATGTCCCTCTGCCAGCGTCAAAATGGCGGAAGCATCCAGGGGAAAATTGGCACAAAAAAACACCTTTGCATCTGCAAAGGTGTTTTTTGAGGTGTTATTCCATGGAAGCCCTTCTCTTAATACAGCTTCGCACCGGCGGGGATATGATCATCCACCATCAGCAGATGCAGCTTCTCCGCACCCTCCTCGTGGTGCACCGCGGAGAGCAGCATGCCGCAGGAGTCAATCCCCATCATGGGACGGGGCGGCAGATTGACAATGGCGATACAGGTCTTGCCCACCAGCTCCTCGGGCTCGTAATACTCATGGATTCCGCTCAGAATCACCCGATCGGTGCCGGTTCCGTCGTCCAGAATAAACTTCAGGAGCTTCTTGGACTTCTTGACGGCCTCACATTCCTTCACCTTCACCGCGCGGAAATCGGACTTGGAGAAGGTGTCAAAGTCCACAAAATCGGCGAACAGCGGCTCAATCTCCACCTTGGAGAAGTCGATGACCTCCTCCACCTTTTTCGCCGCGGCGGCTGTCTCCCCCTTCTTCTCGGCCTTGGGCATGTCCAGGGGCTTCATGGTGGGGATTTGAGTTCTGACCGTTTCATCTTGTTTCAACATAGCCTGTTGTGCCATAAAACCGCCACCTTCATGACATTCTTCATACAGCTTTGATTCCATTTCATGCCTTCCTGCGCCGTTTGGTTTTGAGCAAAAGTTGTGGGAAAGTTGTAAAAAGTTGTAGTGGCTCAGAATTGGCTCGAAGATGGCTTAAAATTGGCACAATGAATGGCTACATTGCTTTGAAAGGCAACAGCCCCAGGAAGAGTAAAGCCTGCATGAATACTG
>DXDX01000129.1 GCA_019115265.1 Candidatus Flavonifractor merdigallinarum | reverse complement strand
GTTTTCTCTTTACAATTCCCCACGATTCGTCTACCCTATGTTTTGATTCTTATGATATCTGTACATTTGGGAGATGATTCGTACCATGAACGATTCCTTGGGCGTCATTACCGGGCGTTTTCAGGGGCTGCACCTGGGCCATATGGAGTATCTGCTGGCGGGGGCCAGCCGATGCGATCACCTGATTGTGGGCGTGACCAACTTTACCCCCTGGGAGGAGAAACCCGCCGGAGTCCGGGAGCTGGCTCGCTCTCAGACCGACGCCAACCCCTTCACCTACTATGAGCGCATGGTTATGCTGCGGGGCAGTCTGGTGGAGGCCGGCCTGCCCCGAGAGCGGTTTGACATCGTCCCCTTCCCCATTGAGTTCCCCGAGCGCATCTACAATTTCGCCCCCCCGGAGGCCACCTACTATGTGACCATCTACGACCAGTGGGGGCAGCACAAGCGGCAGGTGCTGGAGGATTTGGGCCTGCTCACCGAGGTGATGTGGGTGCGGGATGACAGCCAGCGCCTCACCAGCGGCACCGAAGTGCGCCGCCTCATTGCCCAGAATCAGCCCTGGGAGCACCTGGTCCCCCCCGCCGCCCGGCGCTATCTGGAGGAACACGGCCTGGTCCAGCGCCTGCGGGACGCCCTGCGCTGAGGGCGCACCTTCTCCACCGGGCGGCATAGTATGGGCTGTGGGCGAAAAGCCCGCCACTTCTGATGGGGAGGAACCACATATGTGCTGCAACAATCAGAACCGCTCTCGCTGCGGCTGCTCCTGCTGGAACAGCTGCCAGAACAACTGGAACCTGGCCCAGACCGGCAGCTCCTGCTACGTCTCGGTGCCCCAGTTCCTGTGCCCCTCTGCCGCTGCGGAGGAAGCTCAGTCCAGCCAGGCCCGTAACCGCTTTGTGGTCACCGGCACTCTGGACCACTTCTACCTGCTCGGCAGCAACGGCTGTGGCTGCAACTGCGGCTGCAATGCCTGACGGTCTCTGACCGCGCCGCCCCCCAAGGGCGGCGTACTTACTCCTCTCCATCACAAAAGGCGCACCCGATATGGGTGCGCCTTTTTTCGCCCGTCGGCAAAGCCGCTCCATTTCTGCTTATTCCACGGTGCGGCCCTTGGTGATGGCGTCCAGCAGCATCCGCGCGCCGTGGCGGAGGAACACATCCCGCTCCAGAGACAGCGAGCGGCCCATATAGCCGTTCTTGCTGTCCGCCATACGCACCATCCCCGACAGCGCCGCCCAGAAGAGGAGCACCGTCTCATTGGGGGGCAGCTCAATGCGCACGACCCCCTCCGCCGCGCCCCGGCGCAGGAAGTCCGCCAGCATGGCGTTGGTGGCGTCCCCCACCTGGAGGATGTCTCGCATCCCCTTGTCCATCTGCTCCGGGTCCACATTCACCGGGATTTCCCAGATGGTGGTGTCATAGGCCGTGGGGTTATCCCCATAGAATCGGATGATGGCGTCGCATACGGCGTCGTAGGCCTGGAACCAGTTGCCGTAGTGTTCCACCGCCGCCTGAATCTTCTTTTGCAGCAGCACCATGCTGCTCAGAAGGATGGCGTTGACAATCTCCTCCTTGCTCTGAAAATAGACATACAGGGTGGCCTTGCTGTACTCCGACTCCCTGGCAATGTCATCCATCGTCGTCTTTTCTGTACCCTTGGCCGCAAAGAGCCGTTCCGCCGCGGCCAAAATCGACCCACGGTGAAATTCTGTCAGTGCCTGCTTTTTGCTCATCCTTTAATCACACCCTTAGTCTTATTTCTTATATGACTAGTTCAATTTATCATACTATATTTTCCCGGTTCTGACAAGCACCAACCGCGATTTTTTCCAAAAAACACCGCGCTTATTTGAGGCGCACGGTGTAGCACGCCACGTTCTTCCCCTCCAGAGAGATGACGCCATAGGTGGCGCCCTCCCAGCCGCCGCGGATGGTGCCGGGGTTCATCACCCAGAGGTTCCCCTCACAGGTACACAGGGGGTCGTGGGTGTGGCCGAAGAGGAGAATCTCCGCCCCCTGCCGCCGGGCCTCCTGCACCGCGCCGCCATAGCCCATCTTGACTCCGCGGGTGTGGCCGTGCATCATCAGCACCCGGTGTCCCTCCAGCACCAGAAGGCGCTCCGCCTCCAAATCGGTGCGCAGTCCGTCGCAGTTGCCGCACACCCACTCCATGGGCAGCTGGGGAAATTTGCTCTGGAGCGCCCGGGCGTCCGGGTTTACATCCCCCAGATGGAGCACCATGTCCGGCTGCTCCTGACGCACCGCGTCCTCCATATAGCGGATATTCCCGTGGGAGTCGGAAAAGACCAAAACTTTCATCTTCAAATCACCTTTCGCTGCGGCGGGCATATACTGTGGGTGGACACACCCAGACGCTGTGCGGTCCCGCCGCCGTGTCTAAATCCTCAATGGATGGAGGGAAAACGCCATGACTGACCCCAACATGAGCATCCCCGACGGATTGCTCTCCGCCCTGCCCAACGCCCAGCGCCTGCTGGGGGACCAAAAGGCCCTGGAATCTCTGCTCCAATCCCCCGACGCCCAGGCCCTGGCGGCCTTGCTGCAACAGCAGTCGGGCGCCGCGCTGCAACAGGCGGCGGACGCCGCCGGGCGGGGGGATACCGCACCCCTGCAAGCGCTGGTCCAGTCGCTTCTGAACAGCCGGGAGGGCGCACAGGCCGCCCAGCGCCTGCGCAACGACTTCTCTGGGCGCTGACGCCCGGGACGGAAAGGAGGGCCCCGCCGTGGCGGAACTGGAGGACAAACTCAATGCCATTCTGGGCAATCCCCAGGCCATGGGGCAGATTCTGTCCATGGCAAAGGCCCTCAGCGGCAGCTCTGACCCCGCGCCGTCCTCCGATGCCGCCCCGGAGCCCGAATCCGAGTCCCCGCCGACGGAAGAGGACGGAGCGCCGCCTCTCCCCTCCACCCCGGATTTGGGGGCGCTGTTGGGGGACATAGACCCAGATTTGCTGCAAAAGGGCCTCTCCCTGCTCCAGATTTACCGCGCCGGAGACCGGCGGCGGGAGGCTCTGCTGGACGCCCTGGCCCCCTACCTCTCCCCCCAGCGGCGGGAAAAGCTGGACCGGGTCCGGCAGATCATCCGCCTCTCCCGCACCGCCGCCGCGGCGCTGGACCTCTTCCGCACCGGCGGAGAGGAGGCAAGCCATGTATAACCGCTACATACCCCCCGCTCCCCCGCCGCCGCAGGAGCCGCCCCGCGCTCAGACCGGGACAGGGGCACTGGGGCGCTGGCTGCACGACCTGCTCCCCAAAGAAGGGCAGGCGGAGGACCTGCTGCTGCTGGTCCTCCTGCTGCTGCTGGCCCGGGAGGAGAACGAGACGGAGCTCCTTCTCACTCTGGGGCTCATCATTCTGATGGGGCTGGACTGACCGCCGCGCCGCCCTGGGCGGTGTGGAGCACGGTGCCGTCCGGCAGGGTGAACGCAGTCCCCGCCGGTACAGGGCTCTCCGCCGGGTCGGCGGACATGGTGAGCACCGTCTCCCCCTGCCACAGCCGCTCGGCGGAGAACAGCAGACCGCTCTGGTCGTCCACCCAGTAGCGGGTCTCCCCCGCCCCGCCGCTGTCGCGGACGGAGACAAAAATACAGCTCTTGCCGTCCTTCTCGCCATAGGCGGCCTGGACAATGTCGGACACCGGGGCCTCCAGAATCCCCTCATAAGTGGGGATGCGCACCGTCTCCGGCTCGGTCTGGCCGGGCTCCAGCGGGGCGGTCTGCCAGGTGCGGCTGCCGCTGTACCAGTAGTAGAGAGTCCCCTCCCCGGCGATGCTGTGGCGGAGCAGTCCGCCGGGCAGCTGGGTCTCGGTGCGGGTCCACCCCCCGTCTACCCACTGGCGGGAGCGGGCGGTGGTATTGCTGACAGAATAGGTGACGGTGACCACCCGGGCGTAGCTCTCCGGCCGCTCCAGCGCCTCCAGCACCTGCTGCACGGTCTCCGGGGTCACCCCCACCCGAATTGCCCCGCCGGCCTCCTGACCGGCGGAATTGGAGCCGTTGGGGCTCTGGGTGGGCAGAAGGGTGGGCAGGGAAATTTCCGGCACACCGCCGGCGTACAGCTCCAGCCCGAAGCTGGAGAACACCGCCACCGCGATGACCAGCACAATGAGCAGCACCAAAATGTTGCGGCTTCTGCGCTCCATACCGCCCCTCCTTTATTGGATGAATCCGCTCAGGCCCGGAAGGGCTCCGGCGGCTGTGCCCGCAGGCCAAAGCGCCACTCAACGGCGTCGGCAATCCGCCGGCA
Organism: Candidatus Flavonifractor merdigallinarum; assembly: GCA_019115265.1. Classification (GTDB taxonomy): domain Bacteria; phylum Bacillota; class Clostridia; order Oscillospirales; family Oscillospiraceae; genus Pseudoflavonifractor_A; species Pseudoflavonifractor_A merdigallinarum. The sequence continues at coordinate 17,068 of DXDX01000129.1, read as the reverse complement.
GGCCTGCCCGTCGCCGTAGGGGTTCACCGCGTGGGCCATGGCGCGGTAGGCCGCCGGATCGGTGAGCAGCTCCTCCGCCATGTGGAAGATGGTCTCCGTCTCGGTGCCGGCAATTTTTACGGTACCAGCCTCCACCGCCTCCGGCCGCTCGGTCTCCCGGCGCAGGACAAGCACTGGCTTGCCCAGAGCGGGGGCCTCCTCCTGAAGGCCGCCGGAGTCGGTCATCACCAGATAGGCCCGGGCCATGAGGTTGTGCATCTCCTGGGCGTCCAGCGGGTCAATGAGGTGGATGCGCTCATGGCCGGAGAGGTACTTCTGAGCCGCCTCCCGCACCACCGGGGACAGATGGACCGGGTAGACCAGCTCTACATCCTCATGCGCCTCTGTCATGCGGCGCAGGGCGGTCATGATGTTTGCCATGGGCTCGCCGTAGTTCTCCCGGCGGTGGCAGGTGACCAGCACCACCTTTTTCCCATAGTCCAGCTGGTTGAGCAGTGGGGTGTGGAAGGTGAAGTCCTCCCGCACGGTGGTTTTCAGGGCGTCAATGACGGTGTTGCCGGTAACAAACACCCCATCTTTGATGTCCTCCCGGGCCAGATTGGCCTGGTTGGCTACGGTGGGGGCAAAGTGGAGGTCGGCAATGTCCCCCACCATCCGGCGGTTCATCTCCTCCGGCCAGGGGGAGTACTTGTCCCAGGTCCGCAGACCCGCCTCCACATGGCCCACCATAATCTGGTGGTAGAAGGCGGCCAGCGCCCCGGCAAAGGTGGTAGAGGTGTCCCCATGGACCAGCACCAGGTCGGGCTTGGCCTTCAGCAGCACCTCTTCCATTCCCAGCAGGCACTTGCTGGTGATGGTGGACAAGGTCTGGCGGGGCTCCATGATATTCAGATCGTAGTCGGGGGTCAGGTGAAAAATCTCCAGCACCGCGTCCAGCATCTCCCGATGCTGGGCGGTGACGCAGCAGATGGACTCAATTTGTTCGCGCCGGTTCAGCTCCTGCACCAGGGGGGCCATTTTAATGGCCTCCGGCCGGGTGCCGAACACAGTCATCACTCGGATGCTCATGATGGGTTATCTCCTTTTTCGTCCCCCTCGGGGGCAGGGTGGTCCGGCGAGCCGCCGCGGCCGCCGTTGTTATTATGCAGGAAGATGCGCACCGACACCCCGCCGGTCACGCACAGCGCAAAGAGGAGGAGCATGGCCCGCACCGGGCTCAGCGTGGTGAGCACCACCGCCGAGAGGCCCAGAATGGCGGCGATGACATAGAGCACCGCCACCGCCTGCTTCTGGCTCAGGCCCATGTCAATGAGCCGGTGGTGGATGTGGCTGCGGTCGGCGTGCATGGGGCTCTGCCCGTGGGCAATGCGCCGGATGAAGGCAAAGCAGGTGTCAAAAATGGGCAGGCCCAGCAGCAGGAAGGGCACCACAAAGGAAATCAGCATGTAGTACTTAAAGAGGCCCTGGATGGACACCACCCCCAGGACATAGCCCAGGAAGGTGGAGCCGGTGTCCCCCATGAAAATTTTGGCGGGGTTCATGTTGTAGGGCAGAAAGCCCAGGCACCCTCCCGCCAGCGCGGCCATGAGAATGGCTACCTCCGGCTCAGCCATAGCCAGAGCGATGACCAGCATGGTCATAGAGCTGATGGTGGACACCCCGCAGGCCAGGCCGTCCAGGCCGTCAATGAGGTTGACCGCGTTGGTTACCCCCACAATCCACACCACCGTCACCGGGTAGGACAGCCACCCCAGTTCCCAATAGAGCTCACTGGAGAACACGTTGGGGTTGGAGATAACGGTGATGAGGTTGCCGGTCCCCACAGCGATGACCGCCGCCACAATCTGGACCAGGAGCTTGGGCAGGGCGGGCAGAGCGTAGATGTCATCCAAAATGCCCAGCACCACAATGATGACCGCCCCCAGCAGCATCCCGCGGATTTGGGGGCTGATGCCCATATCCCCTAAAAAGGGGAGAAAGAGAATTACGCTGAGCAGGAAGCCCAGAAAGATGGCCAGACCGCCCATCCGGGGGATGGGGTGGTCGTGCATCCGGCGGTTGTCCTTGGGCACATCCACCGCCCCCCACATCTGGGCCAGATTCTTTACAATGGGGGTGGTGATGAGGGCCACCAGCAGAGCGGCCACCAGTGCACCGGCCACCAGGCCGATGCTCTCAATCGTCATAGACATAAGGATGGTTTCTCCTTTTGCTTTGGCGCTTGGACCCCTCAGCGGGCCACAAAGCCCACCTTTTTATAGACCTTGCGCAAGGTCTTGTTGGCCACATAGGAGGCCTTTTCCGCGCCAGCGCGGTACACGCTCTCCAGATAGGCCTTGTCGGCCAGAATGCGGGACGCCTCCTCCCGGATGGGGCGCAGGCACTCCACCACCGCGTCGCCCACGGCGGGCTTAAAGACGCCGTAGCCCTGGCCGTCAAACTCCCGCTCAATCTCCTCATAGCTCTTGCCGGTGACGGCGGAGTAAATCTGCATGAGGTTGGCCACGCCGGGCTTGTTCTCCCGGTCGTAGCGGACGCACCGCTCGGTGTCGCAGTCGGTCACCGCCCGCTTGAACTTGCGCTGGATGTCCTCCGGCTTCTCCATGAGGAATACACACCCCTCGGGGGCGGACTTGCTCATCTTGTTGGCGGGGTCGCTGAGGCTCATCACACGGGCGCCGGCCTTGGGGATGTAGGGCTCGGGGATTTTGAACACATCCCCATAGATGTGATTGAAGCGCTGGGCCACGTTGCGGGTGAGCTCCACATGCTGCTTCTGGTCCTCCCCCACCGGCACATAGTCGGGCTGGTAGAGAAGAATGTCCGCCGCCATCAGCGCCGGATAGGTGAAGAGGCCGCCGTTGATGTTGTCGGCGTTCTTGGCGCTCTTGTCTTTGAACTGGGTCATGCGGGAGAGCTCCCCGAACATGGTATAGCAGTTGAGCACCCAACCCAGCTGGGCGTGCTGGGGCACATGGGACTGGATGAAGAGGGTGTTCTTCTCCGGGTCCAGGCCGCAGGCGATGTACTGGGCCAGCTGCTCCAGGGTGCGCCGGCGCAGGTCGGCGGGGTTCTGGCGCACGGTGATGGTATGCAGATCCGCCATAAAGTAATAGCAGTCAAACTCCTCCGCCCGCTTGCCCCAGTTGCGGATGGCCCCCAGATAGTTGCCCAGGTGCAGATCGCCGCTGGGCTGGATGCCGGAGAGCATGACTTTTTTCTCGTTTTCCATGATTGAAACACCTCTATGTGTCTTTTTCCATACCAAGCCAGTATACCACACTCTTTTTTTCATTACAATCCTTCCGGGGCAATTTCACCCCTCTCCCCCGGTGTTCACAATTTTTGAACTCAGAGTTTATAAATTAGACATGAATTCTGTTTTCCTTTGGTGTATGCTCAGAGCATCTCCGCGGCCCCCCGCCGCGCAACCGACAGAAAGGATGAATCCGCCATGTCTCTGCTCACCAATCAAATCGCCATGGTCACCTCCTCCACCCGTGGAATCGGCAAAGCCTGCGCCCTGCGTCTAGCTCAGGAGGGGGCCAAGGTCTATCTGGCCGTCCGCCGTCTTGAGGTTGGACAGGCCCTGGCCGATGAAATCACCGCCGCCGGCGGTCAGGCCGGTGTATGCTTCTTTGACGCTTCCCAGCCGGAGACCTTCCGCACCTCGGTGGAAGAGGTTGTGGCCAAGGAGGGCCGCATTGACATCCTGGTCAACAACTACGGCGCTACCGATGTACACAAGGATTTTGACTTGCTCCACACCGAAGCAGAGGACTTTTTGGGGATTGTCAACGACAATCTGCGCAGCGTCTACGACACCTGCCGCGCCGCAGTGGCCTCTATGGTGAAAACCGGCGGCGGCTCTATCATCAACATTGCCTCCGTGGGCGGTAAGTACCCCGATATGTCCCGCATCTCCTATGGCGTGGCCAAGGCCTCCATCATTTTCCTCTCTCAGAACATCGCCACCCAGTATGCCCGTGCCGGAGTGCGCTGCAACTGCATCCTCCCCGGATTTATCGCCACCGATGCCGCCATGGGCAACATGTCCCAGGAATTTTTGAACACCTTCCTCAAGACGGTACCCATGGGCCGGGCGGGCAAGCCGGAGGACATCGCGGACGCCTGCCTGTATCTGGCCAGTCCCCTCTCCTCCTTTGTCACCGGCGAGGCTCTCCCGGTGGCGGGTGGCTTTGGGCTCCCCTCCCCCATGTACAGCCACTACGGCGAGATGCAGTCCAAGGGATAACGAAAAACGCGCCCGGCGGCTTTTTGTGCCGCCGGGCGCGTCCTGTTTTTCCCTCACTGGGCGGTAATGTCCGCGTCCAGGGGGACAATGTTTACATAGCTGCTGCCCCGGCCCAGGGTGAGGGGGGCGCCGTCGGCGGTGGTGTACACCAGCTGGTCATTGCGTCCGCCCTTGCTCCAGCGGATTTCCGTCATCTTTCCGCCGCAGGCAAAGTAACCCTCTCCCCCGCTGGTCAAGTCCACTGTGATGTGCCCCAGGCTGTCCCCGGTGTACCGGCAGGCCGTTTTCAGTACCAACACATTGGTCACCTCCACCTGTTCGCCGGTGTTACCGTCCACATAGGGCTGACCATACTCCTCCACGGCGTATTTGCCGCTCTCGCTGTTGTAGGTGAACACCCCTGTCTTGACATTGGAGAAGGGGACGGTGACGGTGTTGGCGGTCACCCCGTCCGCCGGGGTCGCGTCATCGGCAAATTCCATTTCATAGGTGTACCCGTCCTTGTGGTCCAGGCGGAAGGAGTACCCCTCCAGCTTTTCCGCGATGTTGCTGCCGGTGGTGACCACGCTGTGCTCATAGCCCATGGTTTTGCGCCGCTGGCTGTCCCGCCACATGAGGTTGGAGCCGGGACTGGAGCCGCAGTAAGTGCCCCGCACCCCATCCAGGGCGGTGACCCCCCAGGAGCTGATTTTGGAGTAGGCGTCCTCGCTGCCCCCGGCGTGAATGTAAATGGCGTCGTGGCCCAGGGCCAGCTCCAGATAGTAGGGCCGGGCGGAGCGAATGGAGCCGATGCCCTCCGTTTCGCTGGGGTCCTGCCACACCCCCATCATGCGGGTGATGCCACCCTCTACAATACACTCGTAGATGATGTCCGCCTGTGCCACCCCCAGCTGAGGCAGCGCTACCTTTAAATTATTGAGCATCACCGCCACTGGGCGGCGGTTCACATAGGCCTCATCCAGAGGCTCTCCGGTGAGGGGGTTGCGGGGTCCGTTGTACGGTGTGGGGGTGGGCTCTGCTGTGGGGGTAGCCGCAGGCGCGGGCACTGTGTGCTCCGGCTGGGGAGACTGGGCGGAGGGCTGTCCACCGCAGGCGGTGAGAGTAAACGTCAGGGCAAGACAGAGGGGCAGCAGTGGTTTACGCATGGCGGGAACCTCGCTTTCTGAGTCGAATGGGGTCGATGGACTGTTCTGGTGCTATGATACGCCCGCCCGGTCCGGGCTGTCAAGGCGGTGGACGCTTGCCAAGCGGGCAAAAATCCTGTACAATAGAAACCCAAGGGCACGTCTCCAGTGTATGGGCGTGCCAGCGGGCGGTATGCCCGCAGGAAGAGAGGGGAGCGCGCCATGAGCCGGTTTGGCTTCATCCACGACAAAATTGAAATCAAGTTCCTGGTGCTCTATATTATGGCCCGGGTGGCCTCGCCCATTGACTTTCCCACCCTGACGGAGCTGACCATGTGCGACGAGGGGGTGGACTACTTTGACTTTGCCGAGTCGGTGGCCGAGCTGGTGGAGACAGGACACCTGACCCTGAAGGACGAACACTACGCCATCACCGACAAGGGCCGCCAAAACGGCGAGGCCTGGGAGAGCAGCCTGCCCTACTCGGTCAAGCACAAGTGCAACGCCAATCTGGCCCGGGTCAACGGCATTTTGCGCCGCAACGCCCAGGTGCGCACCCAGGTCCTCCCCCGGCCCGACGGCAGTCTCACCGCCCGGATGACCCTGGACGACGAGGGGGGCAACATCATGACCATTGAGCTGCTGTGCGTCAACGAGGACCAGGCCGCCCGCCTCTCCCAGGGCTTCCAGGCCAAGCCCGAGCGGGTGTACAATGAGGTGCTCGCCGCCATTCTGGACAAGAACGAGGAGAGCAAGGACGATTAACGAGACACCCCCGGCGGACGGGACCTCCCGCCCCCGGGGTTTGTTCTGGCGCTCGCCGGGCATCCTCTAGTTATCACCAAAACTGCCACATCACGTTCACCATGCAGGAGGCACAACATGAAAAAACTCATGGTCATTGACGGCAATTCCATCCTCAACCGGGCCTTTTACGGTATCCGGCTGCTGACCACCAAGGACGGCACCCCCACCAACGCGGTGTATGGGTTTGTCAATATCCTGCTCAAGCTGCTGGAGGAGGAGCACCCCGACGCCCTGTGCTGCACCTTTGACCGTAAGGCCCCCACCTTCCGCCACCTGGCCTATGAGGGCTACAAGGCCCAGCGCAAGGGGATGCCCGACGAATTGGCCGCCCAGCTCCCCCTGCTCAAAGAGGTGCTGGACGCTATGAACATCCCCCGGTATGAGCTGGACGGCTGGGAGGCGGACGACCTCATCGGCACCATCGCCGCCCAAGACACCGCCGCGGGGTGGGACACTGTCATTGTCACCGGGGACAAGGACTCCCTCCAGCTGGTGAGCGACACCACCCGCGTCAAGCTAGTGTCCACCCGCATGGGACAGACCACCACCAAGGAGATGACCCCCGACGCCTTCCGGGAGGCCTACAGCTTTGAGCCCGTCCACATGGTGGACTTGAAAGCCCTGATGGGGGACTCCAGCGACAACATCCCCGGCGTCAAGGGTATTGGGGAAAAGACCGCCATGGGGCTGATCCAAATGTATGGCTCCATTGACCACCTCTATGACCACATGCCGGAGATTGTCACCGCGCCAAAGACCCCCGCCAAGCCCAATGTGGTGAAAAAGCTCCAGGAGGGGGAAGATCAGGCCCGCATGTCTTACGATTTGGCCCTCATCCGCCAGAACGCCCCCATCGACTTCACCCCGGAGGCCAACAGCCGGAAGGAGCCGGACCGGGAACGGCTGTACCAGCTCTTTTTGAAGCTGGAATTTGCCAAACTCATTGACAAGCTCCAGCTCAGCGCCCCCCAGGGGGCGGCCCCCCAGCAGGCCCCCGCCGTCCCGGTCCAGTGCGAGACAGTCACAGACCCCCAGCGGGCGGAGGAACTGCTGGATGTGTGGCGGGACGAGGCGAGCGTCCATGTGCTGGCCCTGCCCGATTTGGACACTGTGGTGGTGGAGTGGCAGAACAGCCAGGCGGCGATTTTGACGGCCTCCCGGCTGGAGGGGTACAACGGGGTTCTGCGGGACCTCTTTGCCCCCGACATCCACAAAAACATTCACGATGTAAAAACCCTCCATTCCCGTCTGCTCTCTGAGGGCATTGTGGGGGGCGGCTTTGTCTTTGATACCGCTCTGGCCGCCTACCTCCTCTCCCCCACCGATGGCAGCTATGAGCTGGAAAAGCTGGGGATGAGCTACTTCAACCGGGAATACCCCAAGGCCAAGGACACCTATCTGGCCCCGGACGCCTTCTCCCCGCTGGGGGACTGGACCGCGGTGGAGGGGGCGCTGGTGTCCCACTGTGCCCTCATCGGGGCGCTGAAAGAGGCCATGGTCCCCCGCCTTGCGGAGCTGGGGATGGAGAAGCTCTACTATCAGGTGGAGCTCCCCCTCTGTCATGTGCTGGCCCGGATGGAGCAGGTGGGGATGCTGGTGGACAAGAAGGCCCTGGCCGCCTACGGGGAAATGCTGGAGAAACGCATCCAGGCGGACGAGGCGCAGATTTACGAGCTGGCCGGAGAGCGCTTCAACATCAACTCCACCCAACAGTTTGGACACATCCTCTTTGACAAGCTGGGGCTGCCGCCGGTGAAAAAGACCAAGACCGGCTACTCTACCTCCGCCGAGGTGCTGGAAAAGCTGCGGGGAATGCACCCTATTGTGGAGGCGGTGCTGGACTACCGGCAGCTGGCCAAATTGAAGAGCACCTATGTGGACGGGCTCACCAAGGTCATCGCCCCGGACGGGCGGATTCACACCTCCTTCCAGAACACCGTCACCGCCACCGGGCGGCTCTCCTCCACCGAGCCCAATTTGCAGAATATCCCGGTGCGCACCGAGCTAGGCGCGGAATTGCGGAAAATGTTTGTGGCCCCGCCGGGGAAGGTGCTGGTGGACGCGGACTACTCCCAGATTGAGCTGCGCCTGCTGGCCCACATCGCCGGGGATGAGCACATGATTGCCGGTTTCCGCTCCGGCGAGGATATCCACACCCTCACCGCCGCCCAGGTCTTTGGGGTGCCCCCGGAGCTGGTCAGCCGTCAGATGCGTTCGGCGGCCAAGGCGGTGAACTTCGGCATTGTCTACGGTATCTCCCCCTTCTCCCTCTCCCAGGACATCGGCGTCACCACATCCGAGGCCAAGGACTATATGCAGCGCTACTTCGAGCGGTATTCCGGCGTGCGGGCCTATATGGACGCGGTGGTGAAGCAGGCCCAGGCGGACGGCTATGTCTCCACCCTGCTGGGGCGGCGGCGCTGGCTGCCGGAGCTGAAGTCCTCCAACTTCAATATGCGCTCCTTTGGGGAGCGGGTTGCCCTCAACATGCCCATCCAGGGCACTGCCGCCGACATTATCAAGCTGGCCATGCTGCGGGTGGACGAGGCCCTCACCCAGGCGGGGCTGGAGGCCAGGCTGGTTCTCCAGGTCCACGATGAGCTGATTGTGGAGTGCCCGGAGGCGGAGGCAAAACAGGTGGAGGCCCTCCTCACCCGGGAGATGGAGGGGGTACTGGAGCTGTCGGTGCCCCTGGTGGCGGAGGCCCACAGCGGCCACAGCTGGGCGGAGGCCCATTGAGAAAAGGAGCGATTGCATGAACTATCAGGTGGTCCCCATGGACCGGGGCCATATCCCCGCCATTGCCGCCCTAGAGCGGGCCTGCTTCTCCCGCCCCTGGAGCGAAGGGGCGCTGGAGGAGGAATTGTACAACGACACCGCCTGCTTCCTGGTGGCTGAGGGAGAGGATGGCAGCGTCTTGGGGTACGCGGGGCTCCACGTCATTCTGGACGAGGGGTATATTGACAATGTGGCGGTGGACCCCGCCTACCGCCGTCAGGGGGTGGCGGACGCCCTGCTGGATGTCTTTTGCCGCTTTGGGGCGGAAAAACTGGCCTTTCTCACGCTGGAAGTGCGGGAGAGCAACGCCCCCGCCATCGCCCTCTACGAAAAACACGGCTTTTACACCGTGGGCCGGCGCAAGGACTACTACGATGACCCCAAGGAGGACGCCCTCCTCCTCACCCGGGAGTGGGACCGGCCATGAGCGAGCCAAAACAGCTTCTGCGCCCCCTCAGCCGGCGGGAGGTGCGCTGGATTTACCGCTGGGAGATGAAAAAAGCCTTTCCGGCAGCGGAACTCAAGCCCCTGTGGAGCATCCTGTCCATGATGGCGGCGGGCGAGTATGACGCGCTGGGGCTCTTCCGGGGGGAGGAGCTGCTGGGGTACGCCCTGCTGCGGCGGGGCGCTTCCTTTGTGCTGCTGGACTATCTGGCGGCCTGTCAGGGCAAGGAGGGCCGGGGCACCGGCAGCGCCATCCTCACCGAGCTCAAAGAGCGCTATGCCCACACCGCCGGGATTCTGGCCGAGGCGGAGGCGGTGGAAGAGGGCGTCTCCCAGGAGGAAAACGAACTGCGGCAGCGCCGCCTCTCCTTCTATGCCCGCAACGGCTTTGCCGATTTGGGGTATGAGGCGGATATCTTTACGGTGCGCTATGCCATTCTGGGCTGGTCCGCCCAGGGGACACCGGAGCGGAGTGCGGCCATGGAGGCCCACCGCGCTCTCTACCGCCTGCGGATTCTGGAGCCCCTCTACCGGCGCTATGTCCATATTCCTGTTTGAAAAAACTGGCCCTGGGACCTATTTGGGTCCCAGGGCCAGTTTTATGGTACAGGTCAGCCAAACTGCCGGTAGAGGAAGGTGAGAATCTCCCCTCTGGAGCACACCCGATCGGGCGTAAAGGTACGGTTGCCCGTCCCTTGGGTAATCCCCTCTTTTACCGCCCAGACAGCGGCGTCGGCAAACCAGTCCCCAGCGGACACATCGGAGAAGCCGGTGCTGCCGGACACGGCGGGCTGTCCGGCCACACGGTGGAGGAAGGTCACCACCTGCGCCCGCGTCACCGTCATGTTGGGGCTGAAGGTGGTGGAGGAGGTGCCCGCAGTTACCCCGGTCTGTACCGCCCACTGCACCGCTCAGCGGTTGTCCCGGTTGGAGGGCAGGTCGGACACATCGGTGAACGGGTTGGTGTCCAGGTCGGCGGGCTGGGGAGAGCCCATCAGCTTCCACAGGTAGCGCACCATCTCCATCCGGGTGCAGGGCTTGGCCACGCCCAGATTCTCGCCCACAAAGCCAATTTCCAGGTTCTGGCTGGTGTCCCAGGCCGCGGCGTCATAGCAGTAGTCCCCCTCTTTCACATCGGGGAAGTAGATAGGCTTGCCCCCGAAGCCGTCGTTGACCACCACCTGACAGCTGGCCGTGCAAGAACCGTCGGCGCTGGTGGCGATGATGCGTGTGGTGCCGTTCTCATGGCCGGTGACCCGGCCATTGGCGTCCACCGAGGCCACCGAGGGGTCGCGGCTACTCCAGGTGACTTGCTGGTCCGCGCCGTCGGGCCGGACGTAGGCGAGCAGCCGGAGCTGCTCCCCCTCCACCAGCTCCACATAGCTGGCCGACAAATCCACCTCTTCGGGCACCGTGCCGGGGTCCGGGGTCGGGGTGGGGGTCGGGGTCGGAGTGGGAGTTGGGGTAGGCGTTGGGGTTGGAGTAGGCGTAGATGTCGGAGTAGGGGTAGGCGTCGGAGTAAGCGTCGGTGTAGAGGTAGGCGTTGGCGTGGGGGTCGGGGTCGTCTCCCCGCCCGCTACCGTGACGGAGACGGTGGCGCTGCTGCCGGCAAAGCCCAGCGTCAGGGTGGCGCTGCCCGGCCCCACCGCGGTGACCTTCACCCCGCCGCCATTTTGCATATTCAGAACCGCCACATTCTCGTCGCTGCTCTGCATGGTATCCGGCTCCACGGGGGTATTGCCGTTGCAGACATACACCATCTCACTTCCCCCCGGCGCCAGGCTCAGGGAGGTCTGGGTCAGCTTCAAATCCCGGTAGGTCTCCGCCAGTTCCACCGGGAAGCGCAGGGTCTTGGTGCCCGATGTGGGGGTGGATTCCGGCGTACCGGCCATGGAGACGAAGTTCTGCACCCAGTAGGTATCGCCTGACATGGTGCGGACACAGGCAATGCCCACCGAGCGGTAGGAGTTGTAGAGCATATTGGTCCGGTGGGCCTGGGAGTTGTACCACTGCTCGGTGGCTTTGGAGGCGCTCACCAGGAAACCCCCGCGCAGGATGTTCTCCCCTATGCCGACGCCCTCCAGGCTGCTGGGGCGGGCGGTATCGAGGGGCTCCCCATTGGGCCGGGTGTGGCTGAAAAAGAGGGTGGTCTCAGCCGCCCGGCGCACGGCCATGTCCATCAGGGAGACATCCATCACCAGTTCGGTCTCCCCCGCCGCCCGGCGCAGCTCGTTGAGCTGCTCCAGCTCCTCATAGGCGGCGGAGTAGTCCACAAAGAGCACCACCTTCACCGTATGCGTGGAGGCGGCCAGGACCCCAAGGGGCAGCAGACTCAGGGTCAGACACAGGCAGAGCAGGACAGATAGCATTCGCTTTTTCATAAAATCCCTTCTCTCCAAAAATTAGGGCCTCTCGTTCGGCTCTGTCTGCATTGGTCACCATCGGGTCCCGCGCAGAAAAGAGGCCGTCAGGCCACCCATTCTCCATGCAACAGGGCCGAATTCCTTATATAAAATCATAACACACACACTTTGCCTTGTCAAAGTACCTGGTCTGAGTATGAGAAACAGAGGGACAAATGGATCGTATGGAAGAACCGGCCGCCACCTCCATGCCTCAGCACAGAAGTGGCGGCCGGTCTGTACTCCCAGAGAGGAGATAGTTACCCCATCAATCTCCTCTGGGTCAGTCCACTCTTTTTACAAGGTCAAACGGCTCAGCAGCAGCTGTTCTTGATTTCGCGGTAGCAGCCCTCCCCCTGGCGGGCCTGGTTGGGGGGGAAGAACTCATCCACCGGGAATTTCACATGGCGGAAAATCTCACAGGGGTCCTCATCGCAGGAGGAGTTGCCGCAGGCGCACTCCTTCTCCGGGACGCAGTAGTCGTAAATGGGGGTGAGCAGCTGGGTGTCCCGCTCCAGACGGATGAGGGAGAACTGCCCCAGGGTGACATAGAGCCGCCGGTTCTCGCTGCCAAAGCACAGCTCACTGCCGAAGCAGGCGCAGATGCAGGGCGGAATCTCGGTGACTTCGCAGTCACAGGGACGGCACTCACACACATCCACCAATTTGATGCCCAGCACAATGGGGTCCACCGCCTCCACCACCGCAGTGGGCATGTTGCACTTGTGGAATTGCTCGTCGGGGCCGTCGATGCTGACCTTGGAGGAGAAAACCTTGGCGGTGCTCTCACTGCCGAAGAGAATGACCCGCTTGTCAAAGACGCACAGGCCGGAAATCTCCACCGGACGGGCTGCGCCCACAAAGGCGTCGGCAGTCACCCGGTAGTAGTAGCGCACATCCACGGTGTAGAATCCCCGGTTGAAGCTGACGGGCTCCACATTGATGTACACCGAGAGCAGTTCGGCCTTGCAGGCCTTCACACTCACCGCCCGGTCGATGGCGCACTGGGAGTCCTGGGTGGGGTAGAAGCGCAGGTCTTCAATACAGTCCTTGTCCTTACAGCTGTCAAAAATCTTCTTGGTGTCGATGCATACGGCCTCTCGGATGCAGCGGGCATCCTGCACAGGGCCGGGAGCAACCTTCTCAGGCATTGCGATACCTCCTAATACAGAGTAGTCGGAATTGCTTCCGTGCCATTCTATGGAGGTGTTGGGAGAGTGGTGACGGCCGTCCCCCTCTCCCCTACCCTTTGGAGATGTCCCGGGTGGCGTAGGCGTTCAAATCCAGCCCGCCCCGCTTCCCCGCCTGATACTCATAATAGCCCTGGCAGCCAATCATGGCGGCGTTGTCCCCGCACAGGGCCAGCGCAGGCAGATACAGCTTGTCCCCGCTGGCGCGGCAGGCCCGCTCCAAATCGGCGCGCAGACGGGAGTTGGCCGCCACCCCACCGGCCACCGCGATTTTGCCATAGCCCATCTGCCGGGCAGCCTCCATGGTGCGGGGCACCAGCGTGTCGCTGACCGCGGCGGCGAAGGAGGCCGCCAGACCCGGCAAGTCCAGCGCCTCCCCCTTCTGCTGGGCGTTGTGGGCCAGATTCAGCACCGCCGTCTTGAGCCCGGAGAAGGACATATCCAGCGGCGCGTCGTGGACGTGGGCCCGGGGCAAATCATACCGCTTGTCGTCGCCCCCCTGGGCCAGGGCGTCCATGGGCCCTCCGCCGGGGTAGCCGATGCCCAGCACCCGCGCCACCTTATCAAAGCACTCCCCGGCCGCGTCGTCCCGCGTGGCGCCCAGGATGGTCATGTGGGTGTAGTCCTGCACATCCACAATCATGGTATTCCCCCCTGACACGCACAGGCACACAAAGGGGGGCTCCAAATCCGGGTGGGTGAGGTAGTTGGCGGCGATGTGCCCCCGGACGTGGTGGACGGGGATGAGGGGCTTTTTCAGGGCGTAGGCCGCCGACTTGGCAAAATTCACCCCCACCAGCACCGCTCCAATGAGGCCGGGGGCGTAGGTCACCGCCACCGCGTCCAGCTCCTGCAAGGTGAGCCCCGACTCCTCCACCGCCCGCTGGGCCAGCCCCGCGATGACCTCCACGTGCTTGCGGGAGGCAATCTCCGGCACCACGCCGCCATAGGTGGCGTGCATGTCCGCCTGGGAGGCGATGAGATTGGAGCGTACCGTCCGCCCGTCCTGCACCACCGCCGCGGCGGTCTCATCACAGGAGGATTCGATTGCCAGAATGTTCATACCATCTGCTCCTCTCCGTCTGGAAAAAGAAAAAAGAAGGACACGCCGGTGCGTGTCCTTCTCTCCTTGGTGCGCGAGGCGGGACTTGAACCCGCACGTGCATAATGCACACTAGAACCTGAATCTAGCGAGTCTGCCAATTCCACCACTCGCGCATGTCCTCCGCTTCGGCCCGGCGGCTTGCCGTTTGCCTCAGCGCGAGATATATATTATCACGCCTTTCCCCATCTGTCAACAGCTTTTTCAAAAAAATTTCAAAATATTCTGTCCCCGCCGGGACAAGCTATGGGAGAAAGGAGCTGTGCGCGATGAATGGAAACACCGAGCTGTTGGATTTTACCGCCCAAAACGCCCAGATGGGCGCTCTTTCCATCTCAAAACTGCTGAAATTGGAGCTGGAAGAGCCCTTCGCCCAGCACCTCCGCCAGCAGCAGCAGGGCTATGACCACCTGGAGCAGAAGGCCCGCCTGCTGCTGGAGCGCCACGGCAAGGAGGAAAAAGGGCTCTCGCTGGGGGAAAAGCTGCGCACCTATCTGATGATTGACATGCAGACGCTGAAGGACAAGAGCGCCTCCCATCTGGCCGGGATGCTGGTCACCGGCAGCAGCATGGGCATCGTCCAGGCCCGCCAGAAGCTCAGCCAGTACCCCCACGCGGAGGGGGAAATCCGCGCCCTGCTGGAGGAGCTGTGCCGCTTTGAGGAGAAGAACGTGGAGCGGCTGAAAACCTTCCTGTAATTTTTTTCGGATTTCTGAAAAAAGGTCTTGCAATTTGTCGGAATGTGCGATAGAATACCAACGTTGCCATTCCGCAACGCCTCTGTAGCTCAGTTGGTAGAGCAGGGGACTGAAAATCCCCGTGTCGCTGGTTCGATTCCGGCCGGAGGCACCATAAAAAGGACCACACCATCTGGTGTGGTCCTTTTTCATGGGTACCACATCGGAGCAAGTATACACACACTTGCTCCGATTTTTTCTGTTTCAGTGAGTGTTTTGTCTCTCTCCTCCGTACTATGTATGACCGGTCCATTTCAAGGACAAGAGGTGAAGTTTTTGAACGATGAAGCCCTGATTGCCGCCATCCGGCGGGGGGATGAGGCCGCTATTCAGACGGTCATCACTACTTACTCCAAACTTCTCTGGTCGGTGGCGGCCCCCATCCTCTCCGAGGTGGCCGCCGAGGCGGACGTGGAGGAGTGTGTCGCGGATGTATTCATTGCCCTCTGGCAGCACCCGGAGCGCTATGACCCCCAGCGGGGCGCTCTGCGCAGCTATCTGGCCCTGATGGCCCGCAGCCGGGCGGTGGACAAATACCGCGCGTTGGTCCGCCAGAGCGCCCTGCCGCTGGAGGACACCCTCCCCGCTGCCGCCCCCAGTCTGGCCGACGGCGTAGTGGAGCAAGAGGAACAGCAGGCCCTCCACCAGGCGGTGCGCACCCTGGAACAGCCGGCGCGGGAGATTCTGCTGCGCCGCTACTACCGGGACGAGACGCCCCGCGAGATTGCCCAGGCCATGGATCTGCCCGTGAAACGGGTGGAAAATTGTCTCTACCGCGCCAAACGAAAACTGCGGGATTTCTTGACCCGCCCCACAGGAGGTTGACTATGGAATTTCGCCCACACAATCTGGAGCATATCCAGGCCCGGTTTGAGGCCCAGACCGGCGTGAGCCTCCCCCGCCGCCGCCCGGTCCGCCGGATTTGGCGCACCGCCGCCCTGGTGGCCGTAGTGGCTGCCCTGCTCACCGTGACCGCCTTCGGCGCGGGGCTCTTCCCCGCCCAGGCCGCAGATGATTTGCATTTCAGCGCCGTCTATGAGGGGGATGGCCTCATTCAGCTTCAAGTGGAGAACGGCTCCGGCCAGGACCTCCGCCTCCAGCCCCAGGTGAAGCTCCTGCACTGGACCACCGGCCAGGAGGTCCCCTCCCTCTCCGGCTCCCCCACCTTTTCCAGCACAGAAGTACCGGCTCACTCTACCCAGTCGCTGACGGTGGACCTCTCCCAGACCTACAATTTTGACACCCTGGAGGAGCCGGGCAGCGGCGACTGGTACTATCTGCTGTTCACCGACCAGTCTTTCCTCTTTGGACACGATTGGATGTGCAGCGTGGATTTCTTCGACACTGAGACAGAAGAGGAATCCCCGCTCCCCTCCCCCGCCGCCCCGGCGCCGGATGCGGACTCGCTCCAGGGCATTCTGGAGCCCCTGCGCTTCTATTTTGAGGCGTTCCCGGAGGACCTGGACGCCATCCGGGCGCTGGACGACCAATATGTGGCGGCCTATACCTCTCTCCTGGCCCAGTACGAGGGGCGGCTGGTCCCCTCTGTCTCGCCGGTGCTGCCGGGCAACCGCCTTTCTTCCGCCGTCCCCTGGCTCACCGCGCGCCCCGGCTCCCCGGTGAACACCCTCCTGCCCGGCTGCAACTGGTCCAGCATGGGGGAAAACCGCAAATATCTGGCCACACAGGGGGAATATGCCCTGGTTTTCTCCCTGGAGCTGCCGCTGCGCGCCTATGAGGACGCCTATCAACCGCTGCCCCTCCTCTACCTCTTTACTTATGAGAAAGCGGCCCTGGAACAGCCGGACGCCTTAGTCTTTCTGTCCGGGCGGCTCCTGTCCCCGGAGGAGCTGGCCCCCTATCAAGTCTACGAGGACGAGCGGTATGTATGCTATGAGGTGAGCCCCCTGCTCTTCCCCGATTTGGAAACCTATGTGCGCCAGTATCAGGCGCACAGCCCCGGTGTAGACTGGGACAGCATCCAGATGGATACCATCCGGCAGACCTATGAGGAGGCGCGGGAGAACCTGGGCAGCAGCCTCCAATACGTCTCTTCCCCTGCGGTATAGGGTTGGATTGCTGCACCGGCCAAGCCGGAGGGTTTTTGCGCTCGCCGCGCGGGCCGCTTACTCAGCGGGAGCACCGCTTTCTTTGCCAAAGAAAGCGGTGGGAAAGAAAGCGCAGAGGGGGCGCTGCCCCCTCTGCACTCCCCCCAATGCGCAACCGGGC
>DXDX01000128.1 GCA_019115265.1 Candidatus Flavonifractor merdigallinarum | reverse complement strand
CCAACATGCCGGTGGCCGCCCGTGAGGCGTCGGTGTACACCGGCATGACCATCGCGGAATATTACCGGGATATGGGCTACCATGTGGCCCTGATGGCCGACTCCACCTCCCGCTGGGCGGAGGCGCTGCGTGAAATTTCGGGCCGTCTGGAGGAGATGCCCGCGGAGGAGGGCTTCCCCGCCTATCTGGCCTCTCGTCTCGCGGAGTTCTACGAACGGGCGGGCTATGTGAAAACGTTGGAGGGCAAGGAGGGCAGTGTCACCGTCATTGGCGCCGTCTCCCCCCAGGGCGGCGACTTCTCCGAACCGGTGACCCAGAACACCAAGCGCTATGTCCGCACCTTCTGGGGGCTGGACCGGGCGCTGGCCTATGGCCGCCACTTCCCCTCGATCAACTGGCTGACCTCCTATTCGGAGTACATCAGCGATTTGAAACCCTGGTACGACCAGAACGTGAGCCCCAAATTTATGGACGACCGCCAGCGCATCTTCACCCTCTTGCAGGAGGAGGATCAGCTGCTGGAGATCGTCAAGCTCATCGGCTCCGATGTGCTGCCGGAGGAGCAGAAGCTGGTGCTGGACACCGCCCGGCTCATTCGGGTGGGCTTTTTGCAGCAGAACGCCTACAACGCCATTGACACCTATGTGCCCCTGGAGAAGCAGTTCCGCATGATGGAGCTGATTCTGGAGCTATACGATGGGGCCAAAAAGCTGCTGGAGCGCTCCATTCCCCTGTCCCAGCTCCGGGCCACCGGCATTTTTGACGCTCTGGCCAAGGTCAAGTACGAGGTGCCCAACGACCACCCCGACCGCTTTGACGGGTACAGCGCTGACATCCAGAAGGCGCTGAAACAGGTGGACGAGGCCAACCGCTGACCCATGGGCACTGTGGAGGTGAAACAAACATGAGACTAGAATATCTGGGCCTCTCGGAGCTCTCCGGCTCCCTGGTGGCCCTGCGGGGCGTGACCGGCGTGGGCTATGACGAGACCGCCGAGCTCACCCTCCAGAACGGCCAGCGCCGCTATGGCCGTGTCATCCTCATTGATGGGGACCGGGTGGTCCTCCAGGTGTTTGAGGGCACCCGGGGCATCGCCCTGGACAATGTGCGCACCCACTTCACCGGAGAGCCCATCACCCTCCCCCTGTCCAAGGAGATGCTGGGTCGCATTTTTGACGGCGCGGGCCGCCCCATTGACGACTTTGGGGAGCTCTACCCGGAGGAGTGCCGGGATATCAACGGCTCCGCCATCAATCCGGTATCCCGCCACTACCCCAGAAGCTGCATCTACACCGGCATCTCCGCCATTGACTGCAATATGACCCTTATCCGGGGGCAGAAGCTGCCCATCTTCTCCGGCTCCGGCATGAAGCACAATGAACTGGCGGCTCAAATCGTCCGGCAGGCCCGTGTGGGCGAGGGTGAGGGCGATTTCGCCATCGTCTTTGCCGCCATGGGCGTGAAGAACGACACCGCCGACTTCTTCCGCCGCAGCTTTGAGGAGGCTGGCGCCCTCCAGCGTGTGGTGATGTTCCTCAATCTGGCCTCGGACCCCATCATCGAGCGGATTCTCACCCCCCGCTGTGCCCTCACGGCGGCGGAGTATCTGGCCTTTGACAAGGGCTACCATGTGCTGGTCATCCTCACCGACATGACCTCCTACTGTGAGGCCGTCCGGGAGTTCTCCTCCTCCAAGGGCGAGATTCCCTCCCGAAAGGGCTTCCCCGCCTATCTGTACTCCGATTTGGCCTCCCTCTATGAGCGGGCGGGCATGATTCGGGGGCGGCCCGGCTCGGTGACCCAGGTGCCCATTCTCACCATGCCCAACGACGACATCACACACCCCATTCCCGACCTCACCGGCTACATCACCGAGGGACAGATTGTGCTGGACCGGGATTTGGACCAGAAGGGGCTCTATCCCCCCATCGCCATCCTCCCCTCCCTGTCCCGTCTGATGAAGGACGGCATTGGCGAGGGCTTTACCCGGGCGGACCACCCGGATTTGGCCAACCAGCTCTTCGCGTCCTACTCCAAGGTGCAGGACGCCCGCAGTCTGGCCAGCGTCATTGGCGAGGACGAGCTGTCCGAGGCGGATAAGCAGTACCTCCAGTTCGGCAAGGCCTTTGAGCAGCTCTTTGTGCGCCAGAGCATGATGCAGCGCCGCTCCATCAATGAGACGCTGGATTTGGGGTGGAAGCTTCTCACCATCCTGCCCAAGAGTGAGCTGGACCGGGTGGACGACGCCACCGTGGAGGCCCACTATGTGGAGGGTGCCTGGAAGAGCATCCTGTCCGAGCTGGGCCAGGAGCAATAGTCCCGGAAAGGAAGTGAACCCCCATGGCCGCCATTCTGCCCACCAAAGGAAATCTGATGGCCGCCAAGCGCTCCCGCACGCTGGCCAACACCGGCTATGAGCTGATGGACCGCAAGCGCAACATCCTCATCCGGGAGCTCATGTCCCTGATGGACACCGCCAAAGAGGTGCAGTCCCAGATTGACACTGTCTTTGCTGAGGCCTACGCCGCCCTCCAGAATGCCAACATCAAGCTGGGCATCTGCGACAAGATTGCCGAGGCGGTGGAGGTGGACGAGACGCTGGAAATCCAGTACCGCTCTGTCATGGGGGTAGAGCTGCCCCACCTGCCCGACCGCTCTCCTCCACCCCGGCCAGAGTACGGCTTTGCCACCACCAGCTCGGCGCTGGATAACGCCTACATCAAGTTCCACCAGGTGAAGGACCTTATCCGGCAGCTGGCGGAGGTGGAGACCTCCATTTACCGCTTGGCTGTGGCCATCCGCAAAACTCAGAAGCGTGCCAATGCCCTGCAAAATATCGTTATCCCCGGTCTGGACCATACCATCCGCTTCATCACTGACGCTCTGGAGGAAAAGGAGCGGGAGGAGTTTGTCCGCCTGAAAGTCATCAAGCGAATTCGGGGCGGCTCAGAGTCGGAGGATGCACCAGAATAGAAGGAGTGTCTGGATGGATTTGGAGCCGATCCGGCAGTGGATGCCCCAGTTTCAATGTAAGGATTTTGATCTCTTTGACACCATCACACGGCTGGTCTGGGAGGTGACAGAGGACAGCTTGGGCGAAACCCAGCACATCCTCACGCTCACCATGACCAGCCCTCGCTCTTACCAGATTCAGCTGGAATTTCTCGGCGTCACGTCCTTCCGCTTTGACGGAAGCGAATCCATCTCCGGCTTTTATATCCGGGATATGGCCCCCCTGGGCTATGAGAGCTGTGTCCGGTATGAGGTGGGGGACTCTGATTATGAAGAGGATGTGCTCCAATTTTACTGCCGGGATGTGCGTATTCTAGGGATGGAGCGCCTCTTCCTCTGAGAAGGGCCAGCCGCAACGGCGGGGGTTTTTGCGCTCGCCGCGCGGGCCGCCTACTCGGCGGGAGCACCACTTTCTTTGCCAAAGAAAGTGGTGGGAAAGAAAAGCGCAGAGGGGGGATACCCCCCTCTGCACTCCCCCAAGGCGCTTCCCGGCTTGAGTTCACCTGCGGTGGGATTGCGCAAGCCTGGCGCAACAAAAAGCCAACCCTGATGCCTATGAGGACAGTGTTGTACTGCTCAGCAAGACAGGTGACATCTATATCAAAACTTGGTACCATAGAAAGAACCATCAATTTGCACCCACAAAATTGGGCGTCCCCATAAAAGGCCGCCCTTTTGGAGGGGAGTGGAGAGGGGAACGAGAAGTTCCCCTCTCAGCCTTTTCTTTCCCCGGTTTCTTTTCTGCGAAAAGAAATCGGGCGCCACCCGCGTAGGGTGCCCACACGGCGAGCGCATCCCCTCCCAGCTTAGCTGGGGCAGGATTTTAATAGGTATGGTCGCAGATCTCCTGAATCCGAGCCTGGATGGCCTTCAAATCTGCAAAGGTATCCGGCCGCTTGGAGGGGTCCCGCAGCAGGGCCGCCGGGTGATAGATGGCGGTCATATGCACGCCCGCCTTTTCCACCCACTGACCGTGCTCTTTGGTAATCTTAAAGTCCGAGCGAATGAGCTTCACCGCCGCCACACGCCCCAGACAGACAATGATCTTGGGCCGGATAAGGGCCACCTGATTGCGCAGATAGCCAATACAGGCCTCCTGTTCCGCCGGCAGGGGGTCCCGGTTCTTGGGCGGGCGGCACTTGACCATGTTGGCGATGTAGATCTTGGTGCGGTCCAGCCCGATCATCCCCAGCATTTCATCCAGCAGCTTGCCGCCGCGGCCCACAAAGGGGCGACCGGTGCGGTCCTCCTGCTCGCCGGGGCCCTCGCCAATAAACATCACCTCGGCCTCCTGGTTGCCCTCTCCAAAGACCACATTGGTCCGGGTCTCCGCCAGGCCGCAGTTCTGGCAGCTCATACACTCGCTGCGCAGCGCTTCCCAATCTTTCATCTGTATTTCCTCCTTGCCCAGCGCTGTGCTGGTTTTTTCCACCATTCTACCACATCCGACGGCATTTGACCAGAGAAAGAGCGGGCCCGCGTCGAAACGCGGGCCCGCTTTCATGTTCAGACTTGGATTTACTTCAGACGGGCGGGCTCATCCTGCTCCTTGGTCACCTTGACCACCACACCGGACAGGAACAGCAGGGCGATCAGGTTGGGCAGGGCCATCAGGCCGTTGAAGAAGTCGGACAGGTTCCACACCAGATCCACCTTCAGAGCAGAACCGATGATGACGCAGACCACCACGATAACGGAGTAGATAGGCACTACCTTGCTGCCGAAGAGGTACTTCACATTCTGCTCACCGAAGAAATACCAGCCGATGATGGTGGAGAAGGCAAAGAACAGCAGACAGATGGCCACAAACATGTTGCCGAAGGTGCCAAACACGTCGCTGAAGGCGGCCTGAGCCAGAGCGTCAGCCCCGATGTTCTTCGCCACAGCCCCCAGGTCGCTGGTATCATACACGCCGCTGGTGAGCACCACCAGAGCGGTGAGGGTCAGAACCACGAAGGTGTCAATGAACACACAGACCATGGCGATATGGCCCTGGTCCTGGGGGCGCTTCACATTGGCCATAGCGTGGGCGTGGGGGGTGGAGCCCATACCGGCCTCATTGGAGAAGAGGCCGCGGGCCACGCCGTAGCGCATCGCCTGCTGGATGCCAATGCCCATCGCGCCGCCCAGAACGGCCTGGGGGTTGAAAGCGCCCACAAAAATCATGCGGAACGCGTTGGGGAGCGCGGTAATGTTGGCGAGAATCACAATCAGCGCACCGATGAGGTAGCAGATCGCCATAACGGGGACCAGCTTCTCGGTGACGGAGGCGATGCGCTTTACGCCGCCCAGGAAGATGAACGCGGCAATCACAGCCAGAATCACGCCCATCGCCATCTTAGGCACATGGAAGGCAGTTTGGAAGGCGCTGCTGATAGAGTTGGCCTGCACCATATTGCCCATAAAGCCCAGCGCCAGAATGATGGCCACCGAGAAGAACCCGGCCAGGAACTTACCAAAGGCGCCCTGGAAGCGGGCACGGATGTAATACACCGGGCCGCCGATGACCTGGCCCTGATCGTCGCGGGTCTTATACTTCTGCGCCAGCACAGCCTCGCCGTAGATGGTGGCCATGCCGAAGAACGCGGCCAGCCACATCCAGAAGATGGCGCCCGGACCGCCGGAGAGCAGCGCGGTACAGCAGCCCACGATGTTGCCGGTACCGACCTGAGCGGCGATGGAGGTGGCGGCGGCCTGGAACGAACTCATGCCGTCCTTATCCGCCTTCTTGCCCGACAGGCTGAAGCTGCCGAACATCTGACGCCAGCCGGCGCCAAACTTCCGCACCTGGATAAAGCCCAGACGGATGGTAAACAAAATTCCGGTAAAGACCAGCACATAGAGCAGGACACTGTTCCACACAAAATCACTGGCAACAGCAACAATATCAGCCAATTGGTTCATGAACTCTTCCATAAACGATTCCTCCCTCAATTTCCCCTACCGGGGAGCGCGTACCATTGAGTGGGAGAGACGAAACACACACCGCTCTCCCCCGTCTGTTCGCCTGGGTTCCCCACTGCACCTCCTGATAAAAAAAATCGGCCAAACCGGCATTCCGGTCTGGCCCTGTCAACCCTCAGGCCGGGCACCTTCTCCCAGCCTGGGCGTCCACTCTGTCCTTTTGCCTGAGAGATCGGGCATACGCCCTTACACCTTCGGCCCCCGCACACAGCGAGCTTCTCCAGAGCCACGCTCCGTTCTGTCCCTATGCGGCGCACATCTCCCCACACACAACGCAGTTCAAACCATGCGCCAGCAACTCACAGAACGAATTGTTTCGATATTCTCTTGTCGTGCTCTTATCATAGACCATCTTGAGCCATTCGTCAAGCAAAAAATTTCGCTTTTTATCGGAATTCTATGTGATTTATTTCGCATTTCTCAGACCGATTAGTTTATTTTTTAACAATCTCCATTTTTGATGTCCGCGGTTTGGAGACAGGCCCGAAAATCCTCCCCCAGAATTTGGTTCGGATTTTCGGGCCTTCTGGGCGTAAATTACATCTTTTCCGGAGCGCTGACGCCAATGAGGCCCAGGCAGTTGGCGACGACCAGACGCACCGTGTCCGCCAGTTTCAGACGGGCGGAGAGAATCTCCGGGGCCTCGCCGCGGATATAGCAGGCGTTATAGAAGCGGTGGAAATCACCGGCCAGGGCGATGAGATAGCGGTTGACGTGGCTGGGGTCGTAGTCCCGCACCGCCAGATGGATCTCCTCCGGGAGCTGGGCCAGATTTTTGATGAGGGCCTTCTCTTCGGGGGTGGTAAAGACCGCAGCGTCCACAGCGGCGGCAGCGGGGACCGCCGCCCCCTCCTCTGCCAGACGCTGCACCAGCGAGCAGATGCGGGCGTGGGCGTACTGGACATAGTACACCGGGTTTTCGCTGTCCTCCCGCACCGCCAAGTCCAAATCGAAGTCCACCGGGCTGGTGGCCGCCCGGGAGTTGAAGAAGTAGCGGGCGGCGTCCACGCTCACCTCGTCCAGCAGATCGTGGAGGGCGATGGCCTTGCCCGAGCGCTTGGACATGCGCACCGGCTTGCCGTCCTGAAGGAGGTTCACCAGCTGCATGAGCACCACCACCAGGCGGTGGGAGCCGTCCAGCCCCAGCCCGTCCAGCGCGGCCTGGAGGCGGGCCACATGGCCGTGGTGGTCGGCGCCCCAGATGTTGATGGCCAGATCAAAGCCCCGCTTGTCCAGCTTGTTGCGGTGGTAGGCGATGTCGGCGGCAAAGTAGGTGTAAAAACCATTGGCCCGGCGGAGCACATCGTCCTTCAAGTCCAGCTTGTCCACCTGTTCCTGGGTCTTGCCCTCCGCGAGAAATTTTTTCTTCAAAAGCTCGGTGGTGTTGAGCCACAGCGCCCCGTCCTTCTCGTAGGTCCAGCCCTTGTCGGCCAGCATCCCCACCGTCTCGGCCACATAGCCGCTGTTGTGGAGCTCCGACTCGAAGAACCACTGGTCATACTCAATCTGATAGCGGGAGAGGTCGGCCTTCATCTTGGGAATGTTCACTTCCAGGCCGTAGGCGCTCATATCTGCCAGCCACTTCTCCTCGGGGGCGTCCCGGTAGCGGTCGCCGTACTTCTCATAAAAGCCCTGGGCCAGCTCCTTGATGTCGTCGCCGTGGTAGCCGTTCTCGGGGAACTCGAAATGCTCCTCGCCCAGGAGAATCTGCATATAGCGGGCGTGGATGGACTCGGCAAATTTGTGGATCTGGTTGCCGGCGTCGTTGACATAAAATTCCTTCCAGGTGTCAAACCCGGCCCGCTGGAGCACATTGGCCAGAGAATCGCCCAGCACACCGCCACGGGCATTGCCCATGTGCATGGGGCCGGTGGGGTTGGCGGAGACAAACTCCACCATCACCTTCTTGCCCTTGCCCTCGTCGCTCTTGCCGTACTCCAGGCCCTCCGCCTCAATGTCGCGGAGCACCTCCCCGTACCACTTGGAGCCCATGAAAAAGTTCAAAAAGCCCGGGCCGGCAATCTCCACCCGCTCAAAGTAGCTCCCCGCCAAATCCATCTGCTCCACCAGAATCTGGGCAATCTGCCGGGGGGCCATGTGCATGGCCTTGGCTCCTGCCATGGCGAAGGAGGAGGCGTAGTCGCCGTTTTTCACATCCTTGGGGATTTCCACAGTGGCCTTGACCTCCACCCCGGCGGGCAGCAGCCCCTGGGCGGCGGCCTTCTCATAGGCGGACTGGGTAAGGGCGGACACCTGTTCCCGGGCCGCCTGGATCAAATTGGACATAGTTCGTTCCCTCTTATCTGTTCAGAATCTGGGAAGCCCCGCTGCGCTTGGCCTCCCGCACATAGATTTCAAAGGTATTCATGCCGGTCACCGCGTGGTCGATCTCCACATCGTAGGCGATGCGGATTTTGCCGCCCTCCGCCCCCATGTGGGCCTCCATCTCCCGGGTATTCACCCCCACCGACAGCGCCCCATAGGGGGTGTTGTACATGGACAGGTGCCGCCGCCCCTGTTCAAAGACCATCTGGGAGTTGAACTCCCCCAGGCGCAGGAGGGTGATGCGGTCCTTCTCAATCTGGAAGGTGGTGAGGGTGCCCTCCAGCCCGGTGACCTCGCTCTCCTGGTAGCTGAGGGTGTACCCGGCCTCGCCGTCCACCTCCAGCCGCCCCTCGGTCACCAGCTCGATGGTCTCCTCCTCCTGTTCGGTGCTGCACTGCACCCCTTTGATGGAAATGATAACATTATTTTCACTCATGGCTGCGTTTCCTCTTTGCGCTCAATTAAACGTAACCACTATTATATCTGGGAAAAAGGCCGCTGTAAAGCCCCATTTTTCCAGTTCTGGTAGCTTAAACGGCCTGATTGCAGATGCCCAGCCGGTGGTTGAGAATCTCCTTCTCCAAATCCACCTGCTGCACCTGGCCCGCCACGTCCTCCCGCAGGAAGATGGTGGCCAGGCGGGCAAAGTCGTCCACCGTGTCGCTGACAAAGTAGCGGGCCGTCCCCTGGGCGCGGTTTGCCAGAGCGTCTGTATCGGTGAGGCGGCGGGCCACTTCCCGCGCCCCCTCCGCCCCGGTGTTGATAAGGCGGACCTCCGGCCCCATAAAGGCGCCAATGACCTCTTCCAACAGGGGGTAGTGGGTACAGCCCAGCACCAGCGTGTCCACCCCTGCCTCCTTGAGGGGGGTGAGGTACTCGGCCACCACCGTCTCAATGACAATATCTCCCCGGTGAACCCGCCCGTTTTCCACCAGAGGCACAAAGAGGGGGCAGGCCTTGGCAAAGACCCGCGCCGCCGGATTTTCCCGGGCAATGCAGCGCTCATAGGCCCCTGAGCGGATGGAGGCCTGGGTGCCGATGAGGCCGATGGCCCCACTGCGGGTGGCCCGGGCCGCCGCCATCGCTGCCGGCTCCACCACCCCCAGGATGGGGATGGGGTTCTCCTCCGCCAGCAAGTCCAGCGCTGTGGTGGACACGGTGCCGCAGGCGATGACAATGGCCTTCAAGTCAAAAGTGCGCAAAAACGCCACATCCTGCCGGGCGTATTTGATGATGGTTTCTTTGGAGCGGCTGCCATAGGGCACCCGCCCGGTATCGCCAAAATAAACAATGTCCTCCTTGGGCAGCAGACGTTTGAGCTCCCGCACCGCGGTGAGCCCGCCCAGCCCTGAGTCGAACACGCCAATGGGTTTCTGGTCCAAATGTGGTCCCTCCCGGCCGTCTCCGGCCTGTCGATTTTCCGGGCGGAGCCCCGCTCCGCCCCTCCGCCCGCCGGATGGCGGGGCCTGGTCCTTACCATGATATGCGAAAGCTGCGGCAAAGACAAGGACTTTTTTGTTTTTCTGGAAATTTGCCCGTCGGCGGTTTGACAAGAGAGACAAACATACTATAATATAAGGGCAAGCGCGGACTGCCGCGCCAACGTCACAACAGCGAGGAGGTTTTTGCGTGATGAAGCTGGAACTGACGACCAAGCAATTCCGCCGTCTGCTGGATATGGCCTACATCGGGAACTGGATTCTCAACTCCACCCGGGGCGACGACCGTTTTAAAGACTATGACCAGGTGGAGAGCCTGCTGTTTGCCAAGGCCCGGGAAGAGGGTATGGGCATTCTGGCCGAGGACTGGCAGGGGGAAGTGGTCCCCTCCCGGGCCTTTGCCGAGGGCGGTATCCATGAGGCCATTATGGAATATGAGAACAACGTATTTTTTGACATCCTGGCTGAGGATTTGGCCCGCCGGGATATGGACGATGTCCCCATCGACGAGAGCAACTACGACGAACTCACCCGGCGCATTGACGCCTACATCGCGGAGTTTGACCAGCACGGCACGGACAATATTTTAGTGGACAGTGACACCCTTCCTTAAACCGGGAGCGGTTGCCGCCGCAGCGGCGGGGGTTTTGTCCTCGCCGGACGGGCCGCTTACTCAGCGGGAGCACCGCTTTCTTTGCCAAAGAAAGCGGTGGGAAAGAAAGCGCAGAGGGGGCAACCCCCTCTGCACTCCCCTTAGTGGGAGCCTGATGCCACAGAAAAAGCCATAAGTTTGCACCCACAAAATGGGGCGGCCCCCTAAAAAGGCCGCCCTTTTGGAGGGGAGTGGAGAGGGGAACGAGAAGTTCCCCTCTCCGTCTTTTCTTTCCCCGGTTTCTTTTCCGCGAAAAGAAATCGGGCGCCACCCGCGTAGGGTGCCCGCGCGGCGAGCGCCCCCCGCGCCGGGGTCGCAGGAAGTCTTATGGCTCCTCTGGCGTGGTCTGCGGGGCATAGCAGCGCCGCACCCGGTTCAAATCCAGCACCACACACAGGAGCGCCCCCAGTACGGATACCACCAGCAGAATTATCACCGCCAGCAGCCAATCCGGCGGGTTGGTCCGCTGCCCCACCAGACAGGACAGCGTATAGAGCACTGTCAGCGCATCCCGACCGCGCCGGAGGGAGCGCTCCAGACCGTCCTCCCCCGCCGCCCCGGCCAGCGCAGCGATATCGGTGAGAAACTGGTACTCAAAGTACACATCCAGAGCCAGAAACACCAGGCCCACCAGCGTCTGCACCCCATCCAACGCGGCGGGCAGGGTGGAGAGCCACTCCTGGGCCAGATTCGTCTGAAACACCGCTCGCACACCCAGAAGGACACACAGCCCCTCCAGCAGTCCCAGGGTGGGCCGGGCCCCCCGCAGCAGGTGGATGGCCCGCCAGAGGAGCACATAGCCCACCCACTTGGGCAGCACATTGATACCTCCCAAATGGAAATCCACATACAGGAAGAGCTGGGCCCACATGACCCATACCAGGCCGCGATAAATGTCCTCTCGCTCCATATCATTCCTCCTCCCGAACCAGCAGAAAGACGTGCTCCACCCCGTCCACCGTACAGGAGGCCGCGTAGGCGGCGGGAACCAGATACTCCTCCAGCTCCACCCCTTGATATTCGTCCGTAAAACCACCGCCCCCATCTCCCGCTCGGGAAGGGATATCCACCTGGCCATTACTCTTGTCCCCCAGCACGCTTTTCAGCTCTTCCAGGGTGAGGTCGGTGTCCTCCACTGGCACAAAGTAGAGGGTGCGGTAGAGGACCTTCCCTCCGTCGGCGGTGAGGGTGCCGCCCTTACTGTCCCAGTAGGTAACAAAGGGGTTGTGGGGCAGCGGTTCAGTGCGCAGCGCGGGACCGGAACTTCCAAAGAAAGTGCTCTGCTGGCTGTCCTCTGTGGTCTTGGCCCCCAGCACCGTTTGGATGTCCAACTGGGCCGCAATCTTCCCGTCTCCGCCGGTATAGTGGAGTGTTGGTAATTTTACATTTGGATATTGAATCAGGTTTATACCCGCCACCATCTCAAACTCACCCAGAGCTTTCACCCCGTAGCCGCCCGGCTGGGCGGTTATCAGCACCTCTTGAGTATATACCGGTGGGTCCCCTTCGCTGCCCCCGGCTATCTCATAATTTTGGAAGCAGAGGGTCCCCCGATAGCCCCCATCGCTCTCCCGCAGGTTATAAACCCGCCAATCCAGAGGCTCCTCCGGCAGAGGCCAGTCGGGATTCACTCCAGAGCTCACCGTCTCCAGGGCTTGTGGCAAGTCCTCCACCGGAGCGGCGGCGGCCAGGCAGAGGGGATTACGCTCCACCAGGCCCTTGGCGTAGGTATCCAGCGCCCCAGCCACGGTGGTGGGCCGCCCGGTGAGGGCCAGCGTGAGAGCTTGGGCCGGTTCCGCCCCCCAGGCCGGTCTGGTGCTGAGCGTCCCGTTTTCCGCCGCCCCGGACACGCACCCCATGGTAAGCACCAGCGTACAGCACACCGCCCCCAGCGCCATCCCTGCCGGGTAGCGCTTAAAGCGGGCGATGCAGCGGATGCGGGCCTTGATATTCCGCCCGCCGTTGGCCATGGAGGAGGTGCCCGGTGTGCGAGCGTATTTTTCATTGGCCATGGAGAGGAGAATGTGGCCATAGTCCCGGCGCTCTTCCCCCTCCAGCCGCTCCAGCACCCGCTGGTCGCACAGAGCCTCGCAGTCGTTCTGCACCCGGTTGAAGCAGTACCACAAAAAGGGGTTGCACCAGTGGAGGCACCGCAGCAGGCACAGCCCCGCCCCCAGGGCGGTGTCTCGGTATCTGAGGTGGAGCAGTTCATGGAGCACCACCTTATCATCCACCGCCTGCCCGGCGGGGAGCACCAGCACGGGTCGCAGCACCCCGCAGACAAAGGCGCTCTGGATGCCCTCCACCTCCACCGCCCGGCAGAGCGGCAGCTCATATCGCTCCGCCACGGTGCACAGCTGCTCCATACGCATTTCCGAGACTGCGGTCCCCTTCCCCACTGCCCTTCGCAGGCGGACATAGGAGAGGGCAAACCACCCCAGACTGCCCACCACACCCACTACATAGAGGACAAAGAGCCAATCGGTGACGCTCTCCGGCCCTCCAGTCAGCCAGGGCAGAGGACTTGTGCAGGAGAGGCGCACATAGGGGTCGGTGAAGGCGGAGTGGAGGCGCAGCTCCGCCGCACTGCGCAGCCAGGTCAGAGGGTACCGGAGATCCACCGGCCCGCCCAACCCGGACACTCCCACCGGCAGCAGAATACGCACCGCCAGCGGCAGCCACAGCCCCAGCTGCCAGCGGGGAGAGAGCTTATCCCCCAGCAGACGCTTCACCGCCAGCAGCACCACCGCCGTCAGGGAGGCGGCCAAGGTCTGCTGGAGCAGACTCCAAAGGTTGGTCATGGATGTTCCCCCCTCACACGTCCATCTCGTCCAGCAGGCGGCGCAGCTCCTCCCGCTCGGCGGCGGTGATGGGCTCCTCTTTCAAAAAAGCGGCTACCAGCTTCCCCGCCGAGCCCTCATAGGCCCGCTGGAGCAGGCTGCGGCGCTGCTGGGCGGTGCAGTCCGCCCGGCTCACCGCGGCGCGGTAGCGGTGGGGGGTGGTGCTCTTGTCAATGTCCACCAGCCCCTTGGCCTCCATGCGGGTAAGATAGGTGTGTACTGTGTTGCGGCTCCACCCCGTCCCCGGCTCCAGCGCCTTGGTCAGGGGGCCCAAAGTCTCCCCCTCCGGGCGCTCCCACAGGGCGGTGAGCACCTCCCACTCCCGGTCTGAGAGCTGATCCAGCTTCATGGCTATCCCTCCTACACATGTAGTATCTACTATTATCCTACACATGTAGGAGCACAAAGTCAAGAGGGGAATTGCGCTGGACGGAGGGGACAGGCTATGCTATAATGAATAATTGAATGGATTTCAATGGAGAGGGGCATTTCGCATGAACCGAATTGGCTTTGACAACAACAAATATTTGGAAATGCAGTCGGCTCACATCGCCGAGCGCATTGCCCAGTTTGGCGGCAAGCTCTATCTGGAGTTTGGCGGCAAGCTGTTTGACGACTACCACGCCTCCCGGGTGCTGCCCGGCTTTGCCCCGGACAGCAAGATTCGTATGCTCAAAGAGCTGCGGGACCGCGCGGAGATCGTCATTGCCATCTGCGCCAATGATATTGAGAAGAACAAGGTCCGGGGCGACCTGGGCATCACCTACGATGTGGATGTGCTCCGGCTCATTGACGCCTTCCGGGGAGAGGGTCTCTATGTGGGCAGCGTGGTCATCACCCAGTACGCCGGGCAGCCCGCCGCCGACGCCTTCAAGCGCCGGATGGAGGCCCTAAAAATCCGGGTCTACCTCCACTACCCCATTGCGGGCTATCCCCACAACACCGCCCTCATTGTCAGCGACGAGGGCTATGGCAAAAATGAGTATGTAGAGACCACACAGCCCCTGGTGGTGGTCACCGCCCCCGGTCCGGGCAGCGGCAAAATGGCGGTGTGCCTCTCCCAGCTCTACCATGAGCACAAGCGGGGCATCCAGGCCGGCTATGCCAAGTTCGAGACCTTCCCCATCTGGAATCTCCCCCTCCAGCACCCAGTGAATCTGGCCTATGAGGCGGCCACCGCCGATTTGGGGGACGTGAATGTGATTGACCCCTTCCACCTCCAGGCCTATGGCGAGACCACCGTCAATTACAACCGGGATGTGGAAATCTTCCCCGTCCTCTCCGCCATGTTTGAGAAGATTATGGGGGAGTGCCCCTACAAATCCCCCACCGACATGGGGGTGAATATGGCGGGCAAGTGCATCTTTGACGACGAGGCCGTCCAGGCTGCCGCCCGACAGGAGATCATCCGCCGGTACTACGCCGGCCTCTCCGACCGCCGGCAGGGCAAGGCGGACGACACCCTCATCTACAAGCTGGAGCTGCTGATGCAGCAGGCCAAGGCCAGCGCGGAGCAGCGCCCCGTCATTGCCGCCGCCCTCTCGGTGGCAGAGGAGACAGGCAACCCCGCCTTTGCCATTGAGCTGCCCGACGGCCAGCTGGTCACCGGCAAGACCACCGAGCTGCTGGGGGCCTGTTCCTCCACCCTGCTCAACGCCCTGAAGGTGCTGGCCGGTATTGAGCACTCCTACCACCTCATCTCCCCCGAGGCCATTGAGCCCATCCAGACGGTAAAGGTCAAGCATCTGGGCTCTACCAATCCCCGTCTCCACAGCGATGAGACCCTCATCGCTCTGGCCATCTCCGCCTCCACCAACCCGCTGGCCGCAAAGGCCCTGGACCAGCTGTCCAAGCTGCGGGGGTGCGAGGCCCACTCCACGGTCATTCTCTCCCAGGTGGACAACGGCACCTATTCCAAGCTGGGCGTCCATCTGACCACCGAGCCTCAGTACGAGACCAACAAGCTCTACCACCGCTGAGGTGTGGGTATCCGGCCAAGCCGGGAGGTTTTTGTGCTCGCCGCACGGGCCGCTTACTCAGCGGGAGCACCGCTTTCTTTGCCAAAGAAAGCGGTGGGAAAGAAAGCGCAGAGAGGGCGCTGCCCCCTCTGCACTCCCCCCAATGCGCAACCGGGCTAAAGTTCCGCTGCGGTGGGATTGCGCCAGCCCGGTGCCATTTGAACCGGGCTTTCCGCCTATGAGGAAAGTGTTGTACTGCGGTGAAAGACAGGTAACGTCTATATCCAAATCAATGCCACAGAAAAAGGCCGCCCTTTTGGAGGGGAGCGGAGAGGGGAACGAGAAGTTCCCCTCTCCGCCTTTTCTTTTCCCGGTTTCTTTTCTGCGAAAAGAAATCGGGCGCTGTCCGCGCAGGATGCCTGTCCGGCGAGGTCAAAACCTCCCGCCGTTGCGGCGGTCTGCCTTTCTTATAGAGCGGGTCTTTTTTCCTCCGGGGGAACAAAGTGGTTTTCCTTTCCGTCTAAAGATGGTAAAATAGAGGCAACAACTCCGGCATTCTTACCGGATGATAGAATACGAGGTGCGCAATGTCAGATATTCTCTATCTTGTGGTCCCCTGCTACAATGAGGAGGAGGTTTTGCCCGAAACCGCCCGGCGGCTCAAGGAAAAGCTCCACGCCCTCATCGCCCGGGGGGCCGTCTCCCGGGAGAGCCGGGTGCTATTTGTCAACGACGGCTCCCGGGACAAGACCTGGTCCCTCATTGAGGGGCTCCACCGCTCTGATCCGTGCTTTTCCGGTGTGAATCTCACCCGCAACCGGGGCCATCAGAACGCCCTGCTGGCGGGGCTCATGACCGCCAAGGACCGGGCCGATGTGGCCATCTCCATGGACGCCGATTTGCAGGACGATATTGACGCGGTGGACGCTATGGTGGAGAAGTACCACGCCGGGTGCGACATTGTCTACGGCGTGCGCTCCAGCCGGAAAAAGGACACCTTCTTCAAGCGCTTCACCGCCGAGGGATTTTACCGGGTGATGAACTTTTTGGGGGCGGAGACGGTGTTCAACCACGCCGACTACCGCCTCATGTCC
The DNA here is from genome assembly GCA_019115265.1 of Candidatus Flavonifractor merdigallinarum. Classification (GTDB taxonomy): domain Bacteria; phylum Bacillota; class Clostridia; order Oscillospirales; family Oscillospiraceae; genus Pseudoflavonifractor_A; species Pseudoflavonifractor_A merdigallinarum. Next base: position 2,865 of record DXDX01000128.1, on the reverse strand, counting down.
AAGCGGGCACTGGAGGGATTGGCCCAGTTCAAAGAAGTAAACCTCTTCCTCCGGGGCATCGTGCCCATGATTGGCTACACCACCAGCACGGTGGAGTACGAGCGGGGGGAGCGCTTTGCCGGTGAGAGCAAGTACCCCCTCAAAAAGATGCTCTCCTTCGCCATGGAGGGCATCACCTCCCTCTCCACCAAGCCCATCCGCTACATCACCGGCCTGGGCTTTCTGGTATTTCTGGTGAGCATCCTCATGCTGATTTACTCCATCATCCGCTGGGCCCACGGGGACACCGTCATCGGCTGGGCCAGCGTCATCTGCTCGGTGTGGGCCATTGGGGGACTCATTCTGCTGGCGCTGGGAGTAATCGGGGAGTATATCGGCAAAATCTACCTGGAGACCAAGGAGCGGCCCCGCTTCCTCATCAAGGAGGTGCTGGACCAGCATGAAGAGCGGTAAACTTCTGGACGCCTCGGTGTGGAAATTTCTCCTGGTGGGGGTGGGCAACACCCTCCTCTCCATGGTCCTCATGTTCGCACTGGAGGGGCTGGGCTACTGGCCCTCCACTGCCATCGCCTATGTGGCCGGGGCGGTGCTGAGCTTTTTTCTCAACCGCCACTTCACCTTCCACAGTGAGGAGACAATGGGCCGCTCGGCGGTAAAATTCGCCCTCAATGTGGCGGTGTGCTATCTCCTGGCCTACGGCATCGCCCAGCCGGTGATGGAGCTCATTCCCCAGCCGGTGTTCGTCCCCTCTCTCTGGTGGGGACGGCTGACCAAGCTGGTAGGCATGGGGCTCTACACAGTGCTCAACTACTTTGGACAGCGCTTTTTCGCGTTTCAGAAGCAAACAAAATAGGGCTGACCCACGGCCGCCCAACCGAGAAAAGGAGGTCTTTATGAAACGGTTCCTGTCTGTCCTCACCGCTCTGTGCCTGACGCTGGCCCTCTCTGTCCCCGCCCTGGCGGCGGGTGGGGTGGAAATCCGGCTCCAAGACGCGCCTGTCTGGCTGGGTGTCCAGGACACTGGCAGCGGCTCCGCCCTGGTCTACTCCACCGACCAGGGCAAAACCTGGAACGCCACCACCGGGGACGCCTACCCGTTCAGCACCTTCCAGTACACGGGGCGGGACTATGTGTGTTTCGGCCCCGGCTCCGTAACCTACACCTCCTCTGACGGCATTCACTGGTCCCGGATGCCCGGCCGGGACTGGCTGAGTGAAACGGTGCGCTTTGATCCCACCCTCAACAGCGGTCTGTGTACCTGTGAGATTGAGCTCTTGTGGACGGGCAGCGAGTACATGATGCGCCAAAAGCTCCTGGAGGACCCGCGGGACACCGCCACTCACTACGGCGACGGCCTGCGCAACCACATGGTCACCTTCCTGGATGAGACTTATGAGGTCATTGGTGTGAAGGTCTTTGACGGCCAAGTGGACGCCATCGGCTATGCAAACGGCGCCTACTCCGCCACCGTAGCCGGTGAGACATATACCTTCGCCAAGGCCGACTGGGATTTGGGCCAGGGGCTGAGCGACAACTACGCCGTGGGGGCCGCCGGTGTCCTGCGCAAGGTCTATGTGGACAACCCCAACGGCGGCAGCCTCATTGCCCGCTTTGATTTCTCGGTGGATGGCCGGTCGTGGGTGACGGTGGAGAACACCCCCTGGACCACTTCGCCGGAGATGGTGCAGATTCTGCCCTCCAGCGGCGGAGACTTCTTTGTGTGCAACACCTACTCCGGGGAGATCTATGTCTCCTCGGACGGGTTCACCTGGACCACACACGCCCCGGTCACCGGCACCTGGCACAGCATTGAGGGGGTAGGCTCTCCCCTCTCCGCCACCTACACCTTCCGTCTGGCCGGGACCGGCTATCTGGTCGCTCAGAAGGTCCTCAGCACCGGTGGCATGTACGGCCTGGGGGCCAACATGCCCGGACCGCGGAACACAGTGCTGACCTTTGTGGACAAGAGCTGGAACGAGGTCTGGTCCTACGACTTCGGCGCCCAAGTGCTGGACGCCAAGCAGCAGAATAACACCTGGTATGTCTTGGTGCAGGGGGAGAATGGCCCGGTGGTGTGGACCTCGGCGGACACCCAGACCTGGACCCCCACCGATCAAACCGCCCTCCCCGATGACACGCAGAGCGATACCCGCTTTGAGGTGCGGGACGGCCATCTGTGGGCCAGCTTTGACGATGATCCCGCCTACTGGGTGGACTGCGGAGAGTATGCCCTGCCCGAGGGCTGCCGCCTGTCTGTCCGTCCCATTCTCCACAGCTGGACGGAAACCTATGACGAGACCATGGGCCTTGTGGTGGACGCAGTGGAGCAGACTGGCGCGGTCCAGTCCTACACCGGCCAAGTCCTGGATTGGACAGAATATGAACAGCTCTTCTCCAACACTTTCCCCACGCCCCGGTACTATGTGACTTTGGATGGGGAGTACCTCTCCTTTGATACCATGCCCATCGCCCAGAATGACCGCATTCTGGTGCCCCTGCGGGGGATTGCAGAGGCCCTGGACTTCACTGTCACCTGGGACCAGACCACCAACCGGGCGGTCTGCACCAAGGGTGACACCCGCATTGAGGTGGAAATCGGCACCACCAACGCCTGGGTGGACGGCGCGGAGCGCCCCCAGGATGTCCCCTCCATCGCCTACCAGAACCGCACCTATGTACCCCTGCGGTTCTTCTCGGAGAGCTTCGGCCTGAATGTAAACTGGAACGGAGAACGGAACACCGCAGAACTGAACACCGCCACCTAATCATTACACGGAAAAACATCGGCATGGACTTACGTCCATGCCGATGTTTTATTATTCCTCCCTGTCTCCATTCAACACAACCAAGTTCGGCTCTGACTGG
>DXDX01000127.1 GCA_019115265.1 Candidatus Flavonifractor merdigallinarum | reverse complement strand
CCTCTGCGCTTTCTTTCCCACCGCTTTCTTTGGCAAAGAAAGCGGTGCCCCGTCCGGGTAGGACGCCCGCGCGGCGAGCGCACAAACCCCCGGCTTGGCCGAATCCATGATTAAACCGGATTCTGCCACAGTACCACCTCTCCGGCGGCCCGTGTGGCGTTGAGATCAATGAGGCGCTGGTTGGCCGAGCCCCGGAAGAGCAAGGTGATGTCCTTTTGCTCTTCGATAAACTCCCCATCCACTAACACATCAATCAGGGAAAGCATCTCGTCCGTGACCTCACAGCGGCCCCGGCTCTCGCCCAGCAGCTCGGTGTCGTAGACGTAGCCGGAGAACGCCCAGATGCTCTTGTCTGGAAAGCGTGCGCGCACCCGCTTCAAAAAGGGCAGCAGCGCCCGCTGATTCTCCGGCTCAAAGGGCTCGCCCCCCAGCAGGGTGAGGCCGTTCACATAGGACGGCGCCAAATCCTCCAGAATGGCGTCCTCCACCGCCGGGGTAAAGGGCTCCCCGTAGCAAAAGTCCTGGGCCTCCTGGTTAAAGCAGCCCTTGCAGTGGTGGGTGCAGCCGGAGACAAAGAGGGACACCCGCACGCCAATGCCGTTGGCGATGTCCCGGCGCTTGATGGCGGCATAGTTCATGGAAGTGTTCCCCTCTCCCCTTACAGGTGGAGGACCCGCTCCCGGATCTCCTGGGTGCGGCCCTGGTTCCAGAACTGGGTACCGATGTAGCCGCAGGTCCGCCGGGCCACATTCATCTTGTCCTGGTTGCGGTTGTGGCAGTGGGGGCACTCCCACACCAGCTTGCCGTCCTCGTCCTCCACAATGGCAATCTCGCCGTCGTAGCCGCAGACCTGGCAGTAGTCGCTCTTGGTGTTCAGCTCGGCATACATGATGTTGTCATAGATGAACTGCATGAGCTGGAGCACCGCCTCCAGGTTGTTCTGCATGTTGGGCACTTCCACATAGCTGATAGCCCCGCCGGGGGAGAGGGTCTGGAACTGGGCCTCAAAGGACAGCTTGGTAAAGGCGTCAATCTCCTCGGTGACGTGGACATGGTAGCTGTTGGTGATATACGCCTTGTCGGTGACGCCGGGGATGACGCCAAAGCGCTTTTGGAGGCACTTGGCAAAGCGGTAGGTGGTGGACTCCATGGGGGTGCCGTAGAGGGAGAAGTCGATGTGCTCCTTGGCCTTCCAGCGGGCGGTGGCCTGGTTCATGTGCTCCATCACCTCCAGGGCAAAGGGAGTGGCCTCCGGGTCGGTGTGGGACTTGCCGGTCATGTACTTGACGCACTCATAGAGCCCGGCATAGCCCAGGGAGATGGTGGAGTAGCCGTTGTAGAGGAGCTTGTCAATGGGCTCTCCCTTCTTGAGGCGGGCGATGGCGCCGTACTGCCACAGGATGGGGGCGGCGTCGGACAGGGTGCCCTTCAGGCGGTTGTGGCGGCACATAAGGCCCTTATAGCACAGCTCCAGCCGCTCGTCAAAAATCTTCCAGAACTTTTCCTCATCTCCGCCGGATGAGAGAGCCACATCCACCAGATTGATGGTCACCACGCCCTGGTTGAAGCGGCCATAGTACTTGGGCTGGTTGGTCTCCGGGTCCACATAGGGGGTGAGGAAGGAGCGGCAGCCCATGCAGGTGTAGCAGTGGCCCTCGCCGTTCTTGTCCACCTTGTTCTGGAGCATCACCTTTTCCGAGATATAGTCGGGGACCATGCGCTTGGCGGTGCATCTGGCGGCCAGCTTGGTGAGATAATAGTAGGGGGTGCCGGGGCGGACGTTGTCCTCCTCCAGGACGTAGATGAGCTTGGGGAAAGCGGGGGTAATCCAGACGCCCGCCTCATTCTTGACGCCCTGGCAGCGCTGGTTCAGCGTCTCCTCAATGATGAGGGCCAGATCCTTCTTCTCCTGCTCACTCTTGGCCTCCCCCAGATACATGAACACCGTGATAAAGGGGGCCTGTCCATTGGTGGTCATGAGGGTGACCACCTGGTACTGGATGGTCTGCACACCCCGGCGGATCTCCTCCCGCAGGCGCTTTTCCACAATCTTGTGGACCACCTCCGGGTCGGTGGAGCCCTGGCAGATGGCCAGATCGGCCAGCACCTCCGCCTGAATCTTCTTCCGGGAGACATCCACAAAGGGCGCCAGGTGGGTCAGGGAGATGGACTGTCCGCCGTACTGGTTGGAGGCCACCTGGGCGATGATCTGGGTGGCGATGTTGCAGGCGGTGGAGAAGCTGTGGGGCTTCTCAATCATAGTGCCGGAGATGACGGTGCCGTTCTGGAGCATGTCCTCCAGGTTCACCAAATCGCAGTTGTGCATGTGCTGGGCATAGTAGTCCATGTCGTGGAAGTGGATGATGCCCGCCTCATGGGCCTCCACAATCTCACGGGGGAGCAGCAGGCGGCGGGTGATGTCCTTGCTGACCTCGCCGGCCATGTAGTCCCGCTGGACGGAGTTGACGGTGGGATTTTTATTGGAGTTCTCCTGCTTGGCCTCCTCATTGTTGCACTCAATGAGGGAGAGAATCTGGTTGTCGGTGGTGTTGGCCTCCCGCATCAGGGTGTGGTTATAGCGGTAGCGGATGTAGCGCTTGGCGGTCTCGTAGGCGTCCGCCTCCATGATGCCGGTCTCCACCAGCTCCTGGACCTCCTCCACCGAGGGCGCCCGGCCCATCCGCTGGCAATCGGACTCAATTTGGTCGGCGATGGACTGGATCTGCTCCTCTGTGAGCTCCGGCGCTCCATCGGTAGCCTCATTGGCTTTGCTGACCGCCGCCACAATCTTGGTACGGTCGAACTGGGCCTCCACACCGCTTCGCTTCATGATCTTCATAAATTCCTCGCCCCTTCAATTTTCTATAACAAACAGAAGCACCATCCTCCCACTGCGGCGGGAAAACGGTGTGTTCTCATCGGAGTACATTATATAGTGTCCTTTCCAAAAATGCAACCCATATTTTGTGCCGAAAAGAATCGCCTCCACCATACCCCTCCAGAGGGCGCAAGGCCTGTCCCCATCAGCGTTTGCGCCCCCTGGCCCCGGGGCGACCCCTGGAGTTCTCGTGCAATTTTCTACATCCAGGCAAGGATTTTTTCCTTGCCGCTGGGTTTTGGAATCTGAAACCGGGAGTTTGCTCTTGTTTCTGAAAAAACTCCGAAAACTCGGCGTAAAATAATCACCAAATGACAGAACGTATTGGAAAATCATTCCTGTTATCAGTCCCAGAACGGGGACTATGTTTACAAAAAGTTTTTTCTTTTTTCAGATTCCCTTTGGGTTCTGGTGGTATGGTGAAGCGGAACCCAAGAAAGGAGATTGCAACCTATGAAAGCTGTGATAGGGTCCGCAGTTCTCGCGGCCTTTCGGTTTCTTCTGGGCGGCTGTTCCGCCCAGACAACCGAACTCACCCCCTCCCCCACCACAACGCCCGGGGCGGATGAGAGCACCACCGTCTCTGTGGAGCTCTCGGACGACGGTATCACCGCAGACGGGCAGGCCCTCTCCGCCCAGTCGGAGGGGCCAGTCCAGGTGGGACAGCCCCTCTACAACTACAACGCCGCCTCAGAGGGAAGCTCCGCCACGGCGGTGATCATTACTCAGCCCGGAACCTACCGCCTCAGCGGCACTCTCTCCGACGGCCAGGTGGCGGTGGATTTGGGGGCTGAGGCGCTGGACGACCCCACCGCTGTGGTCACACTGATACTGGACGGGGTGGATATCACCTGTTCCTCCGCCCCTGCTCTGGTCTTTTCCCAAGTCTATGAGTGCGCCGACACCCAGGCTAAAATCACTGCCGCCCAAGTGGACACCAGTACCGCTGGAGCCCGTCTGGTACTGACGGACGGCTCGGAAAACGCCCTGACCAGTACATCCGCCGGGGCGGAGGGCGCGCTGACCACCGCAGTAAGCCTCAATCTCTCCGGGCAGGAGACGGGAGACGGCCTTCTCTCTGTCACCAGCAGCAGCACCGACATCAGCGGCGCGGTGCACCTCACTTTGAACGGCGGGCGGCTGATGGTACAGGCCCAGGGGGCCGCCCTCCAGGTGCAGGAGGAGGCTCTCTCGGTCATCACCATCAATGACGGGAAATACTTCCTCAACGGCGGACTGAGCGGCACAGGCGACGGGGCCGCCTCTCAGGGGTATCTGGTGGTCAACGGCGGTGAGGTGGTGGCGCTGGCCGCCGGTCAGGGCCTCTCCGCCACCAGTGGTCTCCAAATCCAGGGGGGCAGTGTTCTGGCCCTGGGGAGCACGGTGGGCCCGGTGGACCCCGGCTCCCGTCAGGCGGTGCTGGAGTGGACCTTCCCCCAGCAGCAGAATCTGGGCGCGGCCCTCGCCATTGAGAGCGGCAGCGGCGAGACCCTCCTCCCCTACACCACCCAGCGCCCCTGCTCCGCGCTGCTCTACTCCGCCCCAGAGCTCACGGACAGCGCCTCCTGTACGGTGACGGTCAACGGCAACGCCCTGGGCTCTGCCAATGCCGCGGAGTAACGCTCATCGCTTGCGAGGCGGGATATTTCCCGCCTCGCAAATTTTTTGAAAAAAGTGATTGACAATTTTCTTCCTCTATGCTATCATAACCAAGCTGACATCGCTAAGACGTCCGCGTTCCCATGCGGGTGTAGTTCAATGGTAGAATCCCAGCCTTCCAAG
>DXDX01000126.1 GCA_019115265.1 Candidatus Flavonifractor merdigallinarum | reverse complement strand
GCGGGGACCCGATTTCTTTTCGCGGAAAAGAAACCGGGGAAAGAAAAGGCGGAGAGGGGAACTTCTCGTTCCCCTCTCCACTCCCCTCCAAAAGGGCGGCCTTTTTAGGGGGCCGCCCCATTTGTGGGTGCAAATTTATAGCTTCTTCTGTGGCAACAGACTTTCCCAAATGGGAGTTACCTGTCTTGCAAGGCAGTACAACACTCTCCTCATAGGCGGGAAGCTCCGTTCAGATGGCACCGCACCTGCGCAATTTCTCCGCAGGAGAACTTTAGCTCGGTTGCGCATTGGGGGGAGTGCAAAGGGGGCAGCGCCCCCTCTGCGCTTTCTTTCCTACCGCTTTCTTTGGCAAAGAAAGCGGTGCCCCCGCTGGGTAAGCGGCCCGAGCCGGGCTGGCGGCCCGCGCGGCGAGCGCACCCCCGCGTGGGGAAGAAGGAGGAGATCCATGTGTCCAATGTCATTACACTCCATGAGGGAGAACCAGATGAAGAAACCCTCACCATGAACAACGGCCTGACCGATGTCTTTCTCGGTACACTGGTGCTGAGCGGCTCCCTTCTGGCCCGGCGTGAGGAGGAGAAACGGCTCATTGTATGGCTGGCGGAGCGGGATCAAGCGGCAGTCGGTCTGGGCATGGTGGGCTTTGATTTGGCGGAGCTGCCCTGGGACAGCAGGACCTTTGAGCAAGATCGGGCCTTTCTCCTGCGGGCCATCGACGGCGCAAAGGGCAAGCTGGGCTGGGAGTACCTGGACTGGACGCCCAGCGAAGAACGGCTCTTTCCCGCGCTGGAGCAGTTTTCCCGCATGGTGAACCGGCTGCGGGCGTGCGACATCCAACCGGAAGCCCTGCGCCAGTGGCTCTTGGCAGCGGGGGAGGATGACCCAATCCGGCGGGGCTTTCCCACCTGCCCCGTCCACCACACCCTGTTGACGGTGTTCGGCTGTCTGCTCTGCCATGGATAACGCACGGGAGCACAACAGAAAACAAACGCCCCGCCACCCGTATGACTTCGGGCGGCGGGGCGTGTTGTCTCAGGCTCAGCTGTTGAGATACTGGCGGACCAGCTCCTGCAAGAGCTCATCTCGGTCCAGCTTCCGGATCAGCGTGCGGGCGTTGTTGTAATTGGTGATATAAGTGGGGTCCTCCGAGAGGATGTAGCCCACAATCTGATTGATGGGGTTGTAGCCCTTCTCCCGCAGGGAGTTATAGACAGAGGTCAGAATGTCTTTAATCTCCTGATCCTTCTCATAATTGAGACTGAATCTGCGTGTGTAATCTGACTGCATGACATCGCACCTCCTTACCATTTCTGCCCTTTATTTTAACCGAAAAGAACGAGGGTGTAAAGAGGCGGGGGAAAAATTTTAGGAAGAATTAAGGACTTGCCGGGGGGAGCGCACCGAGCAGCGCAGCAGCAGCCCCCCTCTGTGGGAGGGTTCCGGCGGTCAGCTCCTTTTGAAACCAGGCCAAATCCTCCGGGGTGTCCAAATCCCGCCGCACCGGCCCCAGAGCCACCGAGCGTCCCGCCGACCGGCACACCGCCAGCGCATCTGCCAGCACCGAGCTCCCGCCGTACCGCTGTCCGGTGAAGAGCGCGGGGAAGGGGGCTTTCAGCCCCACCAGCCAGTACCCCCCGTCCGCCGAGGGGCAGAGAACCACATCGTGTCCTTCCAGCAGAGTTTGCGCCTGGCGTACATCCGCCCCGTCCAGAAAGGGGAGGTCAGAGCCCAGCAACAGACAGCCCTCATAGCCTTGGGCCAGAGCGGCGGAGAGGGCGCAGTCCATCCGCGCCCCCAGCCCGTCCCCCATCTGGGGGAAGAGGGGGGCGTCCCCCACAAAGGGGTGCAGCGTTTCCGGCGCACCGGGGCCGGAGTACCAGATTTGGAGGTCCATGCCCAGCCCCCGGAGAGCCGCCGCCCCGTCGGCCAGCATGGCCCCCTGGAGGGCGGCGCACTGGTCCGGGGTGAGGGCAGGGGAGAGGCGGGTCTTGCACACGCCGGGTAGGGGGATACGGGTAAAGAGCAGCAGAGCGTAGGGTGTCATACAATCCTCCTCACCGGCAGTCCCGATACCGCTGTGCCAGAACTTGGGGGGAAACCCCCTTGCGGTAGAGGTGCCGGAGATAGTACATCTGGATTCCAACCCGCCAGGGCCCGCCCGCCTCAAAGCGCCGCACCGAGGCCACAATGGGGCTCTTCACCACCACCGGCGGGATGTGCCGGGCCTTCAGGCGCAGGGAGAGCTCGTAGTCCTCCATAATGGGCAGGGGCGGAAAGCCACCGACCGTCTCAAAGAGGCTCCGGGTGAAGAACATCCCCTGGTCCCCAAAGACAATGTGGCCGACTTTGGCCCGCAGGTTGGAAATGAGAATCCCCCCGCAGTAGGGGAAGCGGGTGTTGTCAAAGGTGATGGTGAGGCAGCCCCACCGGGCGCCCCCATCCACGGCGGCCTGAATGTGGGCGAGCACGTTCGGCTCCACTGCGCTGTCGGCGTGGAGGAAGAAGAGCACCTCCCCCTTGGCGTGGGCGGCAGCCAGGTTGCACTGTTTACCCCGCCCTTTGGCCCCGGTGAGTACGACATATCCCCTCGCGCGGAGCAGCTCCACCGTGGCGTCGGTGCTTCCCCCGTCGGCAAAGAGCACCTCGTGTTCCCCCTCCAGCGCGTCCAGACGGTCCAGCAGGGCCGGCAGGGCCTTTTCCTCCTGATAGACGGGAATGAGAATGGAAATCATGGTGTCTCCCCCTCCCGGCGGGGACGCCAGCCCGCCCTGGCCCGGTTGAGGAACGATTGAGCGCAGTCGGGGGCCTCCTCCACCCCCAGCAGGTAGGGGAGCAGGTGGCGCACCGGCGTGCAGCCGTGGCGGGCAAACTGCCCGGAGCAGGAGGCGCAGTAGGTGTAGAGGGGTTCTCCCTCCAGCTGTTCCGCCACACGGGCGCACAGGGCGGCCCCGGCCTTGGGGCCGTGGGCGGCAATATCGTGGCGCAGGCCGCAGCAGCCCACCCGCTTCACCGGGCGCAGGCCGTCCACCGGCAGGAGCGCCCCCATTTCTTTGAGCCAGCGCCCCTCCGCCCGGTCGGGACAGGGGCGGAACACCCATCCCTCCGGCGGCGGGGCGGGGGACTTCCACCCCCAGGCGGCCAGAAGGGCATAGACGCTGCCCACCGGGATGGGGAGGCGGGGGGCCAGATAGGCGGCACAGTTGGGGCACACGGTGTACAGCCGCTCCGTCCCCAGCCGCTCCAGGCGCTTCATCAGGGCCGAGCGGGAGCGCGACGCTCCGGTGCTGTCCCCACCGTCGGCCAAAGGCTTGCCGCAGCAGTCATAGACAGCGCCTACCCCGTGTTCCCGGCACAGCGCCTCCAGCCGGGCGGCCGTCCGGGGAAAGTGGCCGGGGAAGTTGCACCCCAAAAAGAGCAGGGTGGAGTGCCGTTCTTTGGGCCAGCGCCGAAAGGGGTAATGTCTCTTTTCCAGCAGCATCAACCGCTGTCCCAGGGTCATATTGGGGTCCTCCTTTGTGTATCGGGTCATTTCATGGGCCGCAGAGAAGGGGGCACATCAATCGTACCCGGTTTGGACGTTTGGGCAGAAGAAAAAGGTCCGCCGCGTTTCGACCCCGGGAGGTCGAAGCGCGGCGGAGCGGCACACCTTTTATTATAAGAGGGCGTACCGGAAAAGTCCAATCGGAAGATGGAATGAAAAAGCGAGGATTTTATTGCTCAGCGCAGCACCGCGCCCAGCTCGCTCTCCAGCGTCTCCAGAATGCTCTTCACATCAGCGTCGGCCTCCTCGGCGGTGAGGGAGCGCTCGTCCGAGCGGAGCACCAGGTTGAAGGCCACGCTCTTCTTGCCCTCGGGGATGCCCTTGCCGCGGTAGATGTCAAAGAGGGTGACGCTCTTGAGCAGGCCCTTGGCCCCCTTGCGGATGCACCCCTCCAGCGCGCCCACAGTAATGGCCTCGTCGCACACCACGGCGATGTCCCGGGTGACGGCGGGGAACTTGGGCAGGGGGACGTACTCCGGGTCGGGACCCTTGGCCGCCATCAGCTGGTTCAGCTCCAGCTCGGCGCAGTAGAATGCCGCGTCCACACCGTAGTTCTGGGCCACCAGGGGGTGAATCTGACCAAAGACGCCGATGCGGCAGTTGCCGGCGTACACCTCCGCGCACCGGCCGGGGTGGTAGGAGGGATTGGGCACGGCGGGCACCTCAAAGCGGACATCGGTGGTCCGCAGGTCTTTCAAAATGGCCTCCACACAGCCTTTCAGGGCATAGAAATCCATGTCGTCCCCGTAGGCGCCCATGGAGAGCACCTTGTTCTCCACCGCCAGACCATCCTCGCCGCCGGGGAGGTAGATGCGGCCCACCTCGTAGAGCTTCACGTTCTTGTTGCGGTAGTTGTAGTTGCGGGTCAAAATCTCCAGCATGGAGGGGAGGACGGTGGTGCGCATGATGGAGGTATCCTCGCCCAGGGGGTTGAGGATTTTGAAGGACTGCCGCTGGGGGTCATCCTCGCTCCAGCGGATTTTGTCATAGCAGGTGGGGGAGATAAAGGAGTAGGTGATGATCTCATCATACCCCATGGCGCGGCACATGGAGCCCAGCTGGCGCTCCAGCTTTTCCTCCTCGGAGTAGCCGCCCAGAGTGGTCTGGCCCCGCATGAGGGTGCAGGGGATGTTGTTGTAGCCGTAGAAGCGGGCCACCTCTTCCGCCAGGTCGGCAATGCCCACCACGTCGGCGCGCCAGGAGGGGATGAGCACCTCGGCGGGGCCGTTGGGGCAGTCGTTGTGCTCGGTGACAATGCCCACCCGGGCCAGATACCGGTACATCTCCACGGCGGGGATGTCCGTCCCCAACAGGGCGTTCACCCGCTCGGGGTCCATGGTGATGGTGTGGGGGTGGGGGACATAGTTGAGGATGTCGATGGTGCCGGGGAGGACCTCGCCCGCGCCCAGCAGCTCCACCAGCTCACAGGCCCGGTCCACGGCGGGGAGGGTGTTCATGGGGTCCAGGCCCTTCTCAAACTTGGCGGAAGCCTCGGTGCGCATCCCCAGGGCCAGAGCGCCCTTGCGGATACAGGTGCCGTCAAAACAGGCGGACTCAAAGACCACATCGGTGGTGTCGTCCACAATTTCGCTGTTCTCGCCGCCCATGATACCGGCCAGGCCCACCGCCCGGTGCTCGTCCGCGATGACCAGGTGGTTGGCGTTCAGCTTGCGGACCTGTCCGTCCAGAGTGGTGAGTTCCTCGCCCTCGGCGGCCCGGCGGACAATGATCTTGCCGCCCTTCACATAGCGGTAGTCAAAGGCGTGCATAGGCTGGCCATACTCCAGCATGACATAGTTGGTGATGTCCACGATGTTGTTGATGGGGCGCACGCCCATAGCGCGCAGCCGCTCCCGCATCCACTTGGGGGAGGGGGCAATCTTCACGTTGCGCACCATGCGGGCGGTGTACCGGGGCACCAAGTCGGCGTCGGGGGTTTCCACGTCCAGGAGCTCCACCAGAGAGCCCTCGCCCTGTGCCTTGACCTCCGGCTGGTGGAGGGAGAGCGGGGTGTCGTAGGTGGCCGCCACCTCCCGGGCCAGACCGATGACGGAGAGGCAGTCGGGGCGGTTGGGGGTGATTTCAAACTCCACCACATGGTCGTCCAGGCCAATGACGGGTTTCAAATCGTCGCCGGGCTTGCAGTCCTCGTTGAGGATGAAGATGCCGTCGGGGATGCAGTGGGGAAACTCCGCCTGCTGGGCGCGCAAATCGGAGAGGGTGCAGATGTGCTCCTTCTTGGTGTCCAGGGCCACCAGATCCCCGGCGTGGAGGTTGGGGCAGGTGGTGGTCACCGAGACGGAACCGGCGTCCACCTCGCAGCCCACGGTGTAGCGGCTGTATCCGTCAACGCGTACGGCGGTCACCTTGGCGCACACCACACTGCCGAAAATCTTGTGTCCCGGCTGGATGTCCGCGGGGATGGAGGGCTTTTCGGGGGCCATGGGCTTGTAGTCGCCCAGGATAGCGGCGGGCTCAATGACGGCGTAGGGGAAGTCCCGCACCTCCAGGCCAAGCTCGGCAAGGCCGCACATCATGCCGTTGGACACTTCGCCCCGCAGCTTGCCCTTTTCAATCTTCACTCCGCCGGGCAGGGTGGACTTGTGCAAAGCCACCGGCACCAGATCATCCACATGGACATTCCACGCGCCGGTGACAATCTGGATAGGCTCGGCCTGTCCCACATCAATTTGACAGACCCACATGTGGTCGCTGTTTGCGTGGCGCTTCATCTCCACCACGCGGCCCACCACCACATTGGAGATCTCCGCGCCCAAATCGTGGGTGAGCTCCACCTTGGAGCCGGAGAGGGTCATCGCCTCGGCAAACTCCTTGTCGTTGGCGTCAACGGTGACAAACTCCTTGAGCCATTTTCTGCTTAAATTCATGATTCCTACCCCTCTTTCTTAAAACTGCTCCAGGAAGCGCACATCGTTTTCAAAGATGAGGCGCAGGTCCGCGATCTTGAAGCGGCGCATGGCGGTGCGCTCCAGGCCGATGCCGAAGGCCCAGCCGGAGTAGACATTGGTGTCAATGCCCGCCATCTCCAGCACGCGGGGGTGAATCATCCCCGCGCCCAGCAGCTCAATCCAGCCCTCGCCCTTACAGGTGGGGCAGCCCACGCCGCCGCACTTGTGGCACTGTACATCCATCTCACAGGAGGGCTCGGTAAAGGGGAAGTGGTGGGGGCGGAAGCGGGTCTTGGTGCCCGCGCCGTAGAGCTTCTCCACCACGGTGTTGAGGGTACCCTTCAAATCGGCCATGGTGACGCCCTTGTCAATGACCATGCCCTCCACCTGGTGGAACATGGGGGAGTG